>JBEBHC010000078.1:0-15442 GCA_040081185.1 Devosia sp. | reverse complement strand
GGTCGTGATCCTGATCGTCTATCCGCTCGCCATCGCAATCGCCATCGGGGGGTGGATTGCTTCCCTACCCGGCCTTGCAGCCGTGCTGGTCACGGCGGTGCTCGGCGCGCTGTGGTTCGTGCCGGCGGCAATGGTCGTGCGCTGGATGTCGCTGCCGGACTAGGCGCCGATCGCCGCGACCTGCTTCTTCGGCCGCAATTTCTCGCGGTTGACCCAACCGTTGACCAGCAGCGCCAGGATCGCCACCGCGAACGAGCCCATGGACGCCCGTGATGCGAAGGCGGAGTTGTCAGAGTTGATCCGCGCCTGGTTCTCCAGGGCCTGCCTGCTGACATCGGCCGCAAGTTTGTTCTGCAGGTCGATGATATAGCCTGCCAGTTCACGCACGAAGGTTTCGGGTTGACCCGCGCAGTCCACGCGGAAGCAGACCTGGTTGCCGGCCTTGATCAAGACCAGCGTCTCGTAGTCGAGTTTCTTGAGAGCATCGCGAACGGTTTCGGCCGCTGATACCGACGCGACTGCCGTGGCGACCGAGGCGGTCCACGAGTCGATGCTCTCGTCGAACGCGCCCGAGGCGACGATGTCCCGGATCTGATTGTCGAAGGCGTTGTTTCGCGCCATGAAATCGCTAGATCGGAAGACTTCGCCCGAAGGCACGAAGCCCGGCGATTGCGCTGCGCCGCTGGCCGCTACCTGCGCCAGCGCTATACCGGACAGCGAGACGAGAACAAGAACCGAAAACACAAACGAGGAAATGCGCATCATTTTCACCCTGCGAGATGCGCCACTATGCGAGCGGCGGCGGGCGGAAGCAAATCAGCCCCGCTTGCCCATCAGCGTAAACACGGTGGGTGTCGCGAAAACGTCGACATAGCGGCGGGCCTGGTAGTGCCCGTTCAAAGAAACGCGCGGCAGGGCGTGGATATTGGCGCGGTGATGGCGATAGACACCGCCCGGGATTGTCGTAACTGCCGACCGCAAGCCCAGTTCTTTGGCCATCGCGTATTCGCGCGGACCGGCCGAGGCCGTGCCGCCTATGGGATAGCTCAGGTGCCGGGGCGTGTCGCCGAACTGCGCCTTGATCACGCGCAGCGATTGTTCGATTTCGCGGCGGGCCTGGTCCTCCGGCAGCTTGGCCAGTTCGTAGTGGTGCACGGTGTGCGCCCCGAGCGTGCAGAGTTGCTCCTTGGCGAAGCCGCGCAACTCGGTCCAATTCATGATCAGCGCCCTGCACTGTGCGACGAGGTCAAAGTCGTACTGTGCTGCGAGTTCACGGATCAGCGCGACGCGCGCAGGCTCGGGCATTTGTCGCATGCGCGCATAGACCAGATCGTACGCGGCGTTCTTCTCTTCGACGGTCTCGCAACCGAGATACTCGGTCTCGCCGTCATCCCCCGGCACGGCGATTGCCTGTTGGGCGGCGATGATATCTTCGAGCGCCTGCCACCAGACCTCGCCCACACCATCTACCAGCGCGGTTGGGACGTAGAGCGTAAACGGGCACTGGTTGCGCCGCAGAACGGGGAGCGCGTAGCGCAAGTTGTCGCGATACGCATCGTCGAACGTAAAGACTACGAACTTGCGCTCGAGGCCGGTCGACTCGATACGGCGCACCGCTTCGTCCATGTCGACGATGTCGAGACCCAGCGCACGGACGCGCTTGATCACGTAGTCGAGAAAATCCGGCCGAACCTGCAGGATGGCGTTGGGGGAGAAATCTGCCGGGTCGTCAGGCAGCACCCGATGCAGCGTGAAGATCACGCCGCGGGCTTTCGACAACGCGCGGATCAGCCCGGTAAGATGTGAGGCCCAGAGGAGTTCGAACATGCCGCGGATGGCCGCGTAGCGCAGCGCACCCATCAGGCAACGGCGGTCTGGAGTTCCGGCACGGCGATGGCCTGCGCCACCTCGAAGCCGAGCGCTCCGGCATCTGCGGAGGCCGCTTCGGTTGCCAGTTCCGGCGTGGCCCGCTGTTTGACCAGTACGAGCCGTCCCTTGACACCGGCGAATACGGGCAGGCTCGACCCAAGTCCGACGCGTCCGGTAGCGACGACCACGACTTCGTAGATATCGGAAAGCGCCTCGATCAGAGTGACCGGCCGCATGGAACGGCGCTCCAGTGACTGCAGGCTGCCCCAAGGCACCTCCGCCAGACCCTCGCGGACCTTGTGGACGACGTCGCCGAAGCTCGCCGTTTCGGCGCAAAGGTCGGTGATGCCTGCCATATCCGAGAGGCGCCCCGAGCCGGCGTCGATGCGGCAGACCGACAGTCCGCGCCGCATAGCGTCGGCGACGAGCATATCGGCAACCACCGCGGCGTCGCGGGCCTGCGCAACAGCGGCAAGCAGCACGATCCGCACGCGGCCGATCGCGATATCGGCGGACAGATTGGAGAGTTCGAGCTCGGCTTCAGCCGCCGCGATATGCTCAGCGGCAAGCGGAGTGTTTTGGACGTCGAAATCGAATTCGGGATCGGCGGGGTGTTCCGGGAACTCCGCAGTTTCTGGCTCGAAGGCATGCGGTGGAATGCGCATGCTGCGGCGCGGCGTGGCGACCACAGGCTCCTTCGGCTCCGGTTCTCCGGTCTCCTCAGCAAGCGCGACTTCAGGCTCGCCTTCCGTCGCCATCACCGGGCGCACGGCATTCCGATCATAGACCGCGCGACCCGACATCAACTCGCCGAACAGCACGGCGCCAACCTGAAGCGCCAAAGCCACGAAGGCGACCGCTCCGAGCGTCAGCGCGACCTTGGGCGAGGCAGGCGAAACGGCGGGAGCCGCTTCGGTGATGACGCGCACATCGGGAAGTGCCGAGCCGGCATCTGTTCGTGAGGCGGCGTCGCGGTAGCGCAGCAGGTAGGAGTCGAGAAGGTCGCGCTGTGCCTTCGCTTCGCGCAGCAGGCTATCGAGCGCGACGGTGTCGCGGGTTTGATCGGAAGAGGTCACCTTGGCCCGCGCAAGGTCATCGTTAAGCGAGGCGAGGAGCCCCGTTTCGATCTTGACCTGCGCGTCCAGGCCCTCGGCGATGCGGCGTGCCTCGTTGGCGATCTGCTTGTCGATCTCCCTGACCTGGGCGCTCAGCGCCTTGATCGTCGGATGGCTCGGCAGAAGCGTGGCGGAGCGCTGGGCGAGATCACCCTGCAGCGTCGCCTTGGTTTGCGTGAGCTGCTGGACGACGAGGCTCGCCGACACATCGGGGATGGCATCGATCGGCTGACCGGCCTTGAGCAGTTGGCGGATGAGGTCGGCGCGTTGCTGCGCAGTGCTCTTGCGCGCCTGCGCGTCGGTGACCTGCTTGGCAATGTCGCTGAGCTGCTGGTCGGACAGGCTTGTCCCGTTGGTACCACCACCCGAGAAGATGTCGTTCTCGACGCGGAAATTGGCGACCTTGGTATCGGCGTCGCGCACCTTGGCAGTGAGGTCGTCGATCTGCCGCGATAGCCATTCCGTGGCTTCTGCCGTATCGGCGAGCGATTGCCCTGCCCGGCGCTTTACATGTTCCGCTGCGATGGCGTTGGCGATGGTCGCGGCAAGCTGTGGGTCCTGCGCGCGGACATAGATGGAGATCACCGCGCTGTCGCGCTCACGGATCACCGTGAGCTTGTCGTTGAGATTCTGCAGGGCCGTTTCATCGAGGCTCTTGTTCGACGGCGCGCGGCCCAAGATGGCGAGCACGGAGTTGACCGGGTTGAACCCTGCCCCCCCGAATTCGGAAACGTCGCGCAGCTTCAGCTGATCGATAACCGCCAGGAGCGTGTCGCGCGACTTCACCAGCTCGATCTGGCTCGACATCATTGCATCGATGGTGATGCCAGAGCCTGTGGCGCTGGAGAGCTGAGTGCCGGCGGCTTGGGTGTAAGTGCTCGAGCGATCCTCGACGAGCAGACTGGCGCTCGATTCGTAGAGCTTGGGCACGAACTGCAGCGCACCGTATGTGGCGCCGCACAGGACCAGTGTCACAATGACGATGCGCAGCACGCGGGACCACACCGCTCCGAGCAGCGCGCCGATATCCATTCGCAGGTCTTCCGCGCGCGCGGACTCAGACGTCATCGTAAGCCTCATACTCGCCCTCGATGTATCGGGCTTTTGTGGTCAACAATCGGTTAAGCGTGTCGCAATTCGCAAATCAGGGCTGATGGTTAAGCGGATTGTTAACCATGATCCCGCACCTTCGGGCTGAAGTTTGTCTGTTGGGTTGTTGCGATGCGTTGGCTGCGGCTGCTGCTCTTGTTGCTGGTTGTGCCGTTGGCCGCGTGTTCGCTCAGCGGCCGCGAGGCCAGCTACCTGGTTGAGACCAAGGGGCCTTATCTGCTCGACACCGGCGATGTGGTGCGCGTCACAGTGTACGGCGATGACAGCCTCAACAAGAGCTACAAGGTCGACGATTCCGGTGCCATCTCCTTCCCGCTCGTCGGCCCCGTGCCAGTCCGCGGCAAGACAGCCGAGGCTGCGGCTTCGGCGATCGCTGCGGCGCTCGCCAATGGCTTCATGCGTGACCCAAATGTCGCGGCTGAGGTCGAGACCTACCGCCCCTTCTTCATCCAGGGCGCGGTCGCGAGCGGAGGCCAGTTCACGTACGTCTATGGGATGACGGTGCGGGCGGCGATCGCAACGGCCGGGGGCTACACCGACACGGCCAACCGCAACCAGGCGACGATCTATCGACGCCAGGGCAAAACCATGGTCAAGGGCAACGTGAACCTCGATTTCCCGATCTACCCGGGTGACACGATCGTCGTCGCCGAGCGCTGGCTCTAGCTGACTAGACACGGCATTTTTACGCTAATGCCGAGCAAGGTTTCCGTGTGTCGACACAATGCCCTAATGAGCGAGAATGGCTGAGCCACTCCGCATCCTGCAGATCCTTCGCGCCCCGGTCGGTGGCCTGTTTCGGCACGTCAACGATCTAACGCGAGAACTCTCCGCGCGCGGGCACCACATCGGCATCGTCGCCGACAGCCTCACCTCCGACTCCCTGACCATGCCGCGCCTCGACGCGCTGCGGCCGCTCTGCACGCTCGGCATCCACACTTTCCCGATGCCGCGCACCATCGGTTCCGGCGACATCACCACGCCGATCAGAGTGCGGCGGCTGGCGCAGGCGCTCGATATCGATGTGCTGCACGGCCACGGCGCGAAGGGCGGCGTAAACGCCAAGTTCGCGCGCGCTGGCAGGAACAAGCGTGTCGCGCTCAACACGCCGCATGGCGGGGTGCTGAACTACAAGCCCGGCTCGCGTGCCGGTGCCTTCTTCCGCACGGTCGAGCGCGCCTTGATGCCCTGGACGGACGCCTATGTGTTCGAAAGCGCCTTCGCACAGCGCGCGTTCTCAGAAAAGATCGCCGTACCGCCGCGCGGTCCGGTGATCCACAACGGCCTTTCGCCAGCGGAGTTCGAACCGATCACGCCGGACATGGGCGCGCGCGACTTCGTGTTCATCGGCGAGTTCCGCGACGTGAAGGGCATCAGCTACCTGCTCGACGCCCTCAAGGACGTGAAGGCACCCGACGGCAGGCCGGCAAGCATCGCGATGGCTGGCGGCGGCCCGGATTTCGAGGCTGCGAAAGCGCAGATCGAGCGCAATGGAATGACGGACCGGGTCGACCTGCTCGGCGTCCAACCGGCGCGTCCGACGCTGAAGCGCGGGCGCTGCATGGTGGTTCCCTCCCTCGCCGAGTCCCTGCCCTACGTGATCCTCGAAGGCGCGTCGGCTGGCCGGCCGGTGATCTCCACCGACGTCGGCGGCATCGCCGAAATCTACGGTCCCACTGCGTCGAGCCTGATCCCCGCTGCCGACACGGCCGCGCTGCGCATGGCGATGCAGGCATTCATGGATGATCCCGAAGGCGCCGACCGCGAAGCATCTGTGCGTCTCGACTACATCCGCAAGGGTTTTTCGGTCTCCTACATGACCGACCAGATCGAGGCGCTATACCGTGACCTGTTGGCGGCGCGCGCAGCGTCTCTCACGGCCGGGTGAATAAAGCTGTCCGGGTTAATCTTAACCTAGGGTTTTCGCCCCAGCATGGGCAACCGCGCATATATTTTCTCTGCGGATTTCAAAGCTTTCGGGACCGATCAGGCCAATGTTCCGTCTAGACCCAACCACTGCCGTTCTTAACCATGTCGCGCGCGCCAACGGCGCTGCGACGGGCACCCTTTCGGACGAAGCACGCAACATCATCGCGACGCCTGCGGAACCCAACTACTCGGCCGCCGTCATCTCCGGCGTCGCGCAGTTGATCGAAGCTTTGCTTCTCGCGACCCTCGGCTTTGCGATCTTCGCCGCCTATGTCGAGCCCGGCCAGGCGGCGATCTATCTCCCGGTGATTGTCGCTGCCACGCTTGCTGCGAATGTGACGTTCAATGCTGCGCGCACGCACCGCGTCACGGCCTATCGCACCGCGATCCAGCAGGTCGGGCGCGTTCTCGCGATGTGGTCAATGGTGTTCACGCTGATGGCCGTCGGCATCTACCTTTTCAAGGCATCCGACATGGTGAGCCGCGTGTGGCTCGTCAGCTGGTACGCTACCGGCGCCGTGCTGCTCGTCGCTTTCCGCCTGTCGCTGCGCGGTCTCGTGCAGCAATGGACCAATGAGGGTCGCCTGAAGCGCCGCACCGTCATTGTCGGCGGTGGCGCCGATGCCGAAGCACTCGTCGAGATGGTTCGCAGCAGTGCCGGCAGCGACGTTCGCCTGTTCGGCTTCTTCGACGATCGCATCGACGAACGCTCCCCCGACCACGTCGCCGGGCTCCCGAAACTCGGCAAGGTCGCCGACCTCATCGACTTCGCCCGCCAGACCCGCGTCGACCTCGTCATCGTGTCTATGCCGCTGTCGGCGGAAAAGCGCGTGCTCGAAATGCTGACGCAACTCTGGGTCCTGCCGGTCGATATCCGGCTCAGCGCGCATATGAACAAGCTGCGTTTCACCAACAAGGCCTATTCCTATGTCGGCGACCTGCCGGTCTTCGACATGGCCGACCGTCCGATCTCGGACTGGAACCTCGTTTTCAAGTGGCTGTTCGATATGGTCGTCGCGGTCACTGCGCTGATCCTGCTTTCGCCGGTGATGGTGGCTACGGCCATCGCTATCAAGCTCGACAGCAAGGGGCCGGTGTTCTTCAAGCAGAAGCGCCACGGCTTCAACAACGAGCTGATCGAGGTTTACAAGTTCCGCTCGATGCGGACCGATATGACCGACGCCAACGCGGCCACCCTTGTCACCAAGGGCGATCCGCGTGTCACCAAGGTCGGCAAGTTCATTCGCAAAAGCTCCATCGACGAGCTGCCGCAACTGTTCAACGTGCTGCGCGGCGAACTGTCGATCGTCGGCCCCCGCCCGCACGCCACGCAGGCCAAGGCGGACAACAAGCTCTACTACGAGGCCGTCGAGGGCTACTTCGCACGCCACAAGGTGAAGCCCGGGATCACAGGCTGGGCGCAGATCAACGGTTGGCGCGGCGAGACCGATACGGTCGAAAAGATCATGCAGCGTGTGCAGCACGATCTCTACTACATCGAGAAGTGGTCGATCCTGCTTGATGCCTACATCGTGCTGATGACGCCTGTGTCCCTGCTATCCAAGTCGGAGAACGCCTACTGATGGCGGTGGCCGATGCCAGCGACGTTCCCTTCAACGGGCGGCCGGGTGGCCGCCCGATTGACTCTGGCCGGGCCATCGGACGCGACTTCATCAAGGCCAACGCGGCGCGGCTGCTCGACTGGCTGGTTGCCTTCTGGGTGTTCTCGGGCGGTATGGTCATCACAGAGCCCTCGCCCTACGAGCTTAGCTTCCTCCTCGTGCTCGGGGTGTCGCTCTTCGCCGGCCTTGGTCTCCACCGCTCGACGCTCGGACTGCTGGTGCTGTTCGCCTGCTTCGTACCGTTCGCGATCATTGCGGCGTTCATGCCGAAATACACCGAGGTCACGGATGCGCTGATCTTCCAGGCGGTGACGATTTTTCTGTTCTTCACCACCTACTGGGTCGCCAACTACATCGCCGATGCGCCGCAGAAACGCATGAAGCTGATCATCGGCGCCTATGTCGCGACGGCAGTGGTCTCGGCACTGCTCGGAACGCTGGGCTACCTCGGGCTGATCCCCGGCCATGACATCCTGACCCGATACGGTCGCGCCAAGGCGCTGTTCAACGACCCCAACGTCTTTGCGCCGTTCCTCATCCTGCCGGCCGCCTACGTGCTGCAGCGCGTGCTGCTCCAAAAAGGCAAGGTGGCGGTGTGGGGCGGCATCATCTTCATGGTGCTGATGCTTGGGGTGTTCGCGAGCTTTTCGCGCGCCGCCTGGGGGCACCTCGCGGCCACCGCAGCGATCGTCTATCTGCTGGTTTTCTTTCTCGAAGCCAATGCACGCGAGAAAGTCCGCATGCTGCTGCTCGGACTGATGGGCGGGCTGATGATCGTCATCGCCATCGGCGGGCTGCTATCGATCCCGCAGGTGCAACGGCTTTTCGAGATCCGCGCCACGGCGCAGAACTACGACGAGGGCGAGACGGGGCGCTTCGGGCGGCAGGGCTATGCCTTCGAACTCGCGCTGTCGCATCCGTGGGGTATCGGTCCGCTCGAGTTCCGCAACTTGCGAGTCAAGGAAGAACCGCACAACGCCTACGTCAACGTGCTGCACGTTTACGGGTGGGGCGGCGGGTTCGCTTTCATCCTGCTGGTCGTGACGACAATCTGGCGCGGCGTCGCCTTTGTCGCGCGCCCATCCCCGAACCGGCTGTTGCTGATCCCGTTGGTCGCGACGTTCATTCCGCTTTGCGTCGAGGCGGCGATCATCGACCTCGATCACTGGCGGCACTTTTACCTGGTCGCGGGACTGATCTGGGGCGTCACCGCCGCCTACCAGAAGCGCGAGGCGGGCGCGCCGAACGCACCCGCCCCGATCTGATCGCGCAAGTCAGCTCAGACCTTGTAGCCCTGCAGCGTCACGGTCGCCGAGCCGCCGAGCGGGACCTTTGTGTAGAGCAGTTCCACGCGCCGGATGAAGCGGAGCTGGCCGGGCAGATCGATGTTGCGACTGTTGCTGCCGGGCAGGAACAGGAACTTCAGGTCGACACTGTGCGAGTTGCCGTTGCCGAACACCACCTTCATCGAGTGAATGAAGATCGGGCTGCTGCCCGATACCTTGAGGCGGATACGCCGGAACAGGCCGACGCCGGTGCCGACATGGATGGTGTCGTGGTCGAGGATCAGGCTGACGTTGCGCGAGCCGAGGTTGACCCAGGACGCGGCGACAGCTTCGAGCGGCGCCAGCATGGCGGCACCCATGCCGGCAAAGCCGGCGAGCAGGCTACGACGTGTAAGCATTTGTGACCCCTGGTGATTGACGCGTTTAGTGCGCGGGAACGGCGCCTGGGACGATGGCGTAACTGCCCGTCGGCCCAGCGTCGCAGATCAGACGCTCAGATCGTGACGATCCTTGGTCCGAAATCCCTCGGATCAGAGTTTATTGCACGCTTTGGCCGCGGCAACCTTGATGTCCGCCGCCTCGTGCGGGTCGTAGTGGTACGAAAACACCCGCGTGTCGGTCACAGCCGCGAGGGTCAGCCCGTCGCCGGGGGCGTTGACCGCGATGCGAAGTTCGGTGCCCTCCACCGGCAGGCAGGCGCTGGCCGCGGCGAGATCCTTTGACGGCATGGCGGTTACGACGACCGCCTTGAACTCGTCGGTCTCCAGCGCCGTAGCGATGGCGGCGCGGAGCGTGTCGAAGTCGCCGTTCGGCGCGAAGTAATTGTCATGCGCGGCGGCATGCTTGAGCGCCGCGCTGTAGGCGGCGCGGACGGCCTGCTCGAGCGGTCCATCTGCCAGCGAATGTGCTTCGTTCTCGCGAGCCTCTTCGATTGCCGCGTAGTCGGCCGCCTTCAGGTCGGCGACGGAATAGGCGCTGCACGGCGCATCGGCGAGGTCGACGACATAGGTCGTGGTGGGTGTCGGGAAACCAGCGGTGTAGCCGGCCTGACAGACGCCATCTTTGAGAAAGGCGAAGGGGATCATCGCCGGCGTTTCGGCGGTCGGCTCGAACTTGCCGCCCGGCGTGTTGAACTGCATCAGGATGGACAATTCGCCGGCACGGATCGCCGAGCCCGTCATGTCCTGGCTGAAGCGTCGCATTCCCGAAGCCGACAGCAGCAGCCCCTCGTCGAGTCCGAAGACGTTGAAGCTCGACTTGGTCTGCGCGAACGCTTCCTCGTAGGTCCGTTCGTCGGCGCTATCGACAATGAGCTGCCCGACGAGTCCGACCGGAGTCCCCTGCTCCGCCACCTCGTCGGCTCCGAAGACAGGAGTGGCGATCAACAGCGCTACGGCAAGCAAGGCCCGCATTGGCGACTCCGCATCGACGGCAGCCGACTTAGCGCGCCGGATCGGCCCGCCGCAATGCGATCCTGCGAAAGAAGGAAGAATGGTCGGAGTGACAGGATTTGAACCTGCGACCCTTTGTCCCCCAGACAAATGCGCTACCAGGCTGCGCTACACCCCGACACGGGCGAACCCCTACAAAACCGGGCGTTTGGGTGCAAGGCTAGATTTCGAGGCATGTGAAACAAAAGCCGGAATGCGCTGCCTTGAGATTCAAACCTTACCGCCGCCGTCCGGCTGAAATGGTGGCAAATGAGTGGTTTGCCCACTCCGAAACTACCGCGCCTCACGTCTTAGTTTACTGACAAGTGCGGCTCGGGGGCGTCAATTACCCGCAGACTGAAGCGGCCCGCCTGTTTGCTGCAGGCATCTTCCCTCGCACTTCGGGCGTCCTTTCCTGCGCAACAATCGGGACCCACCCTTTTCAAGGGGGTCATCATGCTCGCACGACAGTGGTTCTTCGCGTCCGTCCTCGGATTGGCGCTCTGCGCCCTCGCCATCTTCTCTCCGTTCGTCCTTAGCCTCTGGATACAGTCATGACCGTCGATCTCACCTCAGACCGCCCCCAGCAACGGCAGCTCAAGTGGGGGCTGCCGGAAGAGCGGCTCGCCTACCGGTTCGCAAAGCCGTTCCAGCAGGAGTTGGGCCGGCTGCATGCCGTCGGCTCCGTGCTCCGCGCCAAGCGGGCGCGCGGCTTCAATGTGAGTGCTGAACTGCGGAACCATTACTCCGCCATTGCGGGTCAGGCCGCGGCCTTTGGCGCGGCCAAGCAGGACCTGCAGGCCGATGTAGCGACACATAGCCTGCTGCGCGATCTGCAACGGTCGTACGCTACGGCCCTGGCCGACACATCGGAACATCTCGAACGCGAAACGGACGCCTGACGCGGGATAGACCGCCGAGGCTACGCGCGCTGTTCTCTGGAGGACGCGCTCCCGAGGCTTCACTGCTTGCCCGCGACCCATTGCTGCCACCAGGCCAACGCCTCTTTGCACTGCCGCTTGCTCACCTTCGAGCCGAGACAGCCCTCGTCGTTGCAACCGAGGATGTTGCCTTGAACCTCGTTGTGGTCCTCGTTGAGGAGGACGTGCCCCAGTTCGTGCGCGGTCGTTAGCGTGTCCCTCTGATTTTCTATGGCGTCGATCGGAACGAAAATCGTGTCTCTTAGGGGCTCGTAGAACGGGCCGTTCATGAGCGATGCGTTGTAGCTGTAGGCGCCGCCCATCTTTCGGAAAATCACCAAGGGGCGAGGCAGGTCCAGCAAGGCCATCTTGCGATCGATCGGGGCGAATTCGTTCGCCCATTCCTGCGTGAGTTCAGCGTCGGCCTTCCTTCCGATCTTGTCGAGATCGTAGGTCGTCTCGGCTTCGACCACCACGATGGGGTCAAACGAGATTGCGCACGGCCGGTAGGTGTCCTCGGCGGTCGCAATCTCATCGAGGATGGCTGCGTCGTTCCAGCCGGAGCCCTTCAGCACCACGATGGTGAGCGGGACCTGATGGGCCTGGTCAGGCGCGGACACGACCTCCCGGTAGTTGAAGGCGTCTGAATACACCTTGTTGGCCTTAATGGCCGCCAGGGTAGCGGCTTCGCGATCGGGGTCCCCATCGATGAAGCCCGCAGCAACGGAGCCACCGGTCAACGCCAAAACCGCGAGTGAACTCAACGCAATATGTCGAACCATTCCCGTCTCCAAAACAATGGAGTCGAGATTATTCGGGCTGGCTCAGGTGTGAAAGCCGTTCGCGCTAAGAGGCAGGGGGCTGATCATCGACAAGAAGGCCTGATCGTCAGGACCACGCAGTTGACATTCTCAGCCTGCAAGCCTGCTCAAGCGAACTGCACAGTATGGACGACCTTGCCAGTGCCATCGGCGATCTCGATGCTCTGCAACTCGGCCGGAACTTCCGGCTCGTCCCGGAGAATCGCCGCAACTTCGGCCCTTGCGTGGCTTGCGGCCTCGGTCATTCCGGGAAATTCGACGCCTATCATGTCTTCGTAGATCACATTGCCGCGGCGGACATGGAAGAAGTACTGCATAGCCTGCACCCGTTTCATTCCGCAGCCTGTAGATTGGCCTGGTCGGCTACGACATCGCGGATAAGCGCCCTCAGACTATCGTCAGAGAACGGCTTGGTAATCATCGGGCGGTTGCGGTGCCGCTCCTGCAGCCATTCTGAGCCGCTGCCGCTTGAGAAAATAAATGGCACGCCGCGGCTCTCCAGAGCATCGGCGACCGCCGCGCTGTCGCCGTCGGGACGGGGGAGGGCGAGAATCGCGCAGTCGAGTTCGCTGCTTTCGGCCGCTTCGCGCGCAGCTTTCGCCTCGGCGAAAACCTGCACCCTTTCGGCGCCCATTTCGCGCACGATGTCTTCGATGAGGAGTGAGACCAGACCCTCGTCCTCGAGGATCAGGACGGAACCAAGCCCGCCTTCTCTACCCAGGTTATCCATTTGTAGCTCGCTTTCTGACGCTGCTCCGGTATGGGACCTCGGCTGGCGGCAAGTCCAATGAAAGCGCAGTGGTTATGGTGTGACTGAAACCACAGTGCAGCCTGTTACTCATTTGATCCCCTCAACGGGAACCAAGTTGAAGATGGGACGTTGAGTGAGTAAGTTGAGCTAATTGCTACCCGGGGGCAAAACGGTGAGCGAAAAGACCGCAAAAGGCCGGGATTTGCAACGAGGCGAGCGTCTCCAGATCATGCTGGAGGGCGCTGAATTGTCCGCTCTAGACGACTTCCGTTTCAAGAATCGCATGCCCAGCCGCGCCGCCACGGTACGTGAACTGTTGCGCCGTGGACTGGCTGCGGAGGGCTACGGCATCGACATCACGGGTGCGCGATCAGGTGAATTTGGTGTGATGAACCCGCCTGACGGCACTCCGGATCGCGACTAACGACTCTATTCGCGCGCTCTCTCGAGCAGCCGCTTCATCTCGAGCATGTCGCGCAGCACCTTACCCAAAAGCTCACGGTCAGCCTCTTCGAGATAGGGTGCGTTGCCGCCATTGGGTGCCGGGGCCATCTCGACGCCGTTCGCGACGGATTGATCGACTGAGGCATCTCTAGCCATCTCAGCGCTGTCATCGGCAAGCGCCAGCGCCACTGGAGCACCGCCATTGCCGAGCGCTGCCACATGCCGCGGGCCCTGATCCTTGAGGATCTTCTGCACGCCCTTGATGGTGAAGCCCTGATCGTAAAGCAGGTGCCGGATGCCCTTTAGCAACAGCACATCTTCCGGCCGGTAGTAACGCCGGCCGCCACCGCGCTTCAGCGGCTTGATGGTTGAAAAACGCGTCTCCCAGAAGCGCAGCACGTGCTGGGGAAGATCCAGTTCATCGGCCGCTTCGGAGATCGTGCGGAAGGCGTCGGGGGACTTCTCCAAGCCCGAATCCCTTCTGGAATCGTCTTATTTTCCAGCACGAACCATAGATTTGTTGATCTTGGATTTCAACACGTTGCTGGGTTTGAACACCAGAACCTGTCGCGGCAGGATCGGCACTTCCTCGCCCGTTTTCGGGTTGCGACCGATGCGCTGATTCTTCGAGCGGACCTGAAACGAGCCGAACGATGACAGCTTGACGTTCGCTCCGGTCACGAGCGCATCGCCGATGAGATCGAGGAAGCGCTCGACAAGTTCGGCAGACTCGGTGCGGGACAGGCCCACCGCTTCGTACACCGCCTCGGCCAGATCGGCACGAGTGACAGTCTTCTGGGTCATGCCGCAATCCCCTCGTCGCCACGCCGGGCCGCAGTTCCCGGCAGGCTCCTCCGCCTCGAGAATTTAGAAAGACTAGACCCCTGCGCCAAATATGGCAACGGGCCCAATCGTCTGCAACAGTTGGATAAATTACGCCGACAAGAAACGCCCTCTAACTCCGGTGCGGACGCTCGAACAGCACCAGAGGCACGCCGTAATCGGCCGTTCCGATGCGCACGAAACCGAGCTTCTCGGCGACGCGCTGCGAGGCGGCGTGGCCTGGGTCGATAATGGCGGTGAGGCGGTCTGCGGGCCGATTTTCGTCGGCCCATGTGAGGGCCGCGCGCATCGCCTCCTCAGCCAGTCCTCTGCTCTGCAACTGCGGCGCCAGGCCCCAGCCGCTCTCCATAGTGCCTTCGATGGGCGGCGTCATCTCACGGCGGACTTCGTGAAAGCCGCATTCACCGCCGAACACGCCAGTGGCTTTGTCTTCGATGGCCCAGAAGCCGAAGCCCATATAGTGCCACATGCCGGCCTGGCGCAGGAAACGCGTCCAGCTCTGCTCCCGCGTGAAGCTCTTGCCGCCGATGAAGCGGTACACCTTCTCGTCCTGCCACATGGCAGCATAGGCGTCGAAATCGCTTAGCCGGTACGGGCGCAGCAGCAGGTGTTCCGTCTCGAGCGTCGGGATATCCAACAGACTCACCAGCGGATCAGGGAAGCGCCCCAGGTGAAGCCGCCGCCCATGGCTTCGATCATCACCAGGTCGCCGCGCTTGATGCGCCCGTCATTGACGGCTTGCGTCAGCGCCAATGGCACCGATGCGGCCGAGGTGTTGGCGTGCATGTCCACCGTGATGATCACCTTCTCCGGCGGGATGTGCAACTTCTCGCCAGCGCCTTCGATGATGCGGCGGTTGGCTTGATGCGGCACGAACCAGTCTAGGTCGTTGACACCGTAGCCGGTCGCCTTGAGCACGTTCTCGACCACATCCGTGATCTTGCCCACGGCGTGCCGGAAGACCTCCTTGCCTTCCATGTGGACAAAGCCGATGGAGCGCGTCGTCGACGGACCGCCTGTCGTGTTGAGCTTGTCGGCGAAATGACCGTCGGAGCGGATGGATGACGCGAGGATGCCGCGCTCGCCATCGCCGCCCAGTTCGAGCACCGCCGCCCCTGCCCCGTCGCCGAACAGGACGCAGGTGGTGCGATCGGTCCAATCGAGGATGCGTGTCGCGGTCTCGGCGCCGATCACCAGCGCGCGCCGCGCGATGCCGTTCTTCAGATACGAGTCCGCTGTTACCATGCCGAACACGAATCCGGAGCATACCGCCTGGAGGTCGAAGGCAACGCCGTGATGCAT
>JBEBHC010000458.1:0-1022 GCA_040081185.1 Devosia sp. | reverse complement strand
GGGTCGTGGAAGCGTCTCGGGCCGCCATGCGCGCGGCCGGCGCCACCCTCGTGGACGTGCGCTTCCCGAAGTGGCTGCTCGACGCCAAGGGCGAGTTCTACACCGCCGTGCGTTACCCGGAATTCCCCGTCCAGATTCAGCAGTACCTCGCCACGCTCAAGCCGGGCTTCCCGAAGACGCTGGCGGAGATGAGCGAACGCTCGGACAAACTCGTCTCGACGCGGCCCGATGGAGCCGGACCGAACGCACCACGCTGGAATCTCTTCAAGCGCGAACTCGCCAGCGGCTCGATGACCGATCCGCGCTACACCTCGGTGCACGACTTCGGACTGCCGCTCGTACAGGCAATTCTCGACGGCGCCTTCACGGCGAACACGCTCGACGCGATCGTCTATCCCACGTCGTCGCGGCGGCCGGAGTTCATCAACGCCCCGCCCGACGTGCCCGGCGGCGGCGCCGCCAGCGGCTCGAATCTCGCGAATCTCTCGGGCTTCCCGGATCTCATCGTGCCGGCCGGCTTCACGACCGATCGCCTGCCGGTGGGGATCTCGTTCGTGGGCCGCGCGTTCACCGAAGGGAAGATCCTCGGCCTCGGCTACGCCTTCGAGCAGGCCACGAAGGCGCGGCGCCTGCCCGCGCACACCCCGGCGCTGCCGGGCGAGAAGCTGCCGCTGAAGTAGCGTCGCCGGCGTCCGGCGCGGGTCACTGCGGCCGCGGCGGGGCGATGGCGGTCAGTTCAATCGTGGCGTCTCCGGCCACGAACTGCACATCGCCGAGCGGCGCGTGACGCGGACCGAGCGTGATGCGATAGCGCTCGCCGGCCCACAGGCGAACGCGGAACTGTCCGGCCTCATACACGAAGGCGATGTCAGCCGGGAATTCCCGGCCATCCGTCCCGCGGTGCCATACCCGCACTTCCTGCTTCGCCACGTCGACGCCGGCGGGGGCGCGCACGGTGCCCGTCACCTGCAGCTCGAACAGACGGCGCAGCACGAGCGGCGCGAGTTCCACCGCCGCGCCGG
>JBEBHC010000077.1:0-15490 GCA_040081185.1 Devosia sp. | reverse complement strand
CTCTGGGCCACCATGTGCGCCAGGCGCGGATGAAGTGGCAGCTTGGCCAATGCCTTTCCTGCGGGCGTGATGCGGCCGCCCTCGTCCAGCGCGTCGAGTTGCTGCAGCAGCGTCACCGCCTCGCTCCACGCCGCTTTCGGCGGCGGATCGAGGAAGGCCAGCGCATCCGGAGTGTTGACGCCCCAATTGGCGAGATCGAGTGCGAGCGGCGCGAGGTCCGCAGCCAGGATCTCCGGCGTGTCGTAGGGCTCGAGCCCACCGGTCTGTCCTTCGGTCCACAGGCGGTAGGCAACGCCCGGTGCGGTGCGTCCCGCACGTCCCCGCCGCTGGTCCGCAGCCGCTCGCGATACGCGGCGTGTCTCGAGCGCCGTCAGACCTGTTCCCGGATCGTAGGCCGGCACGCGGCGGAAGCCGGAATCGACAACAATGCGGATGCCCTCGATGGTCAGCGAGGTTTCGGCGATGGAGGTCGCCAGCACCACTTTGCGCCGTCCCTCTGGAGCGGGCGCAATGGCCCGGTCCTGCTCTTCGGCGCTCAGTTGGCCATAAAGCGGCGCGATGTCGACATTGGCAGCAACGCGCCCCACCAGCCGCTCGGCAACGCGCGCGATCTCACCCTGCCCCGGCAGGAAGACCAGCGCCGAGCCCTCCTCTTCGCGCAGCGCGGACAGCACAGCGCTTGCAACCTGGTCCTCGAGCCGCTGCGACGTTTCCGGCGCGCGATAGCGAGTCTCGACGGGAAAGGCGCGGCCCTCGCTCTGCACGACTGGCGCACTTCCTTGACGCGACGCTACGCGCTCGCCTGAGCCGAGCAGGGTCGCGACCCGCGCTCCGTCGATGGTCGCCGACATGACGACCAGCTTCAGCCCATCGCGCAGGCTCGCCGCGTCGAGCGCCAGTGCGAGACCGAGATCGGCATCGATGCTGCGTTCGTGGAACTCGTCGAAGAGCACGGCGGCGATCCCACCGAGTTCTGGATCGTCGAGGATCATGCGGGTGAACACGCCTTCGGTCACGACCTCCATGCGTGTCGCTTTGCTCACGCGGCTTTCGAGCCGCACGCGATAGCCGACAGTCTTTCCCACATCCTCGCCGAGGCTCTGCGCCATACGCCGGGCAGCGGCGCGGGCCGCAAGTCGGCGCGGCTCGAGCACGATGATGCGGCCATCGCCGCGCCATGCCGCCTCAAGTAGCGCCAGCGGTACCCGCGTGGTCTTGCCGGCACCGGGCGGTGCAACGAGGACCACCCGGTCATGCGTGTCGAGCGCCGCCAGCAGTTCCGGCAGCGCGTCATCAATGGGGAGGCGGTCGCTCACCCGCTAGACGTGCGCCCACGCCACGACGAAGCGCGGGTAGAAGATGGCCGGATCGGAGGCTTGCGCTTCGGCGGCGAGCCGCGCGCTCAGCGTGTCGATGTCAATGTCGGCAGGTGTCGCGATGCCGGTTTTCTCCAGCACCGGCATCAGGCTGCGCACGGATTCTGTGAGGAAGTCGAACCCGGCCGCCTCGTCCTTGTGGCCGACGCGGGTGAAAGCGGTCAGTGTCGGCGTCAACCCGGCGGCGCGGAATGTCGCGTGCAACTTCACGCCCATATCCGGCGAGAAGCCCATCGTGCCGTACATCCTGCGAATGTTGCCGAGGTGCTGGTCGTAAAGCGGGAACGGCGCCGAGGCCGCGCCGGTCGACATGTCCATCTCCATCGAGACGAGTGGAACGCCATTCTTTAACTTGCTAGCAATACCACGCACCACCGCCACCGGATCGGGGAAGTGCACCAGGATGAAGCGGCCGACCACCGCATCGTACTCGCCAAAGCGGTCAAAGGCATCGATCGGCGAGACGACGAACTCGGCCCTTATGTCGCGTTGTGCAGCGCGTGCGGTGGAGAGCGCGATGGCCCCCGGCGAGATGTCGATGCCGGTCACCGAACCCGTCGTTCCCACCAGGTCGGCGGCAATCAGCGACACGTCGCCCACGCCGCAGCCGAGGTCCAGAACCTTCATGCCCGAGCCGATACCGGCCTTGATCAGCCCGTCGCGCGTCGCTTCGGCGTAAAAGCCGGCCTGCGCCTCCAGCCGCTTCAGCTCACGCTCGGAATGGCCCAGCACATAGTCCGCTTTGCCCTGTTCTTCAGCCATTCCCGTACTCCTGACGCACCGTGTTCAGCCAAATTGCTATGCATTTATTCACCACAGGTCTAGACGGCCCGTACACGTCTTTGCGGCAGAGTCCGGCTCGAACCAGAAGGGTTTGCCGTCATGACTCTGATCCATCGTACCATCCGCACCAGCGGCGCCGATATCCGTGTCACCGAGAGCAATGGCCGCGGCATGCCGCTGCTCCTGCTGCACGGTTCGGGTAGCGCCCGCGGCGTTTTCGCGCAGCAGATGAACAGCGCGCTGGCCGATCGCTACCGCATCGTCGCCATGGACCTGCCGGGACACGGCGAGTCCTCCGATGCCGCCAACCCCGCCCTCACCTACACCCTGCCCGGCCTCGCCCGCACTGTTGGCGAAGTGCTTAAGGCAATGGAAATTTCACGTGCCGTGTTTTTCGGCTGGTCGCTGGGCGGCCATGTCGCTCTGGAGCTCATGAGCAGTGATCCGGTAGTGGCCGGCGTCATGCTGAGCGGCACCCCGCCCATCGGCCACGGGCCGCTGGCCGTGCTGCGCTCGTTCCGCATCACCTTCGATTCCATGCTGGCCTCCAAGGACAGCTTCAACGAGTCCGAAATGCTGCGCTTCGCCCGCGCCTGCTTTGGCGACAGCATCTCCCACGACGATATGAAGAACATCCAGCGCGCCGACGGACGGCTGCGCAAGATCATGTTCGGGTCGATGATGCGCGGCACCTGCGCCGACGAGAAGTGGCTGGTCGAGACCTCGCCGATCCCCGTCGCGATGGTCAACGGCTCGGACGATCCGTTCTTTTCCATGAACTACGTGGCGCGCATTCGCTATGCCGCTCTGTGGGACGGGATGTGCCATATCATTCCTGATGCAGGCCACTCCGCCTTCCGCCAGGTGCCCGACAGCTTCAATCCGCTGCTGATGCGCTTTGCCGACGATGTCGCCATGCACCGCAGCGTGCAGCGCCCACCGAAGGTGCTGGCCGAAGATCAGCCGCAGCTGTTGCGGATGGCCGACAAAGTCCGCATGCGGGCCTGATCGTCAGCTATTCGGCCGGCTCGGGCTGTTTCACGACGCTCGTCGCGATGCGCGCGGCCGCCGGCTTGCGCGGGATGTATCTCACGCCCTTGATCAAGAGCTTGATCGCCTCCCAGTGGATGGCGGCGGTGACTTTCAGCGTCATCAAGGGGTAGGCGAAGAAGGCGCGAAGCAGCGTCCGGTCGGTCAGCTCTTCGTGCTTGCCCGCGAAACTCGCGGTCAGCAGCACGCCCTGCGCATCGGTTTCGGTGATGCCGATCGCCACGCGACCGGCGGGTGGGACGATGTTGAAGTGGTAGGCGCAGTCCATCGGCACGAAGGGCGAGACATACATTTCCTTGTCGGCGCTATGGCGGATCGGCGCTTCGCCCTCCGGGCGGATGATGTAAGTCCGGCGTTCGCCGAAGGTGTTGTGAACTTCGTACAGGATACCGCGTAGAACGCCGGTCCGGTCGGAGCAGAAATAGACCGTCAGCGGATTGAACACATAGCCGAGGATGCGCGGGTAGCAGAGCATGCGGATCGAGGGATTTGCGACGGCAATGCCGGCCTCGGTCAGCCGCTCCTCTACCCAGTCACGCAGCTTTCCCTTGCCGATGCCATGGTCAGTATCGCGAAAACTGAACAGCGCAGCCCGGTTATGGCCGAACCAGCGAAGCGTGTTCAGCCGCTCCAGTTCATCGAGATCGATCAGCAGCGAGAACACCCGATAACGCAGCTTGTGCTGCCGCGGTCGCAGCCGCTTGTGCACCACTATGCCCTGATAGAGTGCCGAGTTGAGGCTCATTCGGCGGCCACCGCCATCGGGGCGAGCGTGATGCGGCCGGACTCGTTGGCCACGCGCCAGGGCCGGCGCACGCCACCCACCGCTTCGGCCGCTGCAAGGCCCGATTGCAGCGCGTCTTCGTGGAAGCCCGAGCCGAAGTAGGAGCCGGCGAAATACACATTGCCACGACCCTGCAGGCGCCAGAGCTCGCGCTGCGCGGCGATGGCTTTGTGGTCGAACAGCGGGTGCGAATAGCCGATGGACTGGATCATCTGGCCCTCGGCGATGGGCCGCGTTGGGTTGAGCGTCACGAAGAGCGGATGGGTGCGGTCGAGATTCTGCAGCTTGTTCATCCAGTAGGTCACGCAGAGCGGCCGTTCGCCGGTATCGCTCGACTCGCCGACATAGTTCCAGCTCCCCCAGACGCGCTTGCGCTTGGGCATCAGCGATACATCGCGGTGGAGCACCGCCAGATTGTCGGTGTAGGTGAAGGCGCCGAGCAGGGCACGCTCCTCGTCGTCGGCATCGTGCAGCATGGCCAGTGCCTGGTCGGCGTGGCTCGCGATCACGACGTCGTCGTAGCGCGCGCTGTCGCCGTTGGCATCGCGGACCGTCACCTGGTTCATGCCGCGGCGGATTTCCGTCACCGCCGCGCCACGGCGGACTTCGGCTACGGCGTTGAGCATCTTCTGCACATAGACACGGCTGCCGCCGGTCACGGTGCGCCACAGCGGGCGGCCGATGATGGTCATCAGGCCATGGTTGGCAAAGAACCGGATGAAGGCGTCGAGCGGGTAGGCGCGCATCTGTGCCGCGGTGGTCGACCAGATCGCTGCGCCCATCGGCAGCAGGTGGTCCTCCACGAAGGCCTCGGAATAGTTGTTGGCGTCGAGATAGTCGCCGAGTGTCAGGCGACCGGCTTCAGCGCGCTTCAGCAGGCCCGGAGCCTCGCGGTAAAAGCGCAGGATGTCACGCACCATGCCCCAGAAGCGCGGATTGATCATGTTGCCGCGCTGCCCGACTAGGCCGTTCAGGCCGTCGCTCGAATATTCCAGCTTGCCGCCATCGAGCGAGGCAGAAAACGTCATATTGGTCTCTTCGGTCGCCACCCCGAGATGATCGAAGAGGGCGACGAGGTTGGGGTAGTTGCGGGCATTGAAGACGATGAAGCCGGTATCGACCGGAGTCATGGTCTTGCCCGTCTCGGCCATCACGGTATTGGAATGACCGCCGAGGCGGTTGTCGGCCTCGTAGAGGGTGACGCGGTGACTCTGGCTCAGCAGCCAGGCAGCGGAAAGCCCGGCGACGCCGGAACCGATGACGGCGATGCGGCGCGGCCCGTGCGGGCGGGAGAGGCGTCCATTGTCGAGTTCGGTAAGCAAGATCTGACCCTTCTGCGTTATGCCAAGGGAGATACGAACCGCCCGACCGATAGGGTGCATGAACTGCAAAAATTTCCTCTTAACCGCAACATCCATCCTATATCTGCCGTTCCTGGGTCATTGGAGGCTCAATAATGCTCAAGCTGCTCACTGCCTATGGCTCGACCGTCGTCGTCTTTCTCGCGCTCGATTTCCTCTGGATTTCACTGGTGGCGCTGCCGATGTTCCGCCGCGATGTAGGGCATCTGCTCCTGGCGCAGCCCAATCTGGCGGTGGCCGGATTGTTCTATTTGGCCTTTGCCGCGGGCATCGTCTATTTCGCTGTCAACCCGGCGCTGGTCAGCGGAAACTGGAGCCAGGCTGCCATAGCGGGCGCGATCCTCGGCTTTGTGGCTTACGGCACGTACGACTTCACCAACCTGTCGACGCTCAAGGACTGGACAGTGTCGCTGGCCCTCAGCGATCTCGTCTGGGGAACGGTTCTGACCGCAGTTTCGGCCACAGCCGGCTTCTTCATTACCCGCCTGTTGCCGGTCTAGCGCCGGAATCCGGCCCGCATCCAGCCGCCATCGCCCACTAGATAAACCCTGCCGCGCGGCCGGGCTTCACCCCCGTGCGATAAGTCCATAGTGTCGCATCGGTTTTCGGGCAGGGCCGGTTTTGGGCAAGATTTTCATCAGCCATTCCAGCGTCAACAACGCAGAGGCGTTGGCGATCGACGACTGGCTGCATGAGCAGGGCTGGGCCGACACCTTCCTCGACCTCGACCCGCGCCGCGGGCTGGTTGCCGGTGAGCGCTGGCAGGCGGCGCTCAAAAGCGCGGCCGAAAGCTGCGAACTCATCCTCATCGTCATCAGTCCGGATTGGGCGGCGTCGCGCTGGTGCCTCGCTGAATTCCTGCTGGCCAAGCAGATGAACAAGCAGATCGTGGGGGTGGTCGTACAGCCGACCCCCTACGACACGTTGCCGCCCGAACTCACCGCCGAATGGCAACTGGTCGACCTCACCCAGGGCAAGATGGGCTGGAGCAAGACCATCGAGCCGCCGCGCCTGCCCGACGCCAAGGAGATCGCCTTTTCGGAGAACGGTCTCGCCCGTCTCGGCGCGGGATTGCAGAAGGCCGGGCTCGACCCCTCACATTTCCCCTGGCCGCCGGCGCACGATCTCGGCCGTGCGCCCTATCGCGGACTGCTGCCGCTCGATGCCGACGACGCGGGCATCTTCTTCGGTCGCGACGGCATGATCGTTCTGACGCTCGACGGGTTGCGCGGCTTGCGCGCCAGGGCCGCCCCGCGCTTTGCGACGGTGCTGGGTGCGTCCGGCGCTGGCAAGTCGTCGTTCCTGCGTGCCGGGCTGCTGCCCCGTCTCAGCCGCGATTCCGCGCATTTCCACGTGCTGCCGATCGTGCGGCCGGAGCGCGCTGCGCTCACCGGCGAGCATGGCCTCGCCGCCGCCCTAATCGCGGCCCTCGCGGCACGCGGCATCACCAAGAACCGCGCCGAAGTTCGGAACGCGGTGCTGGGTGGCGTCGAGGCGGTGTCGGCGCTGCTCAAGCAGATCGCCGTGCCGGTCGGCGATGCCCCAGACGTGCCCGCGACCCTCGTGCTGTCGGTCGATCAGGCCGAAGAGCTGCTCGAGCCCGGCGACGCGGCCGCCGAGGCGGGCCCTTTCCTGCAGCTGCTCGCCGATCTCTCCCGTCGCGACGAGCCGCCGCTGATGGTGGTCTTCACCATCCGCTCGGACAATTACGGCCGCCTGCAGGACAGGGTTGAGCTCGAAGGCACCAAGCCGCACCATCTCATCGACCTCTCGCCCATGCCCGCAGGGTCCTATGGCGATGTCATTCGCGGTCCGGCGCGTCGGCTCGCCGCCGCGGGCAAGAGCCTCGAGCTTGACGAGCCGCTGGTCGATGCCTTGCTCGAAGACATTCACCAGGGCGGCGGCAAGGATGCGCTGCCGCTGCTCGCCTTCACGCTCGAGCGGCTGTTCCACGATTACGGCTCGGACGGGGACCTGAAGCTCAGCGAATACGACGACCTCGGCCGCATCCGCGGCGCCATCGAAGCCGCCATTGCGCAGGCGCTCAAGGCTGCCGACGGCATCAGCGCTATCCCTGCCGATCGCGCTGCGCGCCTGGCGCTGCTGCGCCGTGGCCTGATCCCCTGGCTCGCCGGCATCGATCCGGATACGCGCGCACCGCGCCGTCGCGTTGCGCGTTTCAGTGAAGTGCCCGAAGAGGCGCGGCCGCTGATGCAGTTGATGGTCGAGCAGCGCCTGCTCTCGACCGACAAGGACGAGGCCACCGGCGAGACCACCATCGAGCCGGCCCACGAGGCCCTGCTCCGGCAATGGGGCGCGCTCGACGGCTGGCTGGTCGAGGACTCGGCCGATCTCGCGCAGCTCGAGGCTGTCCGCCGCGCCGCAACGGACTGGGCCGCCAACGCCAAGGCGGCCGAATTCCTCATCCACAAAGGCTCGCGCCTCGGGGCCGCCGAAGCTGCGGCCGACCAGGACAAGTTCGAGGCGTATCTCAACAGCACCGATCGCGAATATCTGCGCGGTGCGCGTGACGCGGAGAACGCCACTGTGCGCGCCGCAATGGCAGCGCGCCTCCGTACGATGGTCGCGGCAGCCGTGGTGGGCGCGGTGCTGATCATCGGCGGCGTCGTGGGCTATTTCGTGTGGTCATCAGGTCAGGCGGCAAAGGTTCAGGCCGAAGTGAACTTCCTCATCGCGCAGTCGGAAGCAGCATTGCGCGCCGGCAAACCCGAGGAAGGTGCCAAGGCGGCACTCGCGGCGTACGAGCTTGCGCCGAGCACCGCGAGCCGCACCGCGGCGCTCTCCGCTGCGATGGCCGTGCCGCCCAACAGCCTCGGCATTCGATCTAGTCCCGGCCTCGTCATCGATGCGCGTTGGGTGGCAGAGAGCCTCATCACCCTCGCCGCAGACGGCAGCGTCGTGACCGACAACGCGTCAAACGGCACGCGAACGACGGCGAAGGTGCCCGCCGACACGCAGCCCGTTGGCCTGTTGCCCACCGGCGCGAGCGTGCAGGTCGTCTACGCCGACGGTGGCGTGTTCAATCTCGATGGCAGTGTCGCGATGGCGGCACCGCCGGACGGGTTCTTCGGGCAAGCCGGTACGCTCAGGAGCAGTGCCGACGGCAAAGTCTTCGGCATCACCGGCCTGATCGGGGACGCCCTACTGCGCGACTGCCGCTCGCTCCCCTGCATCGACCGTGTCCTCGTGCCGCCCGCCACGATTGGCTCGGGGAGTGCGGGCGCGATGGCGATCAGTCCCAATGGCGACGGTGTCGCGGTCTCCTGGAACCCCGGCAATCTCGCCATCTATCGCTCGATCGCCGACGAACCGATGACCCTGGCGCTCGCCAACCTGGCACCCGGAATGGTCACTGCCCTCGACTGGTCGACTGCAGGCAAGCTGCTGATCGTCACGAGCGAAGGCAATGTGACGCTGCTCGACCTCACCGGAGCGGACGCGACCGTGCAAAGCATGGGCAAGTCGATCGCTGCCGCGTGGTCACCCGCGGCCTCAGTTTACGCCCTCGGCTGCGACGACCACACGATCTGCCTCTATGACGATCAGGGTCTGCTGGTCGATGCGCTGACCGGTCACAAAGGGAGCATCGGCCTCATCCGCTGGAGCGCCGACGGGACGCATCTTGCTTCGATCGCACCGGGCGAGCCGCTTCGCCTGTGGTCAGCGCAGTCAGATCGCCAAGTGGCCTGGGGCCGCTCGGTTACCACGCACAACGCGCTGACGGCGCTTGCGATCGACCACGCGCACAACCGCACGCTTGCCGGGGACGAGATTGGGCCGGTCTGGACCTGGGAGGCCGATGGCGCACCCGTATCCTATCGTAGCGGCACCGACGACATCGCGCGTGTCGCCTCGCTGGCGCTGCTGCCGGACGGTAAGTTCGCTGCAGTGCACGAAAACCGCAACGTAGCTTTCTACACTCCCGGCAAAGCGGACCCCGATCGACTCATCGGCATCGACAACGCCTCATTCTCCCGCATCGCTGCTCTCACCGGCGACATCCGTGCCGCGGTGCCGCTCACCGATGGGCGCATCATCACCTTCTCGGGCGATGACCTGCGCCAGTCCGAGGTCGCACCCGACAGCATGAAGCTCACACCCTGGGGCATCGCCGCCGCGCGGGCGCCGAACGAGGCCTTCATCTCCTATTCCGACGGCTCGATCCGTCGCCGCAATCTCGGCACCGGTGCCGAGGGCGTCACGGTGTTCGACGCGAGCAAATCGATCTGTGGTGAAACACCGACCACCGACAATAACGGCGCCAAGAGTCTCGACGTCAGCGATGACGGCAAATGGCTGGTGGCGACGCGCACCGATGCCAAGGTGATCGTCCACAACCTCGCCGATCCGGACAAGCCGGTCTGCATGGATCTGCTGGCGCCGGACAGCAAGACGGTTGCGTTCTCGCCGGACTCGAGCCTGCTGGCGATCCTCAGCGCCACCGACCGGCTCTATGTGTTCGATCTCGAACAGCCCGGCTCGGCCATCATCCTCGGTGCCGCCGCGGTGCCCGACAATTCGCCGCTCGCGATTGCGGCCGGCCCGGCCCGCACGACATCCTGGCTCGACTGGGTGGATGACCGGACACTCGCCATCGCCACAACCGCCGGTGCCGTCGAGATGATCAACCTCGATCCGGCGTCGTGGCGGGCGCGGGTGGACAGCCTGATTGTCGCGCAATAGGCTTTGCCCGATCGCCTCGGGGGGCCCATGACACATCGCCAGTTCAAGCCGTTGCTCGGTCTCGCGCTGGCCGCACTTTGCCTCGCATCGCCGGCTCTGGGCGCTTCGGTCGAGCAGGTCCCACTCCCGTCGCTGGCGACGCCGTCGGCCTATCCTGGCAGCGCAGCAGGCGCCATGCGCAGTTGGGTGCAACTGGTGTGGGATCCGGCGGCGCGCGAGCTGAAGCGCATCAGCTATACGGCGCTAGACCCGGTCCCCGAACTCGGGCTCGAAATGCAATGGCGACCCGACGATCCGGCCGCCGCGACATCGGGGCCGCTCAACGGCAGGGGCACGCTGGTGTTCCGGCAGCCCGGCGCCCCCTCCTACGATCCATCCGCCGATGTCGCCTCGTATAGGGGCACGCTGGTCGACGGCCGCGCCGAGGGCGAAGGCACCTGGCTCGATGTTTCGGGCTACGGCTACGAGGGACAGTGGCGCGATGGCTTGATGGACGGCAAGGGCCGGCTGCAATTGGCCAATGGCGATGAATATGTCGGCAGCTTCACTGCCGGCCGTCGCGAGGGCCGCGGCACCTATGTCGATGCGACCGGCGCCATCTATGACGGCGGCTTTGCCCAGGATCAGCGCGAGGGCGAAGGCCTGTTCGTTCCCGCACGCGGCGAGCCCTATCGTGCCGACTGGCTCGATGGCGACGAGATCGCCGGCAGCCGCGAACCCGTGCCGCCGGGTGAACTGGGCTATGTGCGGATCATCAACGCGCAGTTCACCGATGTGCCCGGCCTGCGTGTCGGCGTCGTCGCCGAACGGCGGCCGCACAATTTCGATCTCAACATCGAGCCCGTGAGCTACACCTCGCGCAGCGACGGCGCGCGGCTCGACATTTTCCCCGACGACCAGCGGCTGATGGACACCTGGCGTGGTGGCGGACCGATCCAGCTCACCGGTGACGAAACCAGCCGCTTCCTGAACGTGTCGATGGGCTACACGCCGAGCTTTCTCGGCAATTACGAACGCTTTGAGCCATTGTCGCTGGTGTTCGAACTCGAAAACGTCACCACCGACACCGTTGCCGTGGTGGGCGGCTTCCTCAATGTCGGGGACAGCCTGACGCAGCCCGAACCCGCAATGCAGTTGCGTGGCGACCGCGAGAGCGAATGCGGCGCTGGCCGCTGGTACCGGCCGGATGTGTTCGTCGACAATTTCGGCTGGGGTCCGGCCGAGAACGCCAGCCTCTCCTATTCCTTCGGCACGCCAGACGGGCGGCAGAACGAAACGATATTCGATGCGCCGCTCGGTTCGATTGCCGACAGCATCAAGGTCGATTTCGGCGAGTCGCTGGTGGCACTCGGAGTGAACACCGCCATGGCCGGCAGCGACGACTTCATGTGCAGCGATCGCAACGACCAGCGCTCCTGCCTCGGGGAAATCCGCGAGTCCGGGCGCTACGGCAAGCTGGCGGACTATCTGACGCTCAACGATTCCGTCATCGAAACCGTCGTCTCGGGTGCCCTCGATTATGATTGGGCGGCCCCGGGTGGCGAGAGCCGGCACAAGACCTCGCCCTTCTCAGCGACCATCCAGCTCGGTCATCTCGCAACCGGCGCCGAATGCGGCGAGGGCGGCGAGATCATTCCGGTCAAGCACGAACCATTCAAGCTCCGCCTCGACGAGCAGAACTACCGCATCGCCATCCCGTTCTCGGGCCAGGTAACACCAGGCTTCACCACGCGCTGGCGCATCGAACTCGAGGCGGACAAGACGTCCGAGCACGATTTCGAAATGGTGCTGGTGCTGGCCGATGGCAGGCAGATCGCCTCGCGGCCGGTGCATCTCACCTATTTCAATCCACCGGTACGGGTAATCCCGCCCGAAATGCTGGGTAACTAGGGCGCCGCTTCGAGCGCTTTTTTGCCGAGTTCGAACAGGTTCGGCAGGGGCACCAGTCGCGCCGCAATGGTGCCCTGCCTGAATACCCGCAGTTCGAGCAGCTCGCCGGAGCCGCGACTCTCGCTCTGGTCGAAGAGGAAATTGCCGAGCGAATAGAGCATCATTCCACGTCCACCGGCCATTGGTGTGATCACCGGCGATGCCCGGTGTGCGTGAGCGCCGACCACCAGCGACACGCCGCACCCTGCGAGCTTCTCGGCAACGCCACGCTCCGCGTCACTCGGCGCATCGGTGTATTCCGTGCCCCAATGCACGAAGGCGACCAACGGCGGTGCCGCATGCAGACCGCAGACCCAATCCAGGTCATCCGGCGATGCAAGGCGATCGCCGGTCAGGCGTCCGCGCACGAAGTTGATCCCGACTATGCGAAAACCGCCGAAATCGGTCACCGCTCCATGCTCGATCGGCGCGATGCCGATACTTTTGAGCAGGCGCACGCTCTCCTCGCGACCGACGTCACCGAGGTCGTTGGCGTGATTGTTGGCCAGAGATGTACCCCGAACGCGAAAGGCCGCGAGTAGCGGCGCTGTGTCTTCCATCAGCATCAGGTGCTCGCCGATGCCGAGGCCCGCGACCGGCTCGTCCAGTACCACGCCTTCCAGGTTGACGATGAGCGGCGTATTGGCCGTTGTTGCACTGACCGCACCTGTGATGGCGGCCCAGGCCGCCTTGTCGCGCAAAGCCGGCAGCAGGTAGCGCCCAGCCAGCGTATCGCCGGCGAACATCACGCGATGCTGATCCGGATAGTCGAACACCGCGCCGGCTGCGGGGTCTTTCACCCAGGCCGTCACCACATAGCTGGTCGAAGAGTTTTCGCTTGGGCCGTATTCGGCCGAGTTGCGATTGGCGAGCACCACCGGCACGGCGCCGAACACGTCGTGTTGCAGCCGCAACTGGATGAATTGCGCGGACTTGGAATCCATGTGCGATGGCTGCATAAGTGGCAGCACGCCGTCGGCATCGCCCGCAGCGAGCATGGTCAGGGTTTCCTGGTCGCGCAAAACCGCCTCGCCCTGCGGCAGATAGTGCGAATAGTCGGTGGACTGGACGACCAGCGTGTCGGCATCGATCAGCGGCTTCAGCGCCGCCACCGCCGCGGACCAATCGCTCGCGTCGGCATTGATCGAGGCCAGCACAGGCACGATCTGCGCGTCGGGGAAGAAATGCGCGACGAATGGTGCCAGCGCCATCACACCATGCTCATGGTCGATGCCAGGCAGTGCCTCGAACAGTTCGGGGTGGCTCAGCAGCGCGTCGACGCCGGCATCGTCGGCGGGCACAATGCCGAACACCGTCCGCAGGTCCTCGCGCGTGGTGGCGAAGGCTCCTTTGACCTTGCGGAAATGATCGGGCGAGATGAGCAGTACGCGTCTGGGGTGCATCGCCGATGCGGCCCAGAAGCCGCGGGCAATCAAGTCGTCGGCGAGCAGGTGATGCGGCACCGAGATGCCGGTGACGCCCGCAGGCGGCGTGAAAGCCGGACGTTCCTTCTCGATCGCGGCAAGCAGTCGCGGCGCGTCACCGGCGGCATCGAGAAAGCCGTTCTCCTCGGCCCAGACGGGCGCAGTCCAGAGCGCCAAAGCCAGCGACAGAACGCGCCACCAAACGGCCTTAGCCATGCCACCGTGGCGACCTTGCAATCCCTTGCCGTCCTGCCATGCTGATTGCCCTGTTGGGAGAATTCTCATTGCGCGATAATGCCATGCTGCAGGGCGATGTGAAGTGACGCGCCGTCTGCTGCTTTACGTTATCGTGCTTGTGCTTGTCGCGGTGCTGGCGGTGGGCCTCACTTATTTCGGGCTGCGCCTTTGCGCCCCGGCCGACTTGCCCGGCGATGAAAACTGGATGATGCGGCGTCGCCTGCTCGAGGCCCTCACCGTGCTCAGCGGCGGCCGCCCCGCATGCTTTGCCGGTCCCGGCGCTGGGAGCGGCGTGCTGATGGCCGGCATCTTTGCCGCCGCACTGCTGATCCCACTGGTCCTTGCGATGCTCGCCTGGGAACTGATCGGACGCCCTGCCCGCCTCGCCTGGCTTCGGGCGCGCGGCGGGCATTCGATCCTTGCGGGCAGCCACGACGATCTCAAGACCATCGCGCAACGCCAGCGCGCCTCCGGTCCGGTGTTGTTCCTCGCAAGCACGCTGGCGGATGCCGTGGCCCTGACCCGGACGCGTCCGTTCGCCGAAGTCGGCCTGCTCGGCCGCAGGCGCCGCATCCGCCGGCAACTCGAGCGCATGGGTGCCGGCAGCGCGCGCACGATCGTCGCCGCAACCAACAACGACCTCGCCAATCTCGCCATGGCCGAGCTGGCGTTGAACGGTCCCGGCAAGGGGGACCTGCTCGTGCGGCTCGAAGAAGGTTCGGTGCGCGCGCTCTCGTCGAGCCGGCTCGGCCAACTCGCAAATGAAAAGCAGCGTCGGTTGTCGGTCCTGTCGCTGACGCACCTGCAGGCGAAACGCGGCCTCGTCGCCGCCATGCCCGGCCATTACACCATCGAGGGCCGCCCGCGCAGCCATGTCGCCATCTGCGGTTCGGGCATCGGGCTGCAGACCATCGCGTTCGAAATTGCCCGGCAGGGCTACGGCTTCGATCCGGATCCGCCGGTGATCTCCCTGATCCGCACCGGCGCGACCGATTTCAGCGCCGGCATGCTGGAGCGGCTGGTGCAATCGGGTGCCGCCGATGTGCGCGTGGCATCGGTGTCGCTCAGTGCTCCGGGCGCACTCGACGGGGCCATCTATCCAATAGCCGGCAGTTTCCCAACAGTCGCCGGCGGTGAAATCACGTTCGGAGATCCGCCTCCGTTGCTGGCGGTTCATTGCATCTCAGACAATGATGCAGAAGCTGAAGAGATGGCGTTGCGCTGGGAGCGCGTCCTCGTCCGCCAAGGTCTGTTTGTTCCCCCTATCGTTGCCTACACGTCGGACGATCGGGCTATCGGCAGTACGGGCATGGTCCGAACCGCTATCGAGCCTGACCTCGCAGACGCCGAGGCGGTCGAGCGGCTCATCGACAAGCGCGCCATCAGCGTTCACAACCGGTTCTACGAGGCGCAAAAGCTGGCACGCGGCGCTGCCTTCGGCTCGTCACCTGCGGAGGTGCCCTGGGAGCAGCTCGCCGACGCCTATCGCGAAGAGAACCGCAACGTGATCGACCAGATGGACTACAAGCTGGCCCTCGTGAACATGGTTCTCGGTCGGGGACAAGCCAGTGCCGAAGTGCCGCAAGATGCCGTAGAGACCCTAGCGGAGGTGGCACACGCGCGCTGGCTGGTTTCGAAGGCACTCAGCGGTTGGCGCTACGGATCTCCGCGCGACAACGTTCGCCTCCTCCATCCAGACATGCTTCCCTATGCGCAGCTCGATGAGCCGGCCAAGCAGAAGGATCGCGACGAAGTTGCGACGCTGGGCGAACTCGCGGCCGCTTCCGGCGAGACCTTGCGCGCCGAGCGGCGCGTGGCCATCGCTCGGCCGCTCGAAGGCGC
>JBEBHC010000223.1:0-4135 GCA_040081185.1 Devosia sp. | reverse complement strand
GGGTGGGCACAACATTTAGGAGAGTGGCATGCAGTTCATGGTGATCCGCAAGGCCGACGCCGAAACCGAAGCCGGCGCCATGCCGAGCAAGCAGGTGATCGACGACATGACCAGTTACAACGAAAAGCTGGTCAAGCGCGGCGTGATGAAATCGGGAGCAGGGCTGATGCCCAGTTCCCGTGGTGCCCGAGTCTCGTTTTTCAAAGGCAAGCCAAGCGTCGTCGATGGACCCTTCGCCGAAGCCAAGGAAATGATCGCCGGTTATTCGATCATCGAGGCTGGCTCGCTGCAGGAGGTCATCGACCTCGTGAAGGAGTGGCCTACATCGGATGGCGCCGGAAACGTCCAGGTGGAGATACGCCAGATCGTGACGGCGGCCGATCTCGGCTTCAGCGATGAGCAGCAGGATCGCTACAACCGGATGGTCCAGCAGCAGATGCAGCAATAGCGGGCCAAGGCTTGCCGGGGCGGCGTGGATTTGATCCACTCCGTCTCCCATGGACCAGCTTAGCCCCGAACTCGCGACAAAGCGCGCCGTCGAAGCCGTATGGCGTATCGAAGCGGCTAAGCTCATCGCGGGCCTGACCAAGATGACGCGCGACGTTGGGCTAGCGGAAGAGCTAGCCAGCGACGCTCTTGTCGTAGCACTGCAGCAATGGCCGACAACCGGCATTCCTGCCAATCCCGGTGGCTGGCTGATGCAGACGGCAAAGCGCAAGGCGATCGACCAGTTCCGCCGCAACAGGGTGATGGCGCAGAAGGCGATGCCCGACCTGACCTATGAGGCCGAGCTCAAGGAGCAGGAGGCTCCCGACTACGACACCCGCCTCGACGACGATGTGAAGGACAACGTGCTGAGCCTGATCTTCACCGCCTGTCATCCCGTGCTCAGTAGCGACGCCCGCGCGGCGTTGACGCTGCGTATGGCGGGCGGCCTGACCACAGCAGAAATCGCACGCGCGTACCTCGTCCCCGAACCGACCATCCAGCAGCGCATCGTGCGGGCCAAAAAGACCCTGGCAGACGCCAAGGTGCCGTTCGAGGTGCCGCGCGGGGCCGATCGTGCGGAGCGCCTTAGCTCGGTGCTGGAAGTCCTCTACCTCATCTTCAACGAAGGCTACTCGGCCACCGCAGGCGAAGACTGGATGCGGACCGAACTCTGTGACGAAGCACTCCGCGTCGGTCGTATCCTCGCTCGTCTCGCGCCGGAGGAGCCCGAGGTGCATGGCCTCGTGGCACTCATGGAAATCCAGGCGTCGCGAGCGGGAGCGCGCACGGCCTCCGACGGGTCGCCGATCCTGCTGCTGGAGCAGGATCGTAGTAGGTGGAATCGCATTCTCGTCAATCGCGGCCTGTCCGCTCTGGCGGAGACTGAGCGTCTCGAAGGCCGCTTTGGTTTCTACGCCTTGCAAGCAGCCATTGCCGCCTGCCATGCCCGCGCCGCGAAGGCCACCGACACCGATTGGCAGCGCATCGCCGGCCTCTATGATGACCTCGCCGATGTCTTTCCCTCGCCGGTGGTGGAACTGAACCGTGCCGTCGCGCATGGCATGGCCTTTGGGCCCGCAGCGGGGTTGCGGATCGTCGGACCGCTAGCCGATCCGTTGCGGAACTATCATCTCCTGCCCGCAGTGCGCGGCGACCTGCTGCATAAGCTCGGACGCTTCGAAGAAGCGAGGGCAGATTTCACGCTGGCAGCGGGAATGACTCAGAACGCGCGCGAGCGTGACCTGCTGCTCAAGCGGGCTTCGGGGCAGGCATGAGCGTCGAAATCCGCCTGGCCCGCCCCGATGATCGTCTCGACCTGATCGAGGTCCTGCGGCGTGCGTCTCTCGCCGGCAGTGAGCCGGAGGTTATCGAGACGCTCAGGGACAACCCCGAAGTCATGGACGTCGACGCGGAACTGATTGCTGCCAACGAAGTCTTCGTGGCCGACGAGGACGGCACTGTTGTCGGTTTCGCGACGATCATCGCCCATGACGGCAACGATGCCGAACTTGAGGGGATTTTCGTGGAGCCGTCGCACTGGCGGCGCGGCATCGCGACGGCTCTGTTACACCAGATCGAACGGGAGGCTGCAGCTTGGGGCGCTACGCGCCTGCACGTTCTCGCCGGCCAGATGGCGCTCGGCTTTTACCGCACGACCGGCTTCGAAAAAGTCGGAGAACAGAAGACCGAGTTCGGCCCCATTGCCTTTCTCATGGTCAAGACGGTCCGCGGCCAGTGACGGTCCGCATAGCCGCCTACGCGATGTCCGACCCCAATCATTTTGGCGGGCTGCACGAGGTCGTCGCCGAACTGGTGCGCGCCGGAGCCGAAGTCCGTTTCTGGACCGACCGGCGCTTCGAGGACCGGGTAACATCGGTCGGGGCCGGGTTCGTCGATATTTTCGCTGGTCACGCGCTCGATGACGCGGACAATGCATCGCGGCCGCTGCCATCGCGTTTCGTCACCTGGGCAGCAGCGAACGGCGAGGAAATGATCGCAAACGCCGCGATCTGGCGGCCGGACCTCGTGATTTACGATGGCTTCGCGTTGATCGGACAGCTGGTCGCCGAGGCGCTTAGTGTGCCACGCATCATCGTGACGGCAGGACACGCGATCCATGGCAAATTCTATCGCGAAAGGCTCGCCCGCGACCCGCGCGTTAAGACCGACCGGCGCTGTCACGACGCGGTAGAGCGTCTCCGGACTGAGTTTGCACTACCGGGTGCCTCACCATTTTCCTACGTGGCCGACCCGAGCCCTTGGCTGAATGTTCACATCGAGCCTGCAGAGTGGTTGACTGCCGATGAGACATTGCGTTTGGGCCCCTTCGCCTTTTTCGGCTCGCTCCCGAACGGGGCACTCAACCATGAGAGGGTGGCGCAGAACGCGACGACGCGCATCTATGTGTCCTTCGGGACGATCATCTGGCGCTATTGGCCGCGCGAGGCGCTGAATGCATTGGCCGCCATCGCCGACGGGGCAGGCGGTCTTGCCGAAACCGAGGTGCTAATCACCCTGGGCGGCGCAAACGTGAGCGAAGCGGATGCCGCAGCGCTGCGACGACCCAACGTGAGGGTGGAGACATTCGTCGATCAGCAGGCTGCGCTGGCGGCGAGCGACATCTTCATCACCCACCACGGCATTGGCTCTACCCACGAAGCCATCGCCCTCGGTGTGCCTATGCTGAGCTATCCGTTCTTTTGGGACCAACCCGCCATCGCTGCCCGGGCGGCCGAGTTCGGATTGGCGCTGCCTTTGTTGCAGGGAGCCTTGGGACGGGAGGATCGCCTCACGCCGTCCGACGTTTCAGCGGCCATCAGCAGTCTCGAGGCACGGCGGCCCCAGATGGAACTGGCGATAGGAGTTGCGCGGCGTTGGGAGGAAACGGCGATGGCGGAGCGGCCAAGAATTGCCCGCCAGATTATCGCCCTGGCAAACCGAAACTAGGCCGCGAACTCGAGCGTGACCTTGAGGCCCTTGTGCCCATCGGGCGACTGCACCCGGATCAGCAGGCGCGCGACGTCATTCCCGCAATTGCGATAAGCGAACGGCACGCCCTTAGGGACGCGGATGAAATCGCCTTCCACGGCAAAGCCCGCAGGGCCACCGACCATGACCTCAAGTGTGCCCTTATCGACATAGATCACCGTTTCATCGTTGTCGTTGCAACGGATCGGAGTCTGCATGCCTGATGGTAGATACTTCACGGCAGCGCGGTAGCGCAGATCCGCGATGTCGTTGGCGACGACCGCGGCACGCTTTCCGGCGATGAAGAAACTTGTGTTCGTCATGGCTTGCCCCACGGGTCTATTCAGACACCGCAGGGCTAGACGCGCAAGGCTGAACGCAAATTGAACGCTGAATTCAGGTGAACTGAACGCCCAGTTCGCGGAGCGAGCGCCACATCACTATGCAGCGCTGCGGGCGATGCCCGGAGACTATCAGCTCGAAACTCTGTGGGATGGCCTTCACCGTCGGCACTTCCAGCTTGGCGCCGGTGTCGGAGAGATTGCGGATGACGCAATCGGTGCGCATGACGCCGCCATTATAGACGATGGTCGCAATGATCATCGTGTTGCGCCGCGGCGCGAGGCGCTTTTCTAGCCTGACGTCCAATTCCGATATCCTGTCGAAATGCCTGTACGCA
>JBEBHC010000222.1:0-4137 GCA_040081185.1 Devosia sp. | reverse complement strand
CTTCTGAAAGTCCGGCGTCCTGGGGTGGCTGTGTTCCACTTCTCTCAATCTCACGGGACGCAAGCGCCCCGGGACCCGCCTGCTCCCGATCAGGGAGCGCTCATTGAAATTGCCGGAGGGCCGGTGAACGCGTCCGCTCGCGCAGAATTCAGCTGTTCGCCAGTTCGATCAGCACGTCGGCGTGGCAGGCCGTTCCGGGCCGGCACCAGCACGCGAGATTGTGTCCCGCAAGCTCGGTGCGGATGGCATCGCGGCCGGGTGGCGGTCCGGGTGAGAGCTCCGGGTCCAGCGTTCCGCGCAGCCACGCACCGCAGAGTTCCACGGCTTTGGTTTGCGCCGCATCCGGGTCAAGGTCATAGCGTTTGGCGATGTCGGCGATCGTGAACGGGTTGCCCCATCGGCCGGGCCGGGTCACGCGCAAAGCGGGGAGGCCGTTAAGACGCTTCGATTCTGCCTGCAGACTAAATGCCGCCCTGCGGCTCAGTCGCATGCGCTGCGGCTTCACCGCAGGTCCTTGTCGTAGATGAACTTCGGCATGCCCCACTTGAACATGATGGCGAAGCTACGAAGCGCAAAGCCGACGACAATCGCGAGGATGGTGACGAACTCGTGCGGCATGCCCCAGGTCAGGCCGAAGTAGTAGATTGCACCGGCGACGATGGACACCGTTGCATAAAGCTCGCCGGAAAACACCAGTGGAACGTCGTTGCAGAGCACGTCGCGCAGCACGCCACCGCCGATGCCGGTGAGGATGCCTGACACGATGACGATCATGGGTGATTGTCCCATCTCGATGGCGATGTCGCAGCCGATGATGGTGAACACCACAAGCCCCAGCGCATCGAGCAGCAGGAACGGCCAGCGCAGCGTTTCCATGAAGCGCGCCAATGCGATGGTGACGAGTGCCGCGCCGCAGCAGATCAGCAGCAAATAGGGATTGGCCACCCACGTCAGTGGATAGTGGCCGAGGATCAGGTCGCGCGCCGTACCGCCACCCAGTGCGGTGACACAGGCGAGAACGCAGACGCCGAACCAGTCCATCTTCCGCCGTCCGGCCGACAACGCCGCCGTCATCGCCTCAGCGGCGATGGCGACGATGAAGATGACATGAAGCAACATGTGTCAGGGCGCAGGACTGTTGTTGATCGCGATGATGCGAACGTCGAAATCCTTGCACGCCTCGTCCTTGCAGATGCCGCCGAGCCAGACCTGACCGGTGCCAAACATCACGCCGTCGGCGTTGACGAACAAGGCCTCGTAGGCCTGGGCCAGCACGGCCTCCTTGACCTTATCGGTCAGCATCTCACCCAATTTGGCCTTGGCCTCGTCGGCGGTGGCGAAGTTGACCTCGGTTCCATTGAGACGGAAGCCGCCACCGATCGGAAAGAGCGCGGCGAGAGCATCCTGGTCGTTGGCCTCGAGGGCCGCCTTCAGGTCCACATAGGCTGCCTCATACGGCACATGGTTGCCGAGCACCGTGTCGATGCGGGTGTCGACAGCTTCGGCGGCCTGCTGCGCCGAGGCAGGGGCTGCAAGGATAAGGGCGGCGAGGACGAGAAGCAGGCGGAGCATCGGCAAATCCGGGTTGTGAGGTCGGCGGCTTGCCGACATTGTTAGGGCCAATGTCGCTAGGCGGCAATGGAGGCGAAATGAGGAAACCGCAATCGGTGCGCGGGCTGGAGGGACTGGGCCGGGTGCGGCTCAGTGCGAATTTTTTCATGCGCGACTTCCTCCACTCGGAGATCGCCAGCATCAATCGAATGTCCAATATCCCCGACGATCCTGACCTTGCCATCGCCGCCGGCCGCAAGCTCTGCGAGGAGGCGCTGGAGCCGCTGATGGCGCAGTTTGGCCGCATCTCGATCCGCTCAGGCTACCGCAGCCCTGAAGTGAACGGGTTCGGTAACGCGCATGGTCTCAGTTGCGGGAGCAACGAGAGCAATTTCGGCGGGCACATCTGGGACCACCGCACGGCCGCCGGCGAAGTGGGCGCCAGCGCCTCGATCATCGTGCATGCGCTGATCGGCTGGTACGAGCGCACCGGCCGGTGGGAGAGCATGGCCTGGTGGATCCACGACCACCTGCCGTATGACGAACTCGAGTTTTTCCCGAAATACGCCGCCCTCAACTACGGTCACGGCGACCGGCAAAGGCGCCGCATCCGCAGCTACATTCCGCCGCGTCGCGGCTGGCTCACCAAGCCGGAGATGCAGAACGCGACAGGCAGTCACGGGACGGAGTATGAGGACTGGCTGGAGACACTCAGATGACAACGCACCGCTTCCTGCCGACAATCTGGCACAATGTGCTCGGCACCGTGCCTGCGGCTCTGCACGTCGAGAACGGCGATACCGTCGTCACCGAGACCATCGACGCCAACGGCTGGGATCGGCACGACCGCAATGTGATGCACGGGCCGAACCCGATGAACGGACCGATCCATGTCGCAGGCGCCAAGCCGGGCGACACGCTCAAAGTCGAAATCCTGGATATGACGCCGAACCGCGCGACGGGATGGACGCGCGCTTCGCTCGCCACAAACGTTGTCGATCCCGACTTCGTGCCGAACCTGCCGGAGCACAAACGCGCAATCTGGCGTATCGACCACAATGCCCGCACCGTCAGACTCGAAGACCCGTCGGAGGCGTTGCGCGATCTCGTGATCCCGCTGGCGCCGATGATCGGTTGCTTCGGCGTGGCACCTGCCGGGGGGCAGGCAATCTCAACCGCCACCAGCGCCGAGCACGGCGGCAACATGGACTACCGGCGTTTCGGACCGGGCGCGACGGCCTATTTTCCGGTGGCCGTCGATGGCGCGCTATTTTTCCTCGGCGATTGTCACGCGGTGCAGGGCGATGGCGAGATCGTCGGTACAGGCGTCGAGACCAGCTTTGATGTGACGGTGCGCCTCAGTGTCGAGCAGCGGAGCATCACCTGGCCGCGCGGGGAGAATGCGGAGGACATCTTCACGATCGGCAACGCCCGCCCGCTCGATCAGGCATTGCAACACGCGACGACCGAAATGGTGCGCTGGCTCGGCGAATTTGGGCTCGATATCGGCGATGCCAGCCACCTGCTTGGGCAGACGGTACGTTACGACATCGGCAACGTTTTCGATCCGGCCTACACAGTCGCGTGCCGGCTGAGCAAGAAGTGGCTCAGCCGATAGAGCCGCCGAGTTCGTCCTCGACATGGGCGCGGATGATTTCGTCCATCGAGCTTTCGGCGACGAAGCCGAGTGATGCGGCACGCTTGGTGTCGAAGTTGCGCGGCCAGCCGTCGACGATCCGGATGATGGTCGGGTCGGGCACTTCGCGGATCAACGCGACGGCCTTCTCGCCGGCGACGCGCCGCAAAGCCTCAATTTCTTCGCCCACCGTGGCAGAGAGGCCAGGGGCAGAGATGGTTCGCCTCCACCCAAGCTTGGTCGAGTCCATTTCGGCGGCACGCATGAGAAAGCCGATGGCGGCGCGCGGGCTGGCGAACCAGTGGCGGACGTCGCGGCTGACTGGCAGCACGGCTTCCTGCCCGCTCAATGGTTCACGCAGGATATTGGAGAAGAAGCCGGAAGCGGCGGCATTGGGTTTGCCGGGACGCACCGCGATAGTCGGCAGGCGGATACCGACGCCGTCCACAAAGCCCTTGCGCGAATAGTCGTTGAGCAGCAGTTCGCAGATCGCCTTCTGCGTGCCGTAGCTGGTGAGCGGCGCCGACAGGAACTCGTCGCCGATGGCCTCGGGGAAGGGTGCACCGAATACTGCGATGGATGAGGTGAAGACCAGCCGCGGCTTGTAGGGCGCATTGATGCCCTCGAGACGGATCGCCTCGAGCAGATAGCGCATGCCATCGAGATTGATGCGGTAGCCCTTCTCGAAATTGGCCTCAGCCTCGCCGGAGACGATGGCGGCGAGATGGAAGATCAGATCCGGCCTTTTGGCGATGAGGCGCTCGGCCGTCCCGGGCTCGGACAGGTCGGCGGCGACGGGGTGCACAGGTCCGGCAAAGCCGCGCGGCGCTTCGGGCAGAACCACGTCGGCCAGCGTCAGTCGTTCGAGCGGTTTGCCACCAACCTGTCCGGCCTTCACAAGTGCCGCGATAAGCTTTCGGCCGACCATGCCGGCGGCGCCAATGATGAGA
>JBEBHC010000457.1:0-1028 GCA_040081185.1 Devosia sp. | reverse complement strand
GGCCGTCTGCGTGTGGAAGCGGAGCTGGAGCGCCCGCGGGTGGGTGGCGCCGAAACGATCCCGCATCAGCCGCGCCCACAGCCGCCGCGCCGCCCGGAATTTCGCGACTTCTTCGAGGAAGTCGTTGTGCGCGTTGAAGAAGAACGACAGGCGCTGACCGAACGAGTTCACGTCGAGGCCGGCATCGACCGCTGCCTGCACGTACGCGAGCGCGTTGGCGAACGTGAACGCGACTTCCTGCACGGCCGTCGAGCCCGCCTCGCGGATGTGATAGCCGCTGATCGAGATCGTGTTCCACTGCGGCACCTCACGTTCGCAGTAGGCGAAGATGTCGGTCACGATCCGCAGCGACGCCTCCGGCGGGTAGATGTAGGTGCCGCGCGCCACGTACTCCTTGAGGATGTCGTTCTGCACCGTGCCCGAGAGCGCCCGCGGACTGACGCCCTGACGCTTCGCCACGGCGACGTACAGCGCGAGCAGGATGATCGCGGTGGCGTTGATCGTCATCGACGTCGAGACCGCGCCGAGCGGGATGCCGTCGAAGAGCACGGCCATGTCCTCGATCGAGTCGATGGCCACGCCCACCTTGCCCACCTCGCCGGCCGCCAGCGCGTGGTCGGAGTCGTAGCCGATCTGCGTGGGCAGGTCGAAGGCGACGCTGAGGCCGCTCACGCCCTGCGAGAGGAGGTAGCGGTAGCGGGCGTTCGACTCTTCTGCGGTGCCGAACCCGGCGTACTGGCGCATCGTCCAGAGCCGGCCGCGATACATCGTGGGCTGGGTGCCCCGGGTGTAGGGGAACTCCCCGGGGAAGGCGAGGTCGCGGGGGCCGTCCCAGCCGGCCAGGTCTTCGGGGGTGGCGTGATACCGCTTCGTCTCTCCAGCCATGTCCCCCGCATTGTAGCCATCCGAGGTGGCGGCCGCCCAAACCCCTGACCTGCATGGGGTTGCGTGAAATTGCACAGCCCCGTAGAATCGGGGCGGTCAGTCCGGTGCTCCGCGAGGAGGGAAGTCCATGGATGACGTTCAGA
>JBEBHC010000456.1:0-1028 GCA_040081185.1 Devosia sp. | reverse complement strand
ATCCAGAACGCCCAAGCGGGGAAAGATGGGTAACATTCAGCAACGCCTTAACTCGCGCAGGTCAATCATTGACACTTGCAGAAAAACGGCTGGTGATGCTGGCAGCTTCAAAGCTGGATAGCTACACAACCAACAGAGAACCAGAACCGCCAACTAGCAGAGTAACCGCTTTGGAATATGCGGAACTTTACGAACTTGATATAAACACCGCCTACGACCAATTACAGAGCAGCGCGAAAAATCTTTATCAACGCTCTATTACTTTTTACGAGCCAGTTTATAAACGCAAGACGGGGCAGGAAATAGGGCAAACCACTGTTAAATGTCGCTGGGTTGGTGAGGTTAAATATCATAAACAACAAGGATGGGTTGAGCTTAAATGGTGGGGCAGGGTTACACCGCATTTGCTCAATCTTCGTAAGCAATTCACCAGTTACCAGCTAAAACAGGCTTGCGCTTTCCGTTCTATTTATTCGTGGCGGTTGCTTGAACTCCTGATGAGATTTAAGCAATCGGGCATTGCAGAATATAGCGTTGAGGATTTTTGCCAATCAATGGACGCAACGCCAAAACAAATGGAAAATTTTAACAACATCAAAAGGCGGATGATTGAACCAGCCGTTAAGGAACTATGCGAAAAAGACGGCTGGTTGATTAAGTGGGAAGCCGTCAAAGCAGGGCGCAAGGTCAAGGCGTTACGCTTCACATTTGAGAGAAACCCACAAATGACTATTTTTGAATTCGGGGCTTAATCCGTCTTTTTTGCGGTTGCTTCTTCAAAATAGATTTGCTAGTTTAGTGATGCGGTACAGGCTGAAGAGCCGATGACCGCCCGAAACGATAAAAAACCGCCGTCCGTAAGGATCTGGCGGTTTTTTTATTTTCACCATACCTTCATGGTTAAAAATCGCACTAGGCGGTTTTGCTGCTTCTCGGTCGGCTCTGGTGGCTCTTTCTTCTGCTCTGGCTTTACTGCCTCTGGTTGGTGAATTAACAATAATCTGGCGGCTTGGTCGTGCCATTTATCG
>JBEBHC010000221.1:0-4164 GCA_040081185.1 Devosia sp. | reverse complement strand
GGAGTGTGCGGCGATGGTGCGCGTGCACGGAGTGGATTATGCTTTCGTCAAGCGCTACCTCGACGCGGGCGCCGATGGGATCGTGGCTCCGCTCGTGCGCACGCGCGAGGAAGCTCTGCTTCTGGTGCAGGCCGCAAAATATCCGCCACTCGGCCTGCGCGGCGTGGGCTTTTGCCGGGCCAACACCTACGGGCTGCAGCTTGCCGAGGAATGCGTTCGCGCCAACGAGGAGATTTTTCTCGCGGTGCAAATCGAGCACATCGACGCCGTGCGCAACATCGACTCGATCCTCGGCGTGCCAGGCATCGACGCGGCGTTTATCGGGCCCTACGATCTCACGGCCTCGATGGGTATCACGGCTCAATTCGAGCACCCCGACTATCTGGCGGCCCGTGCGACCATCCTCGCGGCATGCCAGCGGCACGGCGTCGCACCCGGCATTCACGTGGTGCCGCCCGTGCCGGGCGAGGTGCACGCGCGCATGACCGAAGGTTATCGCTTCATCGCATACAGCCTCGACATCACGATGCTGAGCACCGCCTGCATCGGCGGTTTGGCCACGATCCGGAACGCGCAGAAATCGCCCCAGCCCGCAGGCGTGCTCGGCACTGCCTGAGCGCACGGATCGCCCCATTCCCAATTCGATGACACCCCCGCGCTTCACCCATCCCTTACCGCCACCGCAGATCGCCGCGTAGCGCACAACCCCGCCGTTCATTTATGTCCACCCCTGCCCCGACCTTCCACGCGGAGACCATCAAGCTCATCACGCGGCGGCTGCTGCCCTTTCTGATGCTCCTGTATTTGATCGCCTACGTGGATCGAGCCAACATCTCCGTCGCCGCGTTGACGATGAACGCCGACCTCGGGCTGTCCACGCAGATGTATGGACTGGGGGCAGGCCTGTTCTATGTCACCTACATCCTCTTTGAGGTGCCCAGCAATATCATCCTCGCGCGGGTGGGCGCACGACGCTGGATCGCCCGGATCATGGTGACCTGGGGGTTCGTGGCGTGCGGCATGGCCTTCATCCAGTCTGCCAATCAGCTCTACGTCATGCGACTGCTGCTCGGCGCGGCCGAGGCCGGTTTCACTCCCGGCATCATCTATTATCTCAGCCGGTGGTTTCCGACCAGCAACCGCGCGCGGGCGATGTCGTTTTTCTATATTGCCGCGGCCCTCGCTTCGGTAATCGGTCTTCCCTTGTCGGGCGCATTGCTGGGCATGGACGGAGCATTCGGGTTTTCCGGCTGGCGTTGGCTGTATTTCGTCGAGGGCGTGCCGGCGGTGGTGCTGGGGTTCGTGGTGCTCCGCATCCTCCCCGACACCCCGCGCGACGCCCCGTGGTTGTCCGCCGCACAAGCCGACTGGCTGTCCGGCACCATCGCGGCCGAAACAGCCGCCGCGCCATCCACCCACTCCGCCGGCTGGCGCCAGGCCTTTACGGACGGCAAGGTTTGGCTGCTGGCGCTGTTCTGGCTGTTACAGGCCTTCGGCACGATCGGAGTGACCCTGTTCCTGCCCCAGATCCTCAAGGCGCTCTCCGGCGAATCGAATTTTGTCGTCACCCTCTTGTCCGCCCTGCCGTTCCTGCTGGCCTGCGTCCTGATGTATCTGAACGGCCACCACTCCGACGCCCGGCGCGAGCGTCGCTTGCACCTGGGGCTGCCGGTGCTCGCTTCCGGCATCGCACTGGCGGTGAGCCTCGCCGCGGGCCATCCGGCCGCCACCTATGCGTTGCTGCTGTTGGCCGTGGGGCTGAACTGGGCGGTCACGCCGGTGTTCTGGGCGGTGACCACCGAGTATCTCGCGGGCGGCGCGGCCGCTGCGGGCGCGATCGCCCTGATCAACGCGGTCGCCAATTTCGCCGGCGTGGGCTTGCCACCGACGCTCGGCTTCATTCGCGACCGGACCGGCAGCTACAACGCCGGCTTACTGCTGATCGCCAGCGCACTCATTCTAGGCGGCTTCCTCGGACTTTTCCTAGCCCGCAAGCCCGCCGGCTCTCCCCTGCCCCGTTAAACACGCCGCTTCTCATCGGAGAATCGCGGTGTCGCTTCGTTCCTCACACCCACCCAACCAAACGATGAACCCCAAAATACGAACCCTGATTGCGAGCCTCACCGGGCTCTTGTGCAGTGCCGGCAGTCTCCTCGCCGCGTCGATTTCCGGCTACGTCCGTGAAACCAGCAGCGGCGCACCGTTGCCCAACGCTTCCGTGTCGATCGTGGAACTCTCGCGCGAGACGACCACGGCCGCCGGCGGCAAATACCTGCTCGGCGATGTGCCGCCCGGAAACTATACGCTCAAAGTTTCCTACTCTGGCTACGACGACGGCTCTCAGACCGTGCGGGTGACGGGAGACAGCGAAGCCCAAGCCGACTTCAAGCTCGGCTCGGACGTGGTGAAACTGGGCGCCTACGTCGTGGAAGGAGAGCGCCAAGGCCAGGCCCGCGCGCTCCAGCAAAAGCGCACCGCTGCCGGCATCATGGACGCCGTCTCCGCCGACGCGATGGGCAAGTTTCCCGACGGCAACGCCGCCGAGGCCTTGCGCCGCATGCCCGGCGTCTCGGTCGAGATCGATCAAGACGAGGGCCGCTACGTCGTCATCCGGGGCATCGACTCCGCGTTGAACAACGTCACGCTCAACAACCAGCTCGTGGGCACGCCCTCGGAGCAGGGCAATCGCGGCGTCGCAATGGACTCCGTGCCCGCCGATTTGATCGCGCGGCTCGAAGTGACCAAGGCCGTTACGCCCGACATGGACGCCACGGCCATCGGCGGCTCGATCAATATTGTCACGCATAGCGCCTTCGACCGCCCTGAGGGATTTCTCTTCGGCAGCGTCAGCGGCTTCTACGACAACTTCGGCGGCCACACCTCCCCCAATGGCAGCCTCACCTTCGGACGGGTTCTGGACAAGGGTGGGAAATGGGGCGTGGTCGTGGGCGCGAGTTACTCCAAGAAAGAATTCCAGTCGCAGACCTCAGACACGCCCGCCTGGACATTGCTAAACGGAATCTGGACGCCGCTGACGCAGGAATCGTTCGACTACGACATCATGCGCGAACGGATCGGCGCCAATCTCGCCCTGCAATTTCGTCCGTCCGACGGCCACGAGCTGGCGCTGCGCCTGAATCACAACGAATTCACCGACGAGGAGGGACGCCAGAAATCGAACTTCGAACACGTGCTCGGCGTGCGCACCAACCACACCGCCACCGGCGCCACCAACAGTCAGGGGCGCTCCACCCGCGAATTTCGCGCCTACCATCAGACCGGCACCATCGATGCAGCCTCCATCGAGGGTAAACACCGCCTTGGTTCGGGCTATCAGTTCAACTGGCAGGCTGGCGCCAGTCAGGGCGAACGCGACGTGCCGAAGCGCGACGACTGGGAATACCGCTCCGCCGCCGGCGCGTTTCCCAACAGCTACGATCTCACGAGCGGACACTTGGTCATCACCCCCAATGCAGCCTTCTACAATCCCGCGAGCTATCCTTTCCGGCGCGTGCGCTTCCGCTCCGATTTGGAACGGGAAAAGGTATTTTCGGCCCAGGCGGATCTCCGTCGCGACACTCAAATCGGCGGACAAAACGGCTACTGGAAAACCGGCGTCAAATATGTGACGCGTGACAAGGCGGATGATCGCAGCAATCGAAACTACAACTTGCTGGGAACCGCGTGGACCCTGGCGGAGCCCAGCTTGGCCGGCACCGAGCCGACCAACTATTTCGACGGGCGGTATCGCTTCGGTCCCACCATCGATCTGCCGGCCAACGAGAAATTCTTCGCCGCCAACCCGGCCCGCTTCGCCTTCGATCCGCTCGGCTCGCTTAATAATTCAATCGCCGGCGACTTCGATGCCTCCGAGGACGTTTTTGCCACCTACGCCATGGCCGGTGTGAATCTGACTCACGCTTGGACCGCGCTGGCCGGCGTCCGCTACGAGCGCACCGAGGCGACCTATGGGGCGAACGCGCTCAGCACTCCCGGCGGCGTGTTTTCCGGCGTCTTCAGGCGCGTAACGGGCCGCAACACTTACGACAACCTCATGCCCGGCCTCCATCTCGTGTGGCGCCCGACCAAGCGCTTCGTGGGTCGCGTCGCGTGGACCAACACCATGGCACGGCCCAACTATGCCGACCTCGCTCCGCGCCGGAC
>JBEBHC010000220.1:0-4172 GCA_040081185.1 Devosia sp. | reverse complement strand
CGCCAGGGCCATCGTGGCGGGGATGCCGAGGCGGCGTGAAAGGCGAGGAGCGTGGTGGTCGTGAAGTGCATCCTCGTGCTCTGTACGACGATCGCAGTGGGCTCCTTCGTCCAACAGCTAGGAGGACGGCGTGGCGATGCAGAGCGCCGCGATGCCAGGCTCGGAAACGATCTCAGCGCGCGGGCTCGACGGGGATAGAGGCGATTGGCAAGACGACCATGACGGCGACGACGATGACGTAGTTAGTACATGACACCCTACTCTCCGCCAGAAGCGGTGCGATATTAATAGGTTGCTTCGTCACTTGGTACTTTACTGAAGTTTCACGGGCAGGCTGAAATAACGTCAGTATCACTGCCGCTTATTTTGGGCGAATAGTTGATACGACGCCCTTGAACGAACGGCGAACATAACCCATTTCCCGTTCACTGTTAACTTCTTGGAAAGGGATGGGCATGGCCTCCATGCGTCAAGAGGGCATTCTCGAACGGTTGCTTTGGGATATCGGCCGAAAAATCCAGTTGCCGCCGTCCAAGCACGAGACTGCCGAACGCCAGTATCGCGCGATTACCGACCACATCGACCGCGAAGGTAGCCCCCTAGAGGGACTTGTGGAGGTCGCGTACCCATCTGGAAGCTTCGCAATCCATGCTGCAATCGCATCGCGCGTGAAGACTGAGCAGTATGACGTAGATATTGTCGTGGAGCTTAACCTCTCGTCGAATACGAGCCCGCGCGAGGCTCTGAACCTGACTTTTAAGGCCATCAATGGTGAGTACGGGAGTCGGTATCACGGAAAGGTTCGCCTCCACAGCCGGTGCGTGACAGTTGAGTACGAGGACGGCGTTTCAATCGACATCATGCCGGTGGTGCGGCTTCACGAGCCAACCGAAAAGGCATCAAAGCTCTTTCACTATGATCGCGAGACGGCCGAGGAATACTATAAGGATGTCAATCCTTACGGGTTCGCGAAGCAGTTCAACGACGAGGTGGGGGGAGGACGGCCAGTAGAGATGTACCGTCGCCGTTCGGCAGGTGGTCTCCTTATTGAGGCTGAAGCGCAGCCTCTCCCCGCAGCCCTTCCGCTCGAAGATAAGCCGCTTCGCGTCGTAGCATTGCAGTTGTTGAAACGTCATCGGATCGTTGCTTATCGGAGGCGGCCAGCGGCGCTGCGCGAGCCGCCTTCGGTTGTCCAAGCCGCCTTGGCGCTCGAGGCTGGTCCTCCGGCCAATAGTCTAACCGATGAGGTATTGAGCGTTGCGCATTCGGTGAGGGCGGCGATCAGCCGTGCCGAAAGCCGGGGAGAGCTGTTGACTGTATACAACCCGGCATTTCTCGGCCGTGATGAATTCACCGACCGATGGCCGGAGGATCAGGCCGCGCAGCAGACTTACTCGTTTGATCTCCGCAGGCTTATCCAGAAAATCGACAATTTGGCGAATCGCGACTTCGACCCCTTTGAGGTAAAGGCCGCGCTTGAGGACCTCTTCGGTGAGGCGGCCGCCGACTACGCGATCAACGAGCATTTCTCGTCGCAGAAAAAGCAAAGAGAGAGCGGGGCGTTGGGTGTTGCACCGAAAGGTCGCGTTGGCGCCGTAGGCGCCGCGCTTGGAGCCGGCACAGCTACCGCGGTAAAAGCAAACACGAACCAAGGCGGTGAGAAGCTTGAGGACCTTTCACGAACAGTCCAAGGCGATTCTCAATAGTTGGCCACGTTGGAGGCTGATCGCGTGGGACGGGGAAATTGCTGAATGGCGGGGCCCTCTCCGTCCGAACAGTAGAACCTATCAGGTATCAGTTCGCTTTCGCTTTCGGTCAGACTGGGCTGACTACGACCCCATGCACGGTCAACCACGTGTTCGCATAAATAGCCCAACTCTAGAACGGCACTCGGAATACGAGGAAGGGCCATTACCGCACGTCTACCGAGTCGGTGACGACGACAATCATGTCGTGCTTTGCCTATTCGACGTGAACGGGCACGAATGGACGCCCATAGATCTGATTGCTGAAACCACGCTGAAATGGACCTGTCTTTGGCTTAATTTTTACGAGGGCTGGCTCGCCACGAAGCGATGGTATGGGGGCGGTACGCATCCTACTCACCCAGGAGCCGAGAAAAAAATCGAGCATTCAGCTGATGAATGAACGTCGCTCGACGGGTATCCTTCAAGGTCGGCGGGAGCAAATCGCTTGGCCGCGAGATCGTCGTTTTAGAATCCTATCAATTGATGGCGGCGGGATACGTGGGCTATTGCCCGCTTCTGTCTTGGCGCAACTCGAAAGTCGCTACCTAAACGGTGGTAAGATCGGAGATCATTTTGATCTCATCGCTGGCACATCGACTGGAGGGATAATCGCGCTGGGCCTGGCGTTCGGACTCGAGGCGCAGTCCATTGTTGACCTGTACGCAGATCACGGCAGCGAAATTTTCCCTCCACGCCCACCAATTTCAGGTATGCCGCTCACCGGCCTTATGCAGAAAGCCACGCGCTCGCTTCGAGGCATGACGCGCTATCAATACGATCGGGCTCCGCTTGAGACACTGCTAAGGGCTGCATTTGGCGAGCGGGTGCTAGGAGAGAGCACCCGCAGGCTTGCGATACCGTCGTTCGATGGCTACGGCGAAGTGAACGTGTTCAAGACCCCTCACCACAAAGACTATCAGAAGGATTGGTCGGAGAAAGCGGTCGATATTGCGTTGGCCACTTCGGCGGCACCGACTTTCTTCTCAACGTTTAGAAATGGTACCAGGCAGTTCGCTGACGGCGGTGTGTGGGCCAACAATCCGATCATGATTGCGCTAGTCGACGCCCTTGCCTGCTATGATGTTGACCGATCCCAAATCGACATCCTGTCTCTGGGGTGCGCCGATGGCGAGTACAAGATTACCGCCGATCAAGAACTCAAGGGCGGCATATGGCACTGGCGAGAGATAATGTCCGCTGCCATGCATCTACAGGGGCAAAACGCGTGGGGCCAAGCAGGACTGCTGATCGGTCGTGATCGAATCGTTCGCATCGACCAAATTCCCGCCGCGGCTGCAATCCCGATCGACGACCACGCCAGGTGCTTGGCCGAATTGCCGGAGATAGCGAGGCGTTTGGTGGACCAAAAAGGGAACGATGTCGCAAGGATATTCCTGAGTGAGCAAGCTGGGCCTTTCCCGGCCCTCCGAGGGCCACGTCTAGTTGGACCCAGCCTTCCACAGCCAGCTTAATCCCTCGCGCCCTCAAGCACATCCAACTCGATTTCGCGCAGCCCCCACGGGTCTAGCTCGTGGGCTTTTGGCTAGTCGGAGGAGCTGGACTCCAAAGTATCCAACTCCATCTCCCGCAGCCGCTTCACCTCATCCCTCAACCTAGCCGCCTTTTCGAATTCGAGGTTCGTGGCCGCCTCTCGCATCTGCTTTTCCATGTCCTTGATGACGGCGGACAGGTTGGCGCCGACCTGGAGCTGTTCCTTGCCGTCCTTCTTGCCGATCGACACCGTGACGTGGTCCTTTTCGTAGACGCTGTCGACGATGTTCTGGATGTTCGACTTCACTGACTGCGGTGTAATGCCGTTCGCCTCGTTGTAGGCGATCTGTTTTTCGCGACGGCGGTTCGTCTCGGCGAGCGCGCGCTCCATGCTGCCGGTCTCGTGATCGGCGTAGAGGATGACGCGGCCGTCGACGTTGCGGGCGGCGCGGCCGATGGTCTGGATCAGTGAAGTCTCGGAGCGCAGGAAGCCTTCCTTGTCGGCATCGAGGATGGCGACGAGGGCGCATTCGGGAATGTCGAGGCCCTCGCGGAGCAGGTTGATGCCGACGAGGACATCGAAGGCGCCGAGGCGGAGGTCGCGGATGATCTCGATGCGCTCGATGGTGTCGATGTCGGAGTGCATGTATTTCACGCGCAGGCCCTGCTCGTGCATGTACTCGGTGAGGTCCTCCGCCATCTTCTTGGTGAGCACGGTGACGAGGGTGCGGTAGCCGGCCTTGCTGACCTGGCGGATCTCGTCGACGACGTCATCGACCTGGGTCTTGGCGGGGCGGATTTCAACCGGCGGATCGGTGAGGCCGGTGGGGCGGATGACCTGTTCGGCGAAGACGCCGCCGGCCTGCTCCATCTCCCACGCGCCGGGCGTGGCGGAGACGTAGACGGTTTGCGGGCGCATGGCGTTCCACTCCT
>JBEBHC010000219.1:0-4179 GCA_040081185.1 Devosia sp. | reverse complement strand
GCCCTGAACGCCCGCTTCCCGCGGGCCTTTCCGCGCGCGTCAAAAGCCGAGCCAAAATGCCAAAACGCACCGATATCAAGTCGATCCTCATCATCGGTGCCGGCCCGATCATCATCGGCCAGGCCTGCGAGTTCGATTACTCCGGCACTCAGGCCTGCAAGGCCCTCAAGGACGAGGGCTACCGGATCATTCTGGTCAACTCCAATCCGGCGACCATCATGACCGACCCGGATCTGGCGCACGCCACCTACATGGAGCCGATCACCCCCGAAGTGGTCGCCATGATCATCGAAAAGGAGCGCCCGGACGCCCTCCTCCCGACCATGGGCGGCCAGACCGCGCTCAACTGCGCCCTCTCGCTCCAGAAGATGGGCGTGCTTGAGAAGTTCGGCGTCGAAATGATCGGCGCCGATGCCGAAGCCATCGACAAGGCCGAGGACCGCGAGCTGTTCCGTGACGCCATGAAGAAGATCGGGCTCGAAACCCCGCGCTCCATGCTGGCCCACAATATGATCGAAGCGCTCCAGGCGCTCGAAGTCATCGGCCTCCCCTGCATCATCCGTCCGAGCTTCACGCTCGGCGGCACCGGGGGCGGCATCGCCTACAACAAGGAAGAGTTTCTCGAGATCGTCGAGCGCGGGGTCGACGCCTCACCGACCGACGAAGTCCTCGTCGAGGAATCCGTGCTCGGCTGGAAAGAGTACGAGATGGAGGTTGTCCGCGACAAAAACGACAACTGCATCATCGTGTGCTCCATCGAGAACCTCGATCCGATGGGCGTCCATACCGGCGACAGCATCACCGTCGCCCCCGCCCTCACGCTGACCGACAAGGAATACCAGGTCAGGCGCGCCGCCTCGATTGCGGTGTTCCGCGAGATCGGTGTCGAGACCGGCGGCTCCAACGTCCAGTTCGGCATCAATCCCGCCGATGGCCGGATGGTCGTGATCGAGATGAACCCGCGCGTCTCGCGCTCATCAGCGCTGGCCTCGAAGGCCACCGGCTTCCCCATCGCCAAGGTCGCCGCACGGCTTGCCGTCGGCTATACGCTCGACGAGCTCGAGAACGACATCACCGGCGGCGCCACACCCGCGAGCTTCGAGCCGACGATCGACTACGTCGTCACCAAGATCCCGCGCTTCGCCTTCGAGAAGTTCCCCGGCGCCGATAACCGCCTCACCACATCGATGAAGTCGGTCGGCGAGGCCATGGCCATCGGCCGCACCTTCCAGGAATCCTTGCAGAAGGCGCTGCGCTCGCTCGAGACGGGCCTCACCGGCCTCAACGAAATCGGCATCCCCGGCCTCGGTCTCAACGACGACGAAAACCAGAACGCCATTCGAGCAGCCGTCTCGATCGCCACGCCGAACCGCCTGCTGCATGTCGCCGAAGCCATGCGCCTCGGCATGTCCGACGAAGACATCTACGACGCCTGCAAGATCGACATGTGGTTCCTCGAACAGATCCGCGGCATCGTCGACACAGAGAACAAGGTTCGCGAGCACGGGCTTCCCGCCGACGCCGCCAACCTGCGCATGCTCAAGTCGATGGGCTTTTCCGATCGCCGCCTTGCCGATCTCGCCGGCAAGCAGGCCAAGGACGTGCGCGCCCTGCGCAAGTCGCTGAACATCCATCCGGTCTACAAGCGCATCGACACAAGCGCCGCCGAGTTCGCCTCGCCCACCGCGTACATGTACTCGACCTACGAGGCACCCTTCGGTGACGCACCGGCCGACGAAGCCCGCCCCTCCGACCGCAAGAAGGTCGTGATCCTCGGGGGCGGCCCCAACCGTATCGGCCAGGGTATCGAGTTCGACTATTGCTGCTGTCACGCAGCCTTCGCCCTCTCGGACGCCGGCTACGAAACCATCATGGTCAACTGCAACCCCGAGACGGTCTCGACAGACTACGACACGTCAGACCGGCTGTACTTCGAGCCGCTGACGGAAGAAGATGTCATCGAAATCCTCGAGCGCGAAAAGACCAACGGCACCCTGCACGGCGTGATCGTTCAGTTCGGCGGCCAGACGCCGCTCAATCTCGCCGATGCGGTGGAGAAGGCCGGGGTCACCATCCTCGGCACCCAGCCCTCTTCCATCGATCTCGCCGAAGATCGGGACCTATTCTCCAAGCTGATCAACCGCCTCGAGCTGACCCAGCCCAAGAACGGCATCGCCTACTCGCTTGAACAGGCGCGCATCGTCGCCGATCGTCTCGGCTATCCGCTGGTGATCCGCCCGTCCTACGTGCTGGGCGGCCGCGCCATGGAGATTGTCCGCGCCCCCAACGAGTTCGAGAACTACGTGCAGGGCACCCTGACCTCGCTGGTCCCGCCGGACATCCTGTTGCGCTACCCCAACGACAAGACTGGCCAAATCAACTCGGTCCTCTCCGACAATCCTCTGCTGTTCGACTCCTACCTGTCGCGCGCCATCGAGATCGACGTCGATTGCCTGAGCGATGGCACGGACGTCTTCGTCTGCGGCATCATGGAGCACATCGAAGAAGCCGGCATCCACTCCGGTGATAGCGCCTGCTCTCTGCCCCCACAGACCCTCCGCCCCGAGATCATCGACGAACTCAAGCGCCAGACCAAAGAGCTGGCCCTCGCTCTCAAGGTCGGCGGCCTGATGAACGTTCAGTTCGCGCTCAAGGACGGCACCCTGTTCATCCTCGAAGTGAACCCCCGCGCCTCGCGCACCGTGCCCTTCGTCGCCAAGGTCATCGGCAAGCCCATCGCAAAGATCGCCTCGCGCATCATGGCCGGCGAAACGCTTGCCAGCTTCAATCTCGCCGAGACCCCGCTCAAGCACATCGCCGTCAAGGAGGCCGTGTTCCCCTTCAACCGCTTTCCCGGCGTCGACACCGTGCTCGGCCCCGAAATGAAATCGACCGGCGAGGTCATCGGTCTCGACATGGATTTCGCGCTCGCCTTCGCCAAGTCGCAGATCGGCTCGGGCTCCAAAGTGCCACGCGAGGGCACTGTGTTCGTCTCGGTGCGCGACGACGACAAGCCACTGATCCGCTCGATGATGCGCGACCTCGAAGCCGCCGGCTTCAAGATCGTCGCCACGGCAGGTACCTATCGCTACCTGCACGACAACGGCATCGTCGCCACGAAGGTCAACAAGGTCGCTGAGGGCCGCCCGCACATCGTCGACTCGATGAAGAACGGCGGCGTGCAGCTGGTGATCAACACCACCGAGGGCCAGAAATCCGTCAGCGACAGCCGCGACATCCGCCGCACCGCGCTGATGGGCAAGATCCCCTACTACACCACCATCCCCGGTGCGGAAGCCGCGGTTGCCGGCATCATCGGCTATCAGCAGGGCAACCTCACGGTGAAGCCGTTGCAGGACTACTTCCAGCCGGCCCCCTGATCATGGCACGCACCGCCTTCATCATCGGCGGCACCGGAATGATCGGCATCGCCACCGCGGCCGAACTGCTGCGCGCCGGTTGGCGCGTCACGCTCAGCCACACCGGTAAGCGCCCGGCCGAAAATGTCCCCGCCGGCGCCGAGATCGTCGCCTTGGATCGCGGTGACACGGAAGCACTGCGCTCCGCTCTCGGCACCGGCGCCGATGCTCTCATCGACATGGTGGCCTTCAACGGCGCGCACGGCGACCAGCTGCTCTCGCTGGCCGACCTCACGGGCATCCTCGCCGTGATCTCATCTGCGAGTGTCTACGCGGATCCGCAGGGCCGCAGCCTCGACACCGCCGGCGAAACCGGCTTCCCCGAATTTGCCGGCCCGATCCGCGAGACCGCGGCCACCATCGAACCCGGCACGGGCTCCTACTCGCGAGCCAAGGTAGAACTCGAGCAACACCTCGCCGGCGCCACGCGTCCGGTCACCATCCTGCGCCCCTGCGCCATCCACGGCATCAACGCCAAGCATCCGCGGGAATGGTGGTTCGTCAAACGCATGCTCGATGGCCGCAGCCGTGTCCCGCTGGCCGGCGGTGGCGGTGCCCTGTTCCACACCACAGCGAGCATCAACCTCGCCCGCGCCATCCGCGCGACCATCGACACACCCGCCACCCGCGTCCTGAACTGCGGCGATCCCGACGCGCCCTCGTTGCTGGAGATCGGCGAAGCCCTCGCGTCGCAACTCGACTGGGCCGGCGCGTTCGTACCCGTCCCTGCGGACTCCCCCATCGGCCAGACCCCGTGGTC
>JBEBHC010000218.1:0-4183 GCA_040081185.1 Devosia sp. | reverse complement strand
GAGCAGTGGCTCGTCGGGCAGCAGCGGTTCGTCGGGCAGCAGTGGCTCGTCGGGCAGCAGTGGCTCGTCGGGCAGCAGCGGTTCGTCGGGCAGAGGCGGCTCGTCGGGCAGCAGTGGCTCGTCGGGCAGCAGTGGCTCGTCCGGTAGCCAATGCCAGGGGTGAACTCGCCCCTGAATCAATTTCCCGGGTGCCTGTTGTATTGAGTCGGGCACTCGGGAATGTCGCAACACCTCCGCTTCACGGCGGAGGTGTTGTGCTTTTCAGAGGATGGAGTGGGCCGACTAGAGCTGGACTGAGAAGCTCGTGCCGCAGCCGCAGGAGGCGACGGCGTTGGGGTTCTTGATCTGGAAGCTCTGGCCGATCAGGTCATCGACATAGTCGATCTCGGCGCCGCCCATGAATTCGAGGCTCATCGCGTCGATCAGGACGGTGGCCGCGTCCTTGGCCAGAACGAGATCGTCGTTGGCGGGTGTTTCCTTCACGAGCTTGTATTCGTACTGAAAGCCCGAGCAGCCACCACCCGCCACCACGATGCGCAGCACTGTGCCCTCGGGCTGCTTGGAGAGCACGCGGCCGATGCGCTTTGCGGCGCGATCTGTCAGAACCACATCGTGGGATGCTAAAGCGGCTTCAGTCATGATCTGTCCTAGCGGCGCAGCAGCGCCTGCAGGCGCAATGTAATATCGTTATTTGCCGATGGAAAGGGTCCGATGAGCGATCAGGCGCCATATGCCGCCGATCCGGCCCAAAGCCGGGGGCGGGTTCACGCCACCTCGGCCAGCCCGACGCGCTCGGAATTCCAGCGCGATCGCGACCGGATCATTCACTCCGCGGCCTTCCGGCGACTGCAGCACAAGACCCAAGTGTTCCTCCATCACGAGGGCCAGCACTTCCGGACCCGGCTGACGCATACGCTCGAAGTCAGCCAGATGGCGCGGTCCATCGCCCGGGCGCTGCGGCTCAACGAGGACCTCGCGGAAGCGGTGGCGCTGGCGCACGATCTCGGCCACACGCCGTTCGGCCATGCCGGCGAGCGCGTGCTGCACGAGAAGATGCGCGAGTTCGGCGGCTTCGACCACAACATGCAGGCGATCCGCGTAGTCACGCTGCTCGAAAATCGGTACGCCGAACACGACGGGCTCAACCTGAGCTGGGAGGCGCTCGAGGGCATCCTCAAGCACAATGGGCCGCTGGTCGACGACGACGATCGCCCGGTCGGCCGCTACGTCCACGAGTGGCTGCCGTTCGGCCTCTACGAGATCTCCGCCAGCGCCGATCTCATGCTGTCCAGCTATGCGAGCCTCGAGGCCCAGACCGCGGCCGTTGCCGATGACATCGCCTACAACGCGCACGACATCGATGACGCCTTGCGCGCGGATCTCATCAAGCTCGAGGACTTGCGCGACGTCCCGCTCGTTGGGCCGCTCGTCCGCGACGTGCTGGCGCGCTGGCCGGATATCGACCGCAGCCGCCAGGCGCATGAGCTGCAGCGCCGCCTGATCACCAGCGGTGTCGAGGATGTCATCGCGACGGCGGAGTCCGAGCTGTCCGCGGCGGCACCGCGCTCCGCCGACGATGTCCGGCTCGCGGGCAGGGCGCTCGTCCATTTTTCGCCCGCCTTCGCCGCGGCCGAAAAAGGTCTCAAGGCCTTCATGTTCGAACGTGTCTATCGCTCGGATGCCGTCATGGAACCGGTCCGCCGCAGCGAGAAGCTCGTGGCGGCGCTGTTCGCCCGCTATCTGGTCGAAGGCGACATGCCGGGCCGCTGGGGTGTGGCCGCCGCCGCCGCGCCGACGGATGCGGCACGGGCACGCATCATCGCCGACTACATTGCGGGAATGACCGATCCCTATGCCGAGGCCGAGTATGCGCGGCTGTTTGACGGCACAGGACCGTTGCGCTAGGGCCAGCGCGGCTTCCCGCCGAGGTTCCCATGGATATCTATGCCGATTTCGCCGCCCGGGTGGCGGCAGCGCTTCAGTCGCTCTACCCCGATGTGTCCGCCGACCTGCTCGGCCGCACCGCGGTCGATCCGCCGCGCGATCCGGCGCATGGCGACCTGTCGTCAAACGCCGCGATGGTGGTGGCGAAGCCGCTCGGCAAGAATCCGCGGGAAGTCGCGACGGCGCTGGTCGAGCATTTCAAGTCCGATCCCGATGTCGCGAGTGTCGAGGTCGCCGGTCCGGGCTTCATCAATTTCCGGCTCAGGCCGATGGCGTGGCACAGGGTGCTCACATCGATCCAGCAGGAGGGCGCCGCTTTCGGCAGGCCCGATCTCGGTCACGGGACAAAGGTGAACGTAGAGTACGTGTCGGCCAATCCCACCGGCCCGATGCACGTGGGCCATACCCGGGGCGCGGTATTCGGCGATGCGCTAGCCGCGCTGCTGGAACATGCCGGCTACGCCGTCACGCGCGAGTACTACATGAACGATGCGGGCGGGCAGGTGGATGTGCTCGCCCGGTCGGCCTTCCTGCGGTACCGCGAAGCGCTCGGCGAGACGATCGAGATCCCCAAGGGTCTCTATCCCGGCGACTACCTTGTCCCGGTCGGTGAACACCTCGCGAACGAGTTCAAGGAAAGTCTCCTGGGCAAGCCCGAGAGCGAGTGGCTGCCGATCGTGAAGCCGCGCGTCCTTTCGGCCATGATGGAGCTCATCAAGACCGACCTCGCCAATCTCGGTATCCGGCACGACGTATTCTTCTCCGAACAGACGCTGCACGGGACGGGCGGCGACATCGAAAAGACGCTGGCCTGGTTGCGGGACCAGGGCCTGGTCTATCAGGGCACGCTCGAGCGGCCGAAGGGCCAGGTCGACGACGACTACGAGGAGCGGGAGCAAACGCTGTTCCGCGCCACGCAGTATGGCGACGATGTCGACCGCGCTTTGGTGAAGTCCGATGGGTCCTACACCTACTTCGCGGCAGACATCGCCTATCACCGGAACAAGTTCCTGCGCGGCTTTACGCAGATGTTCAACGTCCTCGGCGCCGACCACTCCGGCTATGTCAGCCGGCTGAAGGCCGCCGTGCGCGCCGTGTCGAACAACACAGCCACCATCGACGTGCCGATCATGCAGCTCGTGCGGCTGCTGCGGAACGGCGAGCCGGTCAAGATGAGCAAGCGGTCGGGTGACCTCGTCACCGTCGCCGATGTCGTGGACGAAGTCGGCGCCGACGCGACACGGTTCATGCTGCTCTATCGGCGCAATAACGACTCGATGGATTTCGACTTCGCGCTGGTCAAGGAACAGAGCCGCGACAATCCGGTGTTCTATGTGCAGTACGCCCATGCGCGGACGCATTCGGTGTTCCGCCAGGCGGCGGAGCAGTTGCCGGCGCTCGACCTGAGCGATGCCGCGCTGGCCAGGGCGCCCGTTGAATTGCTCTCATCGCCGGCCGATCTGGAACTCATCCGGGCGCTGGCCCAGTATCCGCGGACCATCGCTGCGGCAGCCCTTGCGCATGAGCCGCACCGCATTGCATTCTACCTTTATGAACTAGCGGCTGCCTTCCACGGGTTCTGGGCGAAGGGGAAGGAAGACAATTCGTTACGATTTGTTAACCCTGAAACCCCGACAGTGACTTTGGCGCGACTCGCGCTCGTGAGCGCCGTCAGGCGGGTTTTGGTCAATGGCCTCACGGTGTTGGGTGTGTCGGCTCCAGATGAGCTTTCATAATTCGGGCGTATTGGCGTGATGGTTGACAAGCTCCCGGCGGGGGTGCCGGGAACGGGGTCATACCTTCGAGTGAGCGCTACCTATGCCGCCAGCGGGACTGCAGCAGATGTCCGAACCGGGCGATAAGTCAGACGATCTGATCTCCGAGCTGGCAAAGCTCATGCAGACTTCTCCGGGCGCCTCGGTGCCGGTGAAGCCGGTGGGTAATCTCGCCCCGATGCCGCCGCTGACCGTGGTGCCCGAACCTGCACCGGCGACGCCAAACCTGCGTATTCCGGGCATGGAGGGGGCCGCCATAGCGGCTTCGGCACCGCAGCCGGCCACCATTTCGATGCCCGCCGAACCGCCCCGCGCAGCTGCTACGGGCACCATTCGTATTCCTGGCATGGACCAGCCGGCGCCGGTGACCACCAGCGCACCGGCCGCCAGGTTCGATTTCCCCAAGGCACCCGAGGCAGCGCCGGTCATTCCCGTCGCAGCCCCAAGGCCCGTCGCCCCGACAC
>JBEBHC010000455.1:0-1040 GCA_040081185.1 Devosia sp. | reverse complement strand
ATGCAGATCGGTCCGAACCAGGCGCCCACGATGCCGGAGCCGTGCCGTTGCACGAGGAAGAGTGCGATGAGGATGCCGAGCGTCACCGGCATGATGAAAGGTTCAACGTGGCCGGTGAGGCCGGGGAGAACGGCTAAGCCTTCAACGGCGGAGAGCACGGAGATTGCCGGCGTCAGCATGGCGTCGCCGTAGAAGAGACCGGCGCCGGCGAGGCCGATGATAAGGATGAGCGGCGTGCGCTTGCCGAGTGCGCGTTGGACTAACGCCATCAATGAAAGCGTGCCGCCTTCGCCGCGGTTGTCGAGGCGCAGCAGGATGGTGGCGTACTTGATGGTCACGACCGCAATCAGCGACCACAGCATCAGTGAGACAACGCCGATGATTTCGGTGCTGGTGGCGCCGCCGTTGCGCTGGACGACGTGGCTGATGGACTCGCGGAAGGCGTAGAGCGGTGAGGTGCCGATGTCCCCGTAGACGACGCCGATGGCGGCGAGGGTGAGGCCCCAGAAGCCGCGTTTGGTGTGATCGGTGGCTGCGGGGTTCGCGTCGGCGGTGATGCTGGTCATCGGCCGGAGATGGGCGCGATGGGCATAAAGATTCCATGTGGTTGCGCGGCGCCACGTGCGGGGCCAGATTCGGGGCATGAGCAACGGGGCTGACTCTTTCGCGTGGCGCGCATTGGTGCGGCCGGCTGCTGTGACGGCGGCGATGGTCGGCGTTGCGGCGGTGCTAGCGCGGTTCGGCGAGCAATGGCTCGATCCGCAGAGTTTATCTTTGTTCTTTGTGGTGCCGATCGTGATTGCGGCGATGCGCTACGGGCTTGGGCCGGCGCTAGGCGCTTCGGTGCTGAGTGTGGCGGCGATCAATTTTCTCTTTGTGCAACCGCGCGTCACGCTGGCGGTGGCGCGGCCGCAGGACTTGGGGGCGCTGGCGCTGTTCGTTGTTGTCGGCGTGCTGGTGAGCGTGATCGCTGAACGCGCGCGGATGGCGGAAGCGGCTCGACTGGAAGCGTCGCGCGAGCGGTTCAAGGCGGAATTGCT
>JBEBHC010000076.1:0-15683 GCA_040081185.1 Devosia sp. | reverse complement strand
AGGGCCATCACACCCTCCCCGGCTGGTAGCCGCCGGAACCGCTTGCAGCGACGTTGCTGGGGGGCGAGCCATCACCCGTAGCGGAGGTTGCCAGGGGCGAGTTGGTGGCGAAAAGCAAGCGGCGCGCTTGACCATCGGTGCCTACGGGATTTTTACGCTGGACCAGGGCCGCGATGCAGCTAGAGAGACCCTTCGGACCATGCGGATGGGCGACGACCCACGATACCTTCGGCGGCAGGAAGCTGTCCTGCGCATAACGCTGCGGGAAGTTGCTGATATCTACATCGCGCGGCCGGGAATGCTCAAAGAAACGACCAAGTCCGAAATGAAGCGGCATGTCGAATTGATGTGGGGCGAGTTCCTACATAAGCCCATCGCGGCGATTACCTCAGCAGACGTTCGTCGTCGCTATGATGACGTGGCGACTAAGGGCATACGCGGGGGCGGTCCTGCGCCTGTTCAGGCGTCGATAGCCACAGTCACACTTCGTACCTTGATCAACTTCGCTCGCACCGAATACACAACCCCAGAAGGGCGGCCCTTCATTGAGTACAATCCTGTCTCAATTCTGAAGAGGGAGTTGAGACCCTCGCCTCCCCGTACTCGTCACATCGAACGCCGTCGCGTAGGTGAGTTTTGGGATTTCCTCTGCCGGCTTCGGCAAATCCCCTGGAGCGATGACGCGCAGACGGGCACCGAACTTGTCATGTTCCTACTACTAACAGGCGCCCGCAGGAATGAAGGCGCAAAGCTCACCTGGGATCGAGTCAACCTTGACGCCAGCGATCCGACCAATTGCTGGTGGCACCTACCTGATCCCAAGAACCGGCATCCGGTCTGGCTGCCGCTATCCTCCCAAGCCGCTGCAATCCTTAGTTCGCGCAAGGGGAAGGGTCGCGGAACATACGTCTTCAATAGCCGCAGCAAACTTGGCCACATAACGGATACACGAGCACCCCTCGAACGGTTCAGCAAGGCGATTGGGATGTCGCGCCTCAGTCCACACGACCTTCGACGAACGTTCGTGACCCTAGGTGCGAAGGCATGCCGCCTGGATATTGCAAAGCTCGAGTTGTTGACGAACCACGTTCCACAAGGGATCACCGCCCGTCACTATCTGGAGACCTCGGACCTGAGAGATTACCTTCCCGAGGTGCAGGCGATCGCTGACTGGATCGAGAGCGAGGGGCGGCTCGCTTCCACCCGGGGCGATAGTGCGTTTGCTATTGCTTACCCTGCAGCCTCGGCATAGCGGGCCTGTACAGCCGCGTGCTGGTTGGGTACCGCTACAGGGGCACAACGGCGGCGGGGACACCAGTGGCTTACGTCGCCTTCCTGGCGGGCTAGGCGATATCTGGAGCGTCTCCGAACATCGCGATCAGGCGGTCAATTTGCGCGCCCGCCGTGGGGTTCTGCCAGATAACGTGCCGTGTGTGCTGAGTGCCGAAGCTCGTAGCGTAGAAATCTCTGACTTTGACGGTTCGGACGGCGTTCGATGGCCGGTCACGCTCGATGCGAAACTCGTGGTTTCGCGTTCCGGCGACCCAACCACCGTTGGTCAGATGATATTCGGTCCATATGTTTGTCGCGGCCATAGACACTCATCGCATTGAAGTAAGGCCGCCAGGTGGCCCTGACGACCTCAACGTCCAACAGTTGCGGCTGAGAAGGACGCCGCCCCACCTGATACGGGTTCGACGTTCAGGGATACGGCGCTTCGCCTTTCACCATTAATCTGAACCATGGTGGGGGGTTCGGTCGCACACCCTAGCTGCTAGACGGGCTTGGCAAGTTCGGATCGAGCCGACAGGATGCGAAAGTGACCTGATCCCTCCACCAGGTACCGGACATTTCGGCGATCGACGCTCGAGCGTGATATTTGCCGAGCCCCAGACAGCCCCTCTGCCGCCGCGATGAACCCCCCCGCCAGCGTATCGGCGGCTGAGAGTGAATTGTGTTGCTATTGTCCGACCGCAAGCGCGTGACTGTGCAGGGCACATAGCTGGCCCTCAACCTTCGGCCGCCGACCGCCATGCACCATGCGTGTCGGCGGTTCGAGGTGGACGCCTTCTCATATCGTAGCATGTTCCAGCGCTGGATGCGCCGACGCGTGCCGCCAAGGAATGAAGATGCTTCCCAAAGACGCTGCCGATTATCCGGCGCTGGCGCCGGACCTGTTCGTTATCTGGCGTGGCAACGGAGCCATCTGGCCCAGTCCCGCCCGGAGCATGGTCTTTCTAAGCGGCAGCAAGAAGCAGCTGGACGGCAGCGCCCGCTTCAGCCGCGACTGGGCGGACGCCAAGACATTTCCCGATCGGGCCGCGGCCAATGTCTGGATGGTCGACAACCGGAACAAGCGCGGCCAGGCCTACGATGGAGCGGAGATCACAACTGTGGCCCAGCTGATCGCGCGGCGGTTTCCAAGCAAATAGGGATTGGCGAGACACTCGCCCAGGTCGTGCGCGGTCCTGCCGATCGCGCCGATCTGGGTGCTGCGGCCCTTAAGTTGGGAGGCTTGGTGCTCACCGCGCGCCTACCTCCCGTTGTTGGGCGGGATGCTGAAGCCCGTTCCGGCCGAACCCATCAACCGCGATGATCGGCCCTGTTCTCGACGCAACTTGGGGAAGGCCGTCGCCAGGGGCAGAGGCCCACGCTGACGCATCTCTAAGAACTGGACGATCTTTGTGGGCTCTCTGACTTAGAGCCCCCGAGCACGATAGTGTCACCGGCGGCCGCCTTCGCCTGCTGACCTTCGTCCGCGGTTGCTGCCGTGTGCACCAGCCGGTCTCCCTTTCGCGCTGAATTGGTGATGGCGCGAACGTCGAACCGAACCGGATGTCGCCATCCGCTGATCCGAATACCTTCCTCGATAGCCGCGACGTCGTCACGCGCCTCAATCCGCATCACTTCGCGGCGCAGCAGATCGATATCGCCCTCTCCGGGATAGTAGAGGTCCAGCACATAGTGAGAGTGCGCCATTCTACAGCCCTCCTCGCAGAAGCAGATCGCGTTGTAGCCATCCGCTGATGAAGGTGTAGCGATCTCCGCTGGTGTGGAAGTCCACATCATCCATCAGCACACGAGCGAATGATGCCGCCTGCCCCTGGGTCGACCGGAGTCCCTTGGGCAGGTCCCGCCACCTGCGGATGCACTCTCGCTCCGCTTCTGCCTTAAGCATCGTTCGACACCCCTCGATCAATGTGCGGTGCGACGCCTTTCGGGACAAACCAGATGGGGCCCGCGCGCACCCGCTGATTGAGTGCAGAGGCGTCGGTGCCGCTGAGGGCCGAAAGACGCTTTACATGTGTGACGTCGGCTGGACGGCCGAAGGAACGGTGCGCGCGATGGTGCGCATAGCAATTACGTTGAGCCCTGCGGTTGTCGCTGAACATTGGAACTTTCAGAGGCTGCCTCCGCATGATGGGGCCGCCCTGTTCTCCGCAGCAGTCTGAACGGAGTGACGTCGGCTACGACACCGTGCCTGTTTCATACATAGGTGCTGACCGCCTCTTCTCCAAACAATTAGTAGCGATTGCGCCCAAGCGACTGGTTCCGTCGCGAAACGCAGGGGTGGCATGATGCCGATCGCGGCGAATAGTTTGGACAACATTAGGGAATAGGCGCATGGGACTGATCCGAGGTTCGCGCCCAATTGGGTAGCGTCGCAGCTGCGATGAGTCGTCCGAACTCTAGCGTGAATTGAGCATCGTTCTAACCGGCAGCCCACTTTGGGTCGCTGGAGACGATGTGTTTCGCCTGAACCGTCCCACAGTACGAGCACTTAGGTGCAGAGGAGACCGCAATGGCCAAGAGCCAGAAGCATGGCAACAAGGAAGCCAAGAAGCCCAAAAAGATTAAGGCTCCCATCGCGGTGCAGCCGAATGACGGCCTACTGGCAAAGGCTGGTGCAGGACCGGGCACCAACAAGAGGCGGGCCTGAGCTATATCATTCCGCACTGTCCGCAACCTGCTGTCTCAGTCGCGAGGTAATGACGATGACTTTGGAAATCGCCTCCGAACATATCATGCGCAAGCCTTGGGGGCGGACCGATCTGCGCCCGTGGAGCGAGCTCGGCCATGATGGATCACCCATCGGGGAGTTGTGGTTCCAGCGCGCAGACCCGACAGCGCCAGAGCCGGCACTGTTGCTGAAGCTGCTGTTCACGGACGAGCGGTTGTCCGTTCAGGTCCATCCCGATGACGCCCTGGCCCGCCAAGTCGGGCTACCGCACGGCAAGACAGAGGCTTGGTATGTGCTGGAGGCAACACCGAATGCCGAACTGGCGCTCGGCCTCAAGCGAAACCTCACCGCGTCGCAGTTGCGCACCTCTATCGAGGACGGCACGATTCCTGATTTCGTCCACTGGCAAAGCATAGCGGCGGGGCAGGCTAGGCTGGTTCCGGCCGGGACCATTCACGCCATCGGGGCAGGTCTGGTGATCGCAGAGATCCAGCAACGCAGCGATGCGACCTTCCGCATGTTCGACTACGGCCGCGCACGCGGCCTGCATCTCGATGGGGCCGTTGCTGCTGCTCATGCGGGCCCGGCGCCGCTGCAGGCGAGCCCGGTACGGCTCAGCGATGCCCGGCTGGTGATGGCGACGAGCCCCTATTTCGTGCTCGAACAGGTCGACCTTGCCGCCAATTCGCGCTGGGAGATCAATGCCGAGAGCGAGACCTGGCTGCTGCTCCTTGGGGGAGACGCAAAGTTCGATCTGCTCGGTGTCAGGTCGGGCGAAGCTTTGTTCATCGAGAACCAGCGAGTCGGGCTGCGCGCGGGCGCCGATGGTCTGAAGTGCCTGATCGCTTATGCAGCAAGCGAAGCGCTGCCGGACCTGCTGCGCTCACGCAACGGCGAAGATACCGACGCCATGATCGCCCGTTTTCCCGAATGGGGAAAAGAGCCTGCGTTCGAGCATTCGGCCCCGCGGCCCTGGAGCGGCCGGTCATGAGATCGCTCCCACGCCTCGCACTCATCGGCAATTCGCTGCCACGCCGCTGCGGCATTGCCACCTTCACTACCGATCTGCAGCAGGCGCTCGCCGATGGCCTGCCCAAGGGATCGACATCTATCATCGCCATGAACGACGGCGATCGCAACTACAACTATCCTCCCACCGTCGAGTTCGAGGTGCGGGCCGACTCGCTGCGTGACTATGTCGATGCAGCCAAGTTCATTAATCGCGGCAGCTTCGATGTCGTGTCGCTGCAGCACGAGTTCGGCATTTTCGGCGGCGACACCGGCGCCCACATTCTAGCATTGCTGGACCGGTTGACAGTGCCCGTCGTCACTACGCTTCACACCGTGCTAACTGACCCCAATGCGGCACAGCGGCGCGTCTTCTCGCGGATCATCGCTGCGTCCGCGCGGGTCATCGTCATGGCCGAGATGGGTCGCAAACTACTCATCGAGCGCTATCAGATCGATCCGGGAAAGATTGAGGTCATCGCCCATGGCATCCCCGACTTTGACTTTGTCGAGCCGGACGCGGCCAAGGCCGCACTCGGCTTTGCCGACAAGACCGTCATTCTAACGTTTGGGCTACTTTCGCCAAACAAGGGCATTGAAGTCATGATCGATGCGATGTCAGCGGTGCTGGCCGTGAAACCTGATGCGGTTTACGTCGTGCTTGGCGCCACGCATCCCAACCTGGTGCGGGAACAGGGCGAGTGCTATCGCGAGAGCCTCGTCGCGCGCGCTGCCGCTCTCGGTATCGCCGACCGTGTCATCTTTCTCGATCAGTTCGTCGACCGGCCGACACTGCTCCAGCACATTTCCATGTGCGACATCTACGTGACGCCTTATCTCAATCGCGAGCAGATGACCTCCGGCACACTGGCCTATTCCTTCGGCTTAGGTAAGGCCGTGGTTTCGACGCCATACTGGCACGCTGTGGAGCTGCTGGCCGACGGTCGCGGTTGCCTCGTGCCGTTCGGCGATGCCGCGGCAACGGGCAGCGCCATTGCGGGCCTGCTGGCGGATGAGCCGCGCCGCCAGGCGATGCGCCGCCGTGCTTTCAAGGCGAGCCGCTCGATGACCTGGGAGGAAACGGCAGACCGCTATCTCGCGACCTTCGAGTCCGTTCGCTCCATGGCAGTCGGTCCCGTAGTGGGGGCGGGCACCGCTCAGGCAACCCGCTCGACGCCGTCAATCGGGCTGGGGCATCTTGAAGTCATGACGGACGATACCGGTCTATTGCAGCACGCGCTGTTCACCGTGCCTGACAGGCGCCACGGCTATTGCGTCGACGACAATGCGCGGGCGCTTCTCCTTACGACGATGTTGGCCAAGCTCGGCGAGCAACAGATCGGCGAAACCATCACATCGCGCTATGCCGCCTTCGTCCAGCACGCATGGAACGCCGACATCAAGCGGTTCCGGAACTTCATGAGTTTCGAGCGAAGCTGGCTCGAGGAGCAGGGCTCGGAGGACAGTCATGGCCGCACCCTTTGGGCACTTGGGGCCACAGCGCGGCACGACGAGAACCGCTCGCGGCGGCGCTGGGCAGAGCAGCTTTTTTCCGATGCCTACGCAATCGCGGAGAGCTTCGACTCGCCGCGCGCAGCAACATTCACTCTGCTGGGTCTCCACAATTACTGCGCGGCCGTTTCCGATCCCGCTGCCAGCGCTTTGCGGCTACGCCTTGCCGATCGCCTGCTCGTGCTGTTCCAGCAAGTCGAGACGCCCAACTGGGTCTGGTTCGAGGAAGGCCTCGCCTACGACAATGCGCGTCTCTGCGAGGCGATGATCCTGACCGGCAAGGCGACGGGCGTCGGTGCTTACCTTGATACCGGCCTCCGCGCCTTGGGCTGGCTGTTGGAGCGTCAAACCAGCGCTTCCGGTTTGTTCCAGCCTGTTGGCACCGAGGGCTTTGCAGATGTGCGCGAGGTGCCGCGTGCATTCGATCAGCAGCCAGTTGAGGCCGCTGCCACTATTGCCGCCTGTGTCGCAGCATACGGGGCGACGGGCGAGAGCAAGTGGGAACCCGCTGCCGGGCACGCTTTCTCGTGGTTCCTCGGCAAGAATGATCTCGGCGAACCGCTTGTCGACGTCGAGACCGGAAGCTGTCGTGACGGTCTGCATCCGGACCGGCGCAACGAAAACTGTGGCGCCGAGTCGGTCCTGTCCTACCTGCTGAGCCTCGCTGACATCCGCCGTCTCGACCGGATGAACGCTACCCGAGCCGGCATCCGAGCGCCGACGCGCGAACCAACCACTCCCCATTCCCTTCGCCAGCCGAGAGGCCGCCTTGCCGCAAGCCAAGTTTCTCAACCGCCAAGCACTCTACCTTCGGCCTGACCCTGCACGGGTGATCGTCCGGCGCTTCAAGCCGGAGACCGAGCCCCGGCACCTTCGACCAAACGACAAGACCAGAGCAAACCACATCGTCGATCGCGTCCTCGCGCTCGACGAGGTCGCCGCTGCGAACCAGCTCGCCGATGTGCTTGAGAATTTCGAGGGGCGGCATCGCAACCTGCTCGCAACATTCGAGTCACGCGCCGACGAGATGGAAGAGGCGCTGGCAGAGCACGCGCCATTCAGCCCGACGCAGCGTCGGCTGATCGGGGCTTACTTCCTCAACGAGTATTCGTTCGAGGCCTCGGCTCTGTTTAACCCGAGCATCGTAACGCACCCCGACCAGTCTCTGGCGCCCAAGGGTGGCCTCCGCTTCATTTTGAGCCTGAGGGCCGTCGGCGAGGGGCATGTCTCGTCGCTCACCTTCCGGGCCGGGACCATTACCAAGGACGGCAGCGTGTCGATCGACCCCACAACGCGGCTCGCGGCCATGCCGCGTGTCATGTCAACTATCGCCTGGCCCGGTGATGGACCGACGGAAATTCAGTTCACAGCGGGCGAGGACATCAGCGAGCGCGTCATATTCCCGGTGACCGCTGCCCAGTCCAATGGCATCGAAGACGCCCGGTTCGTGAGTTTCGACGACAACGGGACGCGCAAATTTTACGCCACCTACACGGCGTATGACGGCAAGGCCATCCGCTCGGAACTCATCGAGACGACCGACTTCGTATCCTTCCGTATGACGCCGCTTCAGGGAAGCGCGGCGCGCAACAAAGGCATGGCGTTGTTCCCCCGCCGTATCGATGGCAAGTACGTTATGATCGCGCGGCAGGACAACGAGAACCTCTATCTCGTGACCTCCGATGACCTCCACATATGGGAGGGTGGTATGCCGATCCTCAAGCCGGAATATCCCTGGGAGTTCGTGCAGATCGGCAATTGCGGATCACCGATCGAACTCGACGAGGGTTGGCTGTTGTTCACTCACGGCGTCGGTCCCGTGCGCAAGTATTCGATAGGTGCCGCATTGCTCGACAAGGCTGATCCGACCAAGGTACTTGCGAGGTCACGTATCCCGCTGGTGCATCCCGATCCCTCGCAGCGCGAGGGCTACGTGCCCAATGTGGTCTATACTTGCGGCGCGATGCGACACGGGAACCGGATCGTGCTGCCCTACGCGGTATCCGACACATTTTCGAATTTTGCGACGATCAAGATACCCGCTCTACTCGCAGCCATGGACACCCGTACGGGTAGCTGAGACAACTGCCGGTTCCACCATATTGAATTACTGAGGGCAGACCGCGGTGCATCCGGGCGAACTGTCACGAACCCAGCGCGACGATCGAGGAAGGCGCGTCGCGACCTGTGTCACGAGTCGCAGCTCTCAACGGCGGCCGACCCCGAGACGCCAGATCCCTCAACGCGGCTGAGCCAGTTAGCGGCGGTCCAGCATGCGATAGGCATCGTCCGGGAGCGCATCGTGTTCGACCTGAATGCTGTCGCGAAAGGCAGAACCCGCAAAGAACCGTCGCCGCGCTAACGCGGCCTCGTGCGACAACGGTCCTCGGCAGTTAGAGGCCAAGCAGCGCTTGAGTTAAGCGGCCAGCAAGGCACAAGGCGCTCATTGTAATTGGAAGTCCAGCAATGCTTTGCAGAGAACGTGACCAACCTGGCGAGGGACGCTCGCAGTTCAGGCAGGGAATCGAACGTGCACCTTCCGCGATGGTGCAGAGCTACATCGAGGCCAAATAACCAGCAGGACTAACGAGCCCTGTGATTAACAGGGTGCCGACCAGGAACAGTACGACGGCCCATGGCAGCCATTCTCCGCCCGAAAGCGGTCTAACAGTTGATACTTGTGTCATTGGTCTTTCCGCGGGCGGCGTCGCTACTCGGCGGTAGCGTTTTCGGGCCCGATCTGCGCGACCCTATCACCCCATAGGTGTCCAGGGTCGTATAATAAGGCGTCTATTCGTGACCGGGACGCCTTTTGCACGGGGACTAGGGTGCTGGTTCCACGCACCATAGACGTCGGTCATTGCCACTTACTAACTCCGTATTCGTGGGACTTGCTGGCACCGCAGGCGTAAGCCCGGTCATGTCCAAATTCTTCCTCCACGTTCGGCGCGGCGACACGGTCTTTGAAGACCGTAAGGGCCTCGACGTCCGCGACGTCACTGACGCCGTCCGGGCAGCAGTGCACGACGCCCGCCAGATTGTGGCCAACGAGCCAGAAGTCCTGCCGACAGGTCAGTGGATGGAAGTCACTGACGACCAGGGCAACACCGTTAGGACGTTGCGATTCGAGACCATCGTCTGACGCGGCGGTTGGCCTGCGTGGTCATTCGCCGACAAACCGTAAAGCCTTGCCGCATATCCGGACGATGCTTCTCTTGATGTGCCGCGGTGGACTTTCCCGTTCAATGCCGCCTGTCTGGCGCTCCATACCGGCGGAGTCGGCCGACGGCCTACTCTTTCCCAATCCATGATTTCAGCGATCACGCGCTCCGACAAGCCGGCCAGGAACTTGATAGCGGCCGTGCCACGTTGCCACGCAGATCGCGATCTGCCGTGAAGCGGGGGGCAGCAACACTCGGCCGACTGCTGTGGCTCAAGCGGGGGTGGAAGTGGTAGGAATACATCGGCCGCTCGTTCCTTTGGCTAAGTGCTCGGAGCTAAACGTACATGTCCGTTCGCGTGATCTCGACTTTCATCATCGTGTCACTGGCCTTACTTGCCAATACGAACGTGTCGCGTGCGCAAGATGGACCGCAGGGCATCACTGCACCTATAGTCCTTCCGGCATTCGATCCCCAGGCGCCCGCGTGCAGCAAGCCAATCGGCCTGGACAATGTTCTCGCTTATGTGCAGGAGAACGAGCGTGAGTTCCTACAGGGCGTGAGTGACGGCCTTGAAGCAGCGGCGAAGGATCGCGGGCTCGCTTATCAGAGGACGGTGGTAGAGAACGACGTGCTTAAGGCCGTGCAGGAGGTCGAGGCTCTTCGGGCCGCGCATGTGGGCGCCATCATTGCGACGTCATCCGATCCCGTCACTCTTGCGCCGGTGCTGCAGCGCACTATCTGGGCTGGCGCCTTCGTCGGCACCATCGTGCCGCCGCCTGCAACACTGCTGCTGAACGCGCCACAATATGCCACCGGCAAAGCGCTGACCGACGCTGCAATCGCGCACATCAACGACAACCTCGGCGGCAAAGCCAATGTCGTCCTGCTGACTCAGGACACGATGCAGTTCCTGGCGCCAAGGTTCGCGGCGATGCGTGATGGGTTGTCCCAATCGCCCGGCGTCAATATCCTGGCCGACATCGCCCCGCAGCCCGTGACCAAGCAAAGCGGCTTTGAGATCATGAACATGATCCTGTCGGCCAACCCGAATACCAACATCGACGTCGTTCTCGGTGGCGATGCGGTGGTTCTGGGAGCGCTCGAGGCGCTGCGCGCCGCCGGTAAGGACCGTCCCGATCAGTTCCTGGGAGGCATCGACGGCGAGCCCGAAGGGGTCGCGGAGATCAAGCGCGGCGACAGTCCATACAAGGCCAGCATCTCGCTGTCCTCGCCAGTATTTGGCTATGCGATGGGCGAATATGCCGCCGATTGGTTGCAGGGTAAATCCGTCCCTCAGGCGATGGACATCTTACCCATCGCGCTCACTGCGGAGAACCTCGCTCAATACGAGGCCGACTTTGCCAATCCGGGTGGCGTGTTTTCTGATTCAGCCCGCCGCGACACCTATCTCAGGATGTACGGAAACATCTGCTACGATACGCGCGACCAGTACATTAACTTCCCCTGGTCGTCGGAGCGATCCGAGTAGGAAGCGCCACACCTTACGGTCGCCGAACAGGGACTATCGGTGGCTCAGAGATCAGTTAAAGGATCGGCCTGGGCAGGCTGCCGTCTCGAACGCTTTTGGGCCCAGTGAACTTATCCGATCCATCGCGATCGTCGTCGTCATCGTCATTTCCTGAGGACGTGGACAGCGTTGGCCCTTGGGTGGTCTTCGGGGGCCTGGTCGAAGTAATGCGGTTGAGAGCGTAGCACTCAGCCTGGGGGCCGTCGCACTCAACATTACCGCCAACGGCTTCGATGAAAATTGATCCGTCATCTCGATAATGGACATGGCAGTCGGAACGCGCTTCGCAAGCACGAGCCGCATCGATTCCCTTCATTGCGAAGGCAGGAGTAGCTGCGATGAGAGTTCCTATGACCAGAGCGGAAACGGCGATGGCTTTCATCTGCGCCTCCATGGCTTTGCAATGTTTGAGGCTGCGCCACGCGACCTGAACGGCAATTGAATGCGACCGTCAGCTGCTCCACAATTGGCCATTTGCAATCTTTACTCGATGACCTCGAACCGCGAGGCGATGCCAAAGCTGGCCGAGCGCATTGATCGGCATCGGAAGTAGTCTCGCTGACAAGGAGCCCCCTCGGCGGTGAAGATTGTGGCCCCGTCGTAGACAGACATGACAGTGCGAACGAGTAAGTTACTGCCTCCTCTGGGGTGGTAGCGACCTGGTGGTGCCCCGCCGGTCGACGACACTTTGGCCGGTAGTGGAGTCGTCGCAAGTCTTCGAGCGAGTCAGATAGTTGCGCCCCGCAGTCTTTCAACTACGCTCAGGCGACCCTCTGATAGTTCCTCTCACGGCGCGTGGGCGAACGTCCGCTCATGGCCCCAAGCGGTCACTCGGACCCCTGCGCCCCGTAGCGGGGGCGGTAGGGCCGTATTTTCCTTTCCACTTCGCGACATCGCCGAGGACTTCGCTGTGGATATCCAAGTGCTGTCAGCGTCCTTGAAACCAGGCGCTGAACGCCACTGACCAGCGAGCGCAGGCAGCGGCGTAGGCTTCAGCCGGCGGCGGAGATGCCGCCGGCAAACCTACTGAAGGTTCAGTTCTCTCGCCGCTGAGTTGGCTTCGTCCATCGAGGCATCGAGCGTTGCCTTGAGGATACGAAGCTCGGCTTGCAGGCGCGGGCTGACGTCTTGGGACTGCCAGGTGGTCGGCCTTTCTTGCCACTCGGCAACCTCGACGATCAATTTGCGGGAGCGCTCAGCAGTGTCGGGGTTAAGCCTGTTTCCCGCCCTCTCGCGATTTTCCGCAAGTTCGACGAGTTCGATCGTCTCCTCGATCCAGCGCGGCATGGCTGCCCGAACGACAACGACCTCAGCTTCGATCGCGGTGGTGGACTCGGAATTCTCGGTCATCGTGGAGTCTCATCGGTTCGGCCATAAGGAGCCGGGCTTAGGGCTTCACGCCGCAGCAAGCGCTGCCTCAACATCGGACATCGAGTGACCGGTGAGGTCCTTTGCGATCTCGCCCTGCAGCCTGGCCGAAAGCGCCTTGTGGTAGTGCTTGCGCATCTCTCCAAGCGCACGGGGCGCGGCGATGATCACCACGTGCTCGATCCCGCCCTCGAGCGCCTGGCTGTTGAGATACTGGACGATCCCCGCGGAGAAACCGTCCTCCAGAGCCTGCCCCTGATCAGGGTTGCCCGATCTGCTCTGGCGGCCACCGCTGGCGGCAGAATTGCCGCCCACCGCCTGATGCGGCAAGGCGGCCAGTTTCATCTGCACCTCGTCGCCGGCGTTGCGAAACAGGTTGAGCTTCTCGCCGTCAGCGACGGCAACAATCGTGCCCTTTGCGAGCATCATGCGAATTCTCCGTGTGAAGGGAAAGGGACGTGCGCGGTTCGCAAGGAGCAACAACCGACCACGTGAGGAGCCGCCGTAGCTGGCATCGTCGTGTTCTTACCTCGACAGCGCGCCAGAGAGGCAAAGGTTGCGCGTCAATCGGCCATGAAGGTCGAGGATCATGGACACAGGCCCTGTCTCGGCCGGCGGACGGTTCCCCGCGCCCGTTTCGAGGGTGGTAGGCCACAGCGTGGGTTCACCCTTCGCGAGGGCACCGCCGATCGACCAACTCAAAAGCGAAAGCTGGGCCTGACAGCGACTTCGTGGCCGTCTGGAAGGGGCGCCACTAGCCCTTCATCCCGATGGCAAAGAGAATGGCAGGACCCACCAGCCTGTTTTAGCCATTTTGGCAATTGGCGCCCTTGCACGATGCTTCGGGCGTCGGTCGCCAGTGACCCAACAGAACGTCGCCATGCTGGACTTTCTGCGCCCGCGCTCTACAGAGCTTCCCCGATAGCCGACGCCCACTGCTCGACGCTCGCTGGATCCCTGATAAGGTCATTTCGGATTTCCATCATCACGGCAGCTATGCCCCGATCGTCACCGTGGACGGGTATGCCATAGTCGGCCCTGCGATCGGTCTTGTACGGCTCATTGATGCCGACGAGCAGGTCGGGGCCACGCAACCGGTCTGCGATCCTGTGTCCAAGATCAACGGCACCAATGAATAGGACTCCCGCATGCCACGGCCGAGTCTGGCCGAGAAATGTCGGCGTGAAGCTGTGAATGCTCAAAAGCCTAGTTGAGCGCCGCGCTGCCTGGCGGCTGTCGAGATGAGCCGAGACACGCCTGTGATAGGGCATAAAAATCAAATCACGGCGCCGCAGCCGCTCCACAGCCGTCATCAGCACATTGCCGGGAATGTCGGTGCTCTCCGAGCGTTGCGGTATGCTGTCTGGAGCATCGAGCGGTCGGTTGAGATCGATCAGAAGCCGTGAGTAGGTACCCAAGAAGGCGGCGGCATCCAGCAAGTCGCAGAGCCGACGCGTTACGGCCGCCGCGCCGATGTCCCACGCTATATGGCGTTGCAGCTCGGACGGAGGCAATCCAAGTCCTCCATATTCAGCGGGCATGTGGTTCGAGGCGTGCTCGCACAGCAGTACGGTGTCGGACGTCCCACCTTCGTTGACTGCGTCCACCGGCTCTGGCCAATCGGCAGGCTCAGGCATTCGCCGCAATCATCTCGTCAGTCACGACGTTGAAGGAACTCAGGGCCGCTGGACCGAACTGAGTGGAGATCGCAACATCGGTCGCGTCGCGCCCGATCGCCATCAGAATGCGGCCAATCCGCGGCTTGTTGCTGCGCGCATCCGCCGTGTACCAGTGGCCGCCCAGATAGACCTCGAACCAACCTGAGAAGTCCATCGGTCCGGGCATGGGCGGAATGCCGATGTCTCCGAGATAGCCCGTGCAGTAGCGCGCAGGAATGTTCATGCACCGGCAGAGCGTCAGGGCCAGGTGGGCGTAGTCGCGGCAGACGCCAACTCCTTCGTTGTATGCACCATATGCGGTTCGTGTCGGGTCGGCGCGCTGGTAGTCGAACCGAATGTGGTCGTGCACAAAGTCGAGGATCGCTTGCACGCGCGGCCAGCCAGCCTGAGTTGCGCCAAACATGCCCCAAGCGATATTTGAGAGGCGATCGGTCTCGCAGTAGCGAGAGCCCAGCAGGAAGACCAGCACCTCGTCAGGTAGGTCGCGGATGTCGTGCTGAATGGCATCGAATGGGATGTAGTCCGGCGCACCTGCGTCATAGATCTCAAATTCAGTCTGGATTGTCGTCCGACCTGGCGGCGCGGTGATGCGGGTACAGACATTGCCGAATGCATCGATATAGTCCCACGTCTCCATCTCGGGCGAGAAGCGAAGCACTTGCGGAGTGAGCAGGTCGACACGCCGCGAGGGGTGGATATTGAGGCAGAGCAGCATAGGCGTAGCCTGCGGGCATTCGTAGGTTAGAGCGAACCCAGCTTTGATGTGCATAAAAATCCTTCAGGCCGGCACGGCTGGCCGTTCAATGTCGGAATCTGTGGAGGTGACGTTGACCTGAACGGTCATCCCCAGCGAGTCGTTGCGTCCGCCGGTGTGAGTGCCCCAGAGCGGGATCGCCTGCCGGGGATCGCGGGCAACTCCGACCCGGATAAGGTCGCGGTTGCCGATGATACCATTGGTTGGATCAAACTCTACCCAGCCTGCCCCGGGCAGGAATATCTGAGCCCAGGCATGTGTTGCACCGCCCCCAAGCAATTCCGGCCCGTCACGCGATGGAATATAGATATAGCCCGTGACGAACCGCGCTGCGAAACCGAGCGAACGCGCGGCCTCCATCATCAGCAGGGCGAAGTCGCGGCACGTTCCGCTTAGACTCGCCAGCGTCATCGCCGGTGTCTGCGTCCCCGGATTGGTACGGCGGGCGTATGTGAACTCGGAACTAATGGCGACAGTCATGGCCTCCAAAAGGTGGGCTGTGTTGGTTTTTCCGTGCCCAACCACGAAGCGCCGAGCCCATTCCGCCGTTAGCGCGTCCGTATACTCCCGGCGCATAGTGGCGGTCAGGTCAGGTAGGGTTTCGTCATCGTAGGCAAACGGCCAGTTCCTGGCGCTCTCGTCGGCCCGAAAATGAAGGCCAAGCTGGGGTGTGTGATTCAGGACGATGTCCGTCTCAAACCGCAGGCTC
>JBEBHC010000075.1:0-15717 GCA_040081185.1 Devosia sp. | reverse complement strand
ATAGCCGCGGTCCGGCCGGACGATATGCACGTCCACAACTTCTTCCCGACGTTGTCTCCTTCAATCTTTGACGCCGCCGACCGCCTTGGTATCCCGTCCGTGATGACGCTCCACAACTTTCGCATTGTCTGCCCTACGGCATTCCTGTTCCTCAACGGGAAAGTGAACGAACGAAGCCTTGGGTCTTCGACCTGGTGGGCGGTTCCTCATCGAGTTTATCGTGGCTCGCTTGTCGGCACCGCGGTTCTCTGTGCTGTCATTGAGTGGCACAAGTGGAGAGGCACTTGGCGTCGGCAGCCCTCCGTATTTGTGGCGCTGACCGAGTTCGCGAAAGCGAAATTTGCACAAGCAGGATTGCCGGCCGAACGGTTTGTCGTCAAACAGAACGCCGTTATAGAACCGCATGAGATGGAGAGTGTTGCCCGGAGCGGCGCACTCTATGTCGGTCGTCTAAGCGAGGAGAAAGGAATCGAATTGCTTATGCGAGCATGGCGGTCGATCGAAACCAGCTTAACCGTCGTAGGTTCGGGACCGCTTGAGGATCTAGTCCGGAATCGTGCCGTTTCGATGCAGGTTACGCCACTTGGCCATCTCGACCGCCAAGGAGTTGAGCACAGAATGCGACAGGCTGAGTTTCTTGTTATGCCTTCGGTCTGTTACGAAATGTTCCCAGTTACACTAGCAGAGGCCTTTTCCCATGGCCTGCCCGTGATTGCGTCGCGTCTCGGAAGTTTGGCAGAGCTAGTTGTAGACCAGGAAACGGGACTACATTTCGATCATCAGGATCCTGATGACCTGCGCCGGAAGGTGCTATGGGCAAGCGACCATCCTCTAGAGATGAGGGAGATGGGGCGCCGAGCCCGCAAGGTTTACGAAGAGCGATATTCAGAGCGCGTAAACGTAGAACGCCTCATCGAGGTCTACCGAGGTGCAGGGGTGACGGCTCAATAGGCGAGTTGATACCCAAAGGTCGAAAAGTCATCCGAGTAGATTCGGCCAATTCGCTCGATCTGCTTGTCAGTAGGACGCCGAAGCCTGTTGCCCGAGACAGACGCGTTCTCCCGCGCTGACCAGTCGTCATCCCTCAGCATATGATACAGGCCGACGTCCCGCAGGACTGCCTGCATGTCGTCCTTCCAGGTTTCCATCTTTCCGATCCGCCGGAAGGGCAAATGCTCGACTAGCAAGTTGCGGGTTTGCGTCCTGATATGCAGGTCACACAGCGCGGGATCCTCTGCGATTACCTCTTCTGAAAAGTCCAGGAAGCGCTCAAAATTGTCGGCGCTCGCATCATACATCTTCAGGCCAGAGCTGCGCCGGGTGAAGCGGTGGCGCTTTGTGTAAGCGTTCTGAGCCTCCACAAAGAAGTTGTTGAAGGTCGAGACCGCCCGAGACACAGGATGTCTCACAAAGCTGAACCGATAGACTGAGGGTGCGTTTAGAACAGGCACGATGCTCTCCCAGTGTGCCGGGCCGCTTAGAAGGCCCCGAAAACTGCCGCGCTCGGGGGCGGACAAGGTCGCCGCGTACCGGTCAAGAAGCTTACGCAAGAGGGCATTGGTCGTCGTGCTCGCGGCCTTAGCATTGTGGTGATAAATGAAGCCGAGTTCAGGTTGATAATGCGTAAGGCGGACGGCAATTCTCGTAAGGTCCGGGAGGCGCCGCATCTGCCACTGCCCACGGTGAAATGGCGAGACAAATTGCGCCAGCGCCCAATAGATGGGCCTCCTTTGATCTACAAGTCGGCTGGACACTTCGGCGCCCCAAGAACTGACACTTTCCTCGACAGGAGGAACGGATCTAGTGATAGCAGGGAGACGAGTTTGGTCCAAACGCGGTCACAACAAACCAGCGTTTTGCTGAATACACGGGGAAGTTGAGCGTGCTCGGTAGCCGCATGTCTGAGACTGCTACACAGTCCGTGACCATTTTCACCAACATGGTCACTCCCTACACAAGCCGGCTTTACAACGACGTTGCCCGCAAACGACGACTGTCAGTCGTTTCCTGCACATCCCAGGAAGCCAATCGGAACTGGGCTGCATCTTTCGAGGAGCACTACGAGCACACGGTTTTGCCAGGCTTCGAGGTACGGTTAGGACCATCGAGGTTTGCTCATCTGAACTCGCGAATAGGCGCAACGTTGGATCGGCTATCGCCGGACGTCGTCGCAATCAATGGTTTGTACCCTTCGATGTTGATTGCGGCCTTTTGGGCCATGGTCCGTCGAAAGCGACTCGTTTGGAAGACCGATGGCTGGGTACACACAATGCCCAATTCTCTGCTCCATCGAATTGCGCGACGGTTCGTGCTTTCGCGAACATGCAAAGTCATCGTGTGCGGTTCCAAGGGTAGACAGTACTTCTTGGATTTGGGCGTCGCGAGGACCAACATTGCTATCGTCCCCCTCGTGCCCGCTTGGGATGGTCCAGCAGAACCTCCAGCATATGAAGAGCGCCAATATGATCTGGTATGGTGCGGGCACATTGAGAACGAGGTCAAGAACGCCAACTTCTTTGCTTCGGTTTGCGAGAACCTGAAGACGCTGAGGTCGACAATGACCGTTTTGGTAGTCGGCACTGGGAAAGACGAGCGAGAGCTTTTGGGACGACTATCCGCCGCATCCATAGATTTTACTCATGTCCCAGCCGTTCCTTGGCGAGAGATGCGATCGATTTTTTCTCGCGCCAAGTTGCTAGTCCTCCCATCACTTTCCGAAGCGTGGGGGCTGGTGGTAAACGAAGCAATGCAGTGCGGGGTGCCGTCCCTAGTGAGCAGGTTCGTAGGCGCCGCAGATGACCTGGTCGTCGATGGAATGAATGGTCACGTGTTGGACCTCTTTCCAGCTGTTTGGGCACGCAAAGCGAATGATGTTCTTGAGGACATGAGCCGGTGGAGTTCGTTCTCGGTGCGAGCACATCAGGCGGCTAGGTCGAGGACGGCAGAAGACGCAGCTTCGGCACTGAATGCTGCATTCTGCGAGGGGGCCTCTTAATCCCTTTGGGCTCTTCTGTCGCCAAGTATGGTCGACTAGCTCTGCTTGCTACCGGAGAGCAGGCTACAGCGAGCGTTGCGAGTTTGCTGTTCACGCTGGTTCTCGCAACTCAGGTGTCTGAGAACGAATTCGGTCTGTTCGGTATCGCCTGGTCGCTGGTGATGTTGGTTGAGTCGGTGTTCTGGGCCGTACTGGGGCAACCCACGCCCGCGGTCGCTGCCCGGTTACCGACCAGTCGTGCCCCTGAAGTTTATGGCGCGCTCTATCGCATATCTCTTCGCTGGAGTGTTTTTTCGCTCGCTGTCTGTTTTCTTGCCGCAGCTCCGTTGACCCTCATCGACCGGTCGCTGGCCTCGACAATAGCCAGTGCTGGACTCGCCGCTTTCGCCCTTCGCATCCAACAGGTGTTCAAGCGCATCTTCTATCAACACGAAATGCGTGGCTACGCCCTTGCGAGCGCAATCATTTTTGCATTGGCACTCGCGATTTCTACGACTGCTGTATTGTCTCTCGGCTGGCGAACGGCGTGGGGCGCGCTGCTTGCATGGACATTCGCGCTCGCTTGTGCCGCACTTGTAGGACTATCTGTGCCAGAGCTGCGCACGCCACCCAGTCAGCGCGTTGAACGCTACTTTCAGGCTCGTAGCTTGCGTGTGGGATCACCACTGATTTTGTCGTCGCTGCTCTATTGGGCGAGTACGTCCAGCATGCTCCTGTTGGGTGGTATTCTTATCAGCCTCGAAGCCAGCGGCTCGCTGCGGCTACTGCAACTTTTGCTGATGCCGCTCCAACAGGGGCTCACTGTAGCTACGACCATTCTCACTCCTCCGTTGGCGCGGCAACTGATCAAAAATCCTGCGGAGGAAACTCGCTTTATCCTCTATGCCGTTGGCGGCTTCACGACAGCCGCCTCGATCTACGCGCTTTTGCTCGGGACGCTAGGAACGCTGGTAGTGCAATCTTTCCTCACGGAAAAATACCATCTCATCACAGCGCCTGCCGTCGGCCTTATGTGCATTGCGGCAATTCTTGAGGCAGCACGTACTGGTGCGGCGGCTATCTTTCTAGCGCGAGGCGACACGAAACCCATCCTCCGCGGTTGGATTATCGCCAGTGCAGTCCTGGTCGTCGGGCTATCACTAGCTAGGCCGATTTCCGACTTTCTCACCTTGCCGGCTATCCTCTTGGCGTCGACGGCCGGAGCTACGCTGATAGTCTTATTCGAAGCGTCTAGAAGGTTGCGCGTCTAAGGAGCAACTCGCTGAGCAGCAAATCCAATAATCAACTGGTAGTCGCTGTCGGTGTGGTCGAGAACAGATCGGTCGTTCAGATCTTCAAGTGCGAGCCCGTCTAGAAAAGCCTTGGAGGAGTAGAGATTGCCATATATCTCCACCTGCGGCCGGGCACCGAAAACATCTGTCAACATGCGCTCGACAGCCTTCGACGTGAAGCGCCAGTAATCGCCCCAGCGATCCATATCGTATCTGCTGATTTGCGAGATACCCGGGACAGTGCCAAGGAACCATCCGCCGGGGCGGAGCAAGTCATAAGCGTTTCGGACAGCCGCCGTGGTGTCGTAAACGACGTTCAGTGTCTGCGTGCAAATGAAGCAATCAAACCCTTGGTCGTCGGTTAGTGTGCCCGTGATGTCGCCGACAACGACTTGTCCGTTTGAGTCAGCAGATTTCAAGACGGCTTTGTCAGGTACGAGGATCCATTCGGAACTTACATCGCGGCCGAGTTTCTTCAGGTATGTCGCTTCCCCGACCTCAAGGGCGCGGCCCTTTATCAGCCCAGTTTTTCCGGTCAAAAATTTCTCGATGTAGTATCGATCAATCGGTGTGCCACGTTCGAAACCGAACGATCGACTTACTGGCTCGAGACGCGTCTCTGCGTCGCCGGCAGCAGGCCGCAGAGTTCTTCTTACTCGATGAGCTATAGACTTTAGCACTGCTTTCACTTTTGCCTCGCTCGAAATAATTGCTGTATTGCTGGACGTGGTGAGGGTGCCTTAGTCGGAGACAGGGGCAAGAAATGGCAAGCGATATCTTTGTCGTGACCACGTCCTGGGATGATGGTCACCCAGCGGACCTTCGGCTTTCCGAACTCCTGCAGCGTCACGGAGTATCAGGTACTTTCTACGTCCCAACCTCAAACATCGAGGGCCACCCCGTCTTGTCAGAGCGCGACGTGCGCGCCATTGCAAACGCATTCGAGATAGGTGGGCATGGAACAACACATGAGGTGCTTACCACCCTTTCAAGGGACCTTGTTGAAGCGCAAGTCCGAGACAACAAACGGTGGCTAGAGTCAGTCATCGGGAGGAAGCTCGAAGGATTTTGCTACGTCCGCGGACAACACAACGCAGAAGTGCGACGCATCGTGCAGGCGCAAGGCTATCGCTACGCGAGGACAGTCAAATCTTTCTCGAGAAGCGACGTCCCAAGTTTTTTCGAGCTGCCGACCACTGTACAGATGTTTCCACACAAGCCGCAGACCTATGTCAAAGGGCTCGTACGCGCACGCGTCAGGCTCGATGCCTTGCGAATGTGCCTGATCGCGTGCTCGACAAAATCACTAGAGCGAAGGATTGAAAAGCTAGCGAACTATTGCAGGACTCAAGGGGCCTATTTTCACCTGTGGGGTCATTCGTGGGAAGTTGAGAGACTAGGTCTTTGGGACGAACTAGATCGGGTGATCAGGCACCTTCGAACAGTGAGCGACCATCATTTGACCAATGGCGCAACTGTTGCGTTTCTGGCTTCCGGATCAACGGCTCTTGCGCACCACCAAAGATAGTTCTCACAAGCGATGAGAACCAGGATGTGGAACGAATAGATCAGAGTGTTGTCGGTCATTAGCAGCACCGCTTGGGTCAAGCACAACAAGAGTGCCTGACGAGAGCTCGCAAACGCGATCAGAAAGGCCGCTAGGAAGAGCAGCTGGCCGGCGAAACCAAACTCAAAATTTACGAACATGTAGTCGTTGTGGAGCAGGAACCGATCAATGCCGGGATAGTATATTGCGCCGATGGTCTGGGTCATGCTTTGTGGGCCAAAGCCCAAGGCGAAGTTCAGCCAGGTGGCATGCGTGTCAAAATAGCTTTCTAGTGTGTTTGAAAAGCTGAAGCGACCGAGGAGCAGATCCTCCGCGCTGCGGAACAAGTCAGGAAACTGTAGGCGGATCGCCTCTGCGATATCGTTCAGCTGGAATGACACCCAAGCGCAAGCCGCGAAGATTGTCGCGGCTGCGGCATAGCGGGCAGACGGCGAGCGATCGAGTATACGTATTAGTCGGGGGGAAATACGGACGACACTTCCGAGCCAGGCAACTGCGACGCTCACAAGCGTGACGCGCTTGAACGCCACGACCATTTGCAGAAGTGAAGCAATTCCTGCGCGCTTTTGGCCCGCGGCGAAAAGAGCAACAGTGGTGAGTGCCAAAGGAAAGCTCATCTGGCTCTCGGAAAGACCCTGCGAGTGGATGAGATCGAAAATCGTGCCTCCAAAGCCATTCTTTTGCAGGTGCGCGATCTGTCCGAGGCCTATAGCGACGAGAATCACGATCATCTGTTGTCGCTCGACACGAACGATGAAAGCGCCGGCAAACATCGGAAGGATGAGGAATGTGACGATTGGTAGGGGCGTGCCTCCCACCATCGACGAAGCCAAGACTGATGAAAGCAGTAGTCCTGCGCTAACGAGATAGCGGCTTTGCAATGGGATTTCGAACTGCGTCCGATAAGCCAGCCATGCCAGCACGACTAGCGGCGGCACGGAGTAGGTTGCGTAGCGGGCGCCGGGAATGACAGCGTCAAACGCGTTTGCGATGACGCCGAGCCCAACCAGGTACGCAATGAGATTTGCGTAGGAGCGTGGTATCGACGCTAGGAGTGGATATTTGCTCCCTTTTTCCATCGCCCCTCTGTGCCGGCGGCCTGCGAGTTTCAGCATGGGCCATCGGCCACGCTTGCTGTTAAGGGCTAATAGCGCCACATGCGCTGAAACGGCCACCGTCCGCCGTAGATAGTGATGCCGAAGTACTCGTCGTTCCACGCGACGTGCGAAACACGTATTCTTTCGGTGCGATCATCACCGAGCTCGCCGTTCGCGCTTGTCATGCACCGAACGACCAACGAGTCGTCGTCACGAGAGACCTGAACGACCTTCACCTCGCCAGTGGTCAGCGCGCAATTTCTGACTAGCAACAGTCCCTCTGGAAGGTCGCTCAACAGGGTCTGTTGCATGTATTCTCCATGGGCCGACGTCCCAAACAATGCCGCTTCGGGGTGACGGCATTATTCGAGTGAACTGACCCCATGGCAATCCAATCGAACCGGTTGCGGCATTGGTCGCGGGTGAAATTGCTCCTACGCGCTGTGAAAAGGACGCCGTATTCGGTGGGTCTGCTTGAGTTCCATAGAAACTCGACTACGACCATAGAGTATGAGCACGACTTGTCGTTAGAACATAGTAGCGGTCGGTATTTTTGGCTTGGGCACTCTGCTGGTGCAGTTGAGGCTGGCCGGGCTATTCTGGTGTCTGTTAGGGACGCGCCGTAGCCTGCCAGCGTCGCTATCGACGTGATACTTAGTGTGCCAAACACTTCAGCAACGCTCAAAGCGCCTAAGCAATATGGCCGTCCCGCGCAGAAGGTGCGGCGGCGCCTCGCGCCAAGGTTTCCTGAGACGCTATCGAGCCTACCTAGCCAGCGTGGGCCTCTCCAGTATGCGCTAACGGTATATGCGACCGGTAGCCTCACGGTGGGCAGCCAGCGTCGCTCTTAAGCCACCATGTGCGCGCCGCGCCTAGTTGGCAGGGTTTGACTCACTCGCCGACGATGGGTCTAGCAACCAATCGAGGACTTTCTGGCGACGCCTCTCCCCCGCCTCCTCGGCGTCAAGCAAATCTTTGTCTGCCTTTTCCACCTCGCCCAATGCCCGATAAACATCGGCGCGGATGCGGTAGGCAACGCCATCATCAGGGGTAAGCGTGATCGCTCGATCGACGTCTCGCAACGCCTGATCATACTCCCGCAGCATCAGATAGGTTTTCGCACGCTGCGAGAGGTACACGGTCAAGTCTCTCGCCGAGACGCCGGGCTGTTCAATGGCGCGAGTGTAGTCTTGCAGTTCGGTTTGCAGGTGGTCACGCGCAGTCTCGTCCAAATCAAGCTGCGCCGCTGGTTGCGGGGGGGATGCCTCGGCTGGGGCGTCGGAACTGCTGCATGCCGACACCATGCACACCACGAAAAGCGTGAGCAGGGTTTCGACAATCGCTCTAGTTGACGGCACGTGACGTGCTCCTACCAAAAACACCCATTCATAACGGCCCAGCATCGCGTTCGCGAGCTGGGAGTTACCCCTTCGGATTATAGCCCGTAGGCAGCTTAGACGAGCCTGAAGGATCATTGGATGGGTCCATCCCCGGGTCGACCGGATCTGGTGTAAGCGTCGGGAGCGGGGCACGAAATCTCCCGACATTGTCGCCGACTGAGTCTGGGCCGACAGGGTCCGGACCCAGCTTAGGCTGGGGAGGTCTCCAAACGGCTCCCTCTATGGCCTCGGGATCAATTGGATCGGGACTGACCTTCGGCAGGGGCGCTGTCCACGGCGTGTCATCAACTACGCTTCCCGGATCGACCGGCGTGGCCGTATTCAGTTGGTCTAGCAGGTCCTTATCCTCTGGATCGTCTGGATCGGGCGGCGTCGTGGGGACACTGTTGTCTGCTTGAGGAGGGGATGCCGACGAAGGTTCGGAACCGGTGGGCGCCGGTGCTGTGCTGGATTGAGGCGGCGCAGCATTTTCCGACGGAGTTGGGGCGGTCTCGGGCGCGTCCTGATCTTGATGTCCGTCTGGATCAGGATTCTCTATTTCAAATTGCTCTTCGCCGAGGGCGCGAAAGTTGTCTTCCTTTTCGCGCGTCTCATCATTTGAAAGTCCGTTATCTCTGTCGATGAGGTAACTTTCGCTGCGGTAGTAGTCGTCAACTGCTTCCTGCCCTGCTACGCGCTTGGCTACGACCCAATCACTGCGGGACATCGTCCCCGTATCGCCCCGCGAGCCGATGTGTTCTTCGAGTGTGCCCGTTAACACATCGAATGTGCGGGGACCGTCCCTTGGCCCCACGTCACTGGGCAAAATTCGCGGTTTGTCCTTTGAACTCTCGGCCATGTCCGATGCTCCTCAGGTCGGTTGGGCTCCAGGTGGTTCTGCTCTTCACACATCGAACATGAACGGCACTTGAAGGGCGCCACAGACCGCTCGGTGCCCATACGCGTTGCCTATGGTCGATGACTCTCGACTGATCACGACAACTCTATGTCATTGTCGGCGCCGGTGACGATCCCGCGATCCGCCAAGGAGATCCGTCCCAACCATGGTTCGTCGCTACCGTCGTGCTCACCGTCTGGTTCGAGTTCGAGGTCTTCGTCCCACTCGGCGTCAACATCGCCATCGATCGTATCGAGAAGCGCGATCAGATCTTCAATCTTGTCCTCTAGTCTGGCCCGGAGGCGGTGCCGCCGGCCAGACATCACAGCACCTCGAGCAGCTTCGCCGCGAGGCTTTCGTAGAACCATGTTTCAGGCAGCCAGCCCGCGAGGCGAAAGCCGTAGTTGTCCGGCTCTGATACATAGGCAGCCTTGATTGCCGCCTCGTCTTCGTCCGCTGGCCGGTAGGCTATGATTGGCTCACACGCTCAATGCGCGGCCGAACGAGCGCTCGGGAAGTCGCCAAGGCTCGTATGACCGAACTCATGGCAACCCCTGGCGTGAAGATTTACGATTCGGGAGAGGACGACGGGCGCTATCAGCGGCCATTGGTGTGGATACGCTTGGCCGATGGGCGATCGATCGGAGGCATTCTGATTGCTGAGCGTTTGGCGCGCGAATGGACGCCGGGCTACCACGGCGCTTGGCGCCCTCAGGGCTTAGCCCACATCTCGACTCGGAATGAGCTTCCCTCGATAGTCCGGTGGGGGGATGGGAAATGCCGCGCATTCCGATAGGGTGCTTGGGATGGATCGGTCTTGCCATATTGGGCGCTTTTGTCATCGGCATTTTCAGTGATGATGACGACGAGCCGGCGCAACGCCAGGTAGCCACCACGGAGTGGTCGAGCGAAGTAGGGAAGACGGCGCCGGCAACGCCGCTACTCTCAGTTCCACGCTACGAAGGTTTTCAGCCACGGACGCTCTACGTCACCGCCACAACTCTAAATGTCCGGGAGAGGCCCGAGGGTTCGGCGGCAGTCCTACTCGCTGCCTCTAAGGGCACGTCCGTCATGGCTGTGGGAGCAGTCGTCGGCTGGTACGAAGTGCAGCTCAACGACGGCTCGACCGGGTGGATGAGTGCACAGTATCTAGCGGATCAGCCAGAAATAGTCGCCGACACTGCCCCGGTTCACGAGTTCGTCGAGCCTCAGCAGGCCTACGACAAAGCGGCGGTGGTGCGCGCCATTATTGCAATCAGCCGGCAGAGCTACTCCGGTAGCTGCGCCTGTCCCGAGGATCGCGACCGAGGAGGTCGTCGTTGCGGCGCCCGCAGCGCCTATGTGAAGCCGCGCGGCCAGTCACCCCTTTGCTACCCCAGTGATGTCAGCCAGCGGATGATCGACGATTTCCTAGCTCGCCAATAGCAATGACGCCACGCGCAAGTGGGGAACAAAGTGGGGAAAGAAACCGCAGAAAGCAAAAAGGCCCGGTATTACCGAGCCTTAGAGCGGTGGACTGGTGGAGCCAATCGGGATCGAACCGACGACCTTTTGAATGCCATTCAAACGCTCTCCCAACTGAGCTATGGCCCCATTCGCAGTCCTTGGGAGCCTCGGCCGGCAAGCCTGCCGAGGCGCGGTGTTGCATAGTCTAGCGGCCTGCCTGACGCAAGCGCCAAACCGTCCGCGCCAGCTAGCGCTCGTCGCCGCCGCCCACGTTGAAGTCGAGGTCTTCGTCCTCGTCCTCGTCTTCCTCGAGGAAGGCATCGGTGTCGTCGCCACCGATATCCTCGGCCTCTTCGACGTCCTCGACCTCTTCGGGGATTTCCTCTTCGGCGCCGTTCTCTTCGGCATCGGCTTCTTCGAGCGAAACGACCTCGGGGGCGTCGGCCTCAACGGCCTCGACGACTTCCTCGACTTCTTCCTCTTCCTCTTCTTCGCGGGCCGCCGCCTTCTTGGGGGCGTTCTGCTCGAAATAGGAGAGCGGATACGATTTGCCGGTGTACGGCGACACGATCGGATTCTTGTTCAGATCGTAGAATTTCTTGCCCGTTTCGGGGTCTTCACGTTTGGTGCCGCGAACGTCTTTGGCCAAGGGCTGAAACCTCTGCTGATCGAAAATTGGGCTGCCGCTTTGCCTCGTCCGGCATGCCGCGCCGGGAGGCCATGAAATGGGCGTTGCCCACCTCGTCTTCGGGATAGGCGCTCTAGGGGCAAAGCCAAAGCCTGTCAAACCTTAAATGCGCAAGGGAAACCCGCGTTTGGCGGCCTCCGTGCGAGCGTGCTAACCAAGCGGGGCAGACGGGTGGACTTCGCGGACGTAACGGACGCGGTGGACAGAGCAAACCAAAGCCAGCGAGGGGACATGATCATCGCGGTGGATGGTCCGGCTGCATCGGGCAAGGGCACGCTCGCGCTGGGCCTCGCCCGGCACTATCGCCTGCCGCATCTCGACACCGGCCTGCTCTATCGCGCCGTCGGTCGCGCCGTGCGCGAGCATGCCGGCGCACCGGACTTCGCCGACCGGGCGACCGCCGCCGCGCGAACCCTCGATCCTTCGCATTTGAGCGACCCGGCGAGCCTCACCACCGCCGAGACCGGCGTGCTGGCCAGTAAGGTCGCGGTGATCGAGGCCGTCCGCGCTGCGCTGCGCGACTACCAGCGCGATTTCGCCCGCCAGCCCGGCGGCGCGGTGCTCGACGGCCGCGACATCGGCACCGTCATCTGCCCGGATGCCGACGTGAAGCTGTTCATCGAGGCCGATTCCAAGTCCCGCATGGAGCGTCGCGCCCGCCAGCTCGAACTGCGCGGCCTCCCGGTTGACCGCTACGCCCTCTACCACCAGATCGAGGAGCGGGATGCGCGCGACCGCGCCAACCCGCATGGCGGCTTCTATCCCGCGCCCGACGCCCACTTGCTGGACACCACGCGATTGGATATAGACGCCGCACTCCGCGCAGCCGTCGCCATTGTCGACGGGGTCATGGCGCGCAAGGCCAGCCGTAAGGTCGACTAGACCGGGCTAATCAAACCCTTGCGTTTCCGCCCCTTCGGCATCGACCACAGGCAGGCTGGCCGGACTTCCATCAACAGCACTGGCTTGTGCCCTGCGCACCGGATCGTTTCGGCATTGCCGATCGATGGGACATGAGCCGTCACACCAGCCACCGGGCGCATTAGGAGACGAGTTTGGCAGCCCAAGCCGCACTGAAAGAAGATTTCGAGTCCATGCTGATGGATTCGTTTGCCGATAACGAGCCGCTGGAAGGCGCCGTCGTCAAAGGCATCGTGGTCGCGATCGAAAAGGATCTGGCGATCATCGACGTCGGCCTCAAGACCGAAGGCCGCATCGCGCTCAAGGAATTCGGCCAGGCCGGCCGTGACGGGACCATCAAGGTCGGTTCCGAGGTCGAGGTCTATGTCGACCGCGTCGAGAACTCGCTCGGCGAAGCCGTGCTAAGCCGTGAAAAGGCCCGTCGCGAAGAGAGCTGGGTCAAGCTCGAAGAGATGTACAACGCCAACCAGCGCGTCGAAGGCATCATCTTCAATCAGGTCAAGGGCGGCTTCACCGTCGACCTCGAAGGCGCCGTTGCCTTCCTGCCGCGCTCGCAGGTGGACATCCGTCCGATCCGCGACATCGGCCCGTTGATGAATGTGCCGCAGCCGTTCCAGATCCTGAAGATGGACAAGCGTCGCGGCAACATCGTCGTGTCGCGCCGTGCCATCCTCGAAGAATCGCGCGCCGAACAGCGCTCGGAAATCGTCCAGCAGCTCGAAGAGGGCCAGGTGGTCGATGGCGTGGTCAAGAACATCACCGATTACGGTGCGTTCGTTGATCTCGGCGGCATCGACGGCCTGCTCCACGTCACCGATATCGCGTGGCGCCGCGTCAATCATCCGACCGAAGTTCTCGCCATCGGCGAGACCATCAAGGTGCAGATCATCCGCATCAACCACGAGAGCCATCGTATCTCGCTGGGCATGAAGCAGCTCCAGGCCGACCCGTGGGAAGGCATCGGGGCCAAGTATCCGATCGGCGCCAAGTTCACCGGCCGCGTGACCAACATCACCGACTACGGTGCGTTCGTCGAACTGGAGCCGGGCATCGAAGGCCTGATCCACGTCTCGGAAATGTCCTGGACCAAAAAGAACGTCCACCCCGGCAAGATCGTCTCCACCTCGCAGGAAGTGGAAGTCATGGTGCTCGAGGTCGATCCCGAAAAGCGCCGTATCTCGCTTGGTCTCAAGCAGACGCTCGCCAATCCGTGGGAAACCTTCGCCGACAAGTTCCCGGTCGGCGCCACCATCGAGGGCGAGGTCAAGAACCGCACCGAATTCGGTCTGTTCATCGGCCTCGACGGCGATGTGGACGGCATGGTCCATCTGAGCGACCTCGATTGGTCGCGTCCCGGCGAGCAGGTGCTCGAAGAGTACAATCGCGGTGACATGGTCAAGGCGAAGGTGCTCGACGTCGATGTCGAAAAAGAGCGCATCTCGCTCGGCATCAAGCAGCTGTCCACCGGCGACGAGAAGGACACCTCGGGCGATGGCATAAAGAAGGGATCGGTCGTCACCGGCACGGTCACCGAAGTCAACGATGGCGGCATCGAAGTGCGCATCGCGGATTCGGAAATGACCGCCTTCATCCGCCGTGCCGATCTGAGCCGCGACCGCAACGACCAGCGCCCGGAGCGTTTCAGCAAAGGCGAGAAGGTCGACGCGCGCGTCACCCAGTACGACAAGAAGACCGGCAAGCTCGCCCTTTCCATCAAGGCGCTTGAAATCGCCGAGGAGAAGGAAGCCGTGGCCGCCTATGGCTCGTCCGACTCGGGCGCGTCGCTGGGCGACATCCTTGGCGCGGCCCTCAAGGACCGCGAGAAGAAGTAAGGCCACCCGGTCTCAAGCAATCAGCGGCCCGCGCCCCAAAGGTGCGGGCCGTCTCTTAGGGGCGGAACGATGAAGCTTCCCGGCGTCGCCTGGCGCGCCATGACGGGCTACGATTTCGAAGCGGTCGAAAAGATCGCCGCCGAGGTCCATCCTGGATTCTTCGAAGCGCCCGAAATCCTCGCCGAAAAGCAGCGCCTCTATCGCTCCGGTGCCTACCTCCTCGAAATCATCGATCGCCCGGTCGGCTACGTCCTGAGCCACCCTTGGGCTTCCGGCACCATCCCGGCTCTCAACGAGAGCCTCGGCCGCCTGCCCGAAAATCCCGACACCTATTATGTGCACGATCTGGCGCTGCTGCCGGTCGCCCGCCGCATCGGCGCCGCCGCCTTCATCGTCGAGGCCCTCGCCAAGCACGCCGCAGCGCACGGCTTCACCAACATGAGTCTCGTCGCCGTGAACGGCTCCCAGCCCTTCTGGGAGCGGCACCAGTTCGAAGGCGCCTATAGCCCGGAACTGGTCCCGAAGCTGCTGGACTACGAGCCCGAAGCGCGGCTGATGGTGCGAAGCCTGTAGCGGAATAATGCCGGCGTCACTCGTCGGATGCTCTGCATTCGTGACCCAAACACAGCGAGTCCGAAAGCCACATTCGAGCCGGGAAGGACGCGCCTCCCCGGCCACGGACCTGCCATTCCAAATTCAGCCCGTCTCGACTTTAATCGCTGAGAAACTCACGAACGGCCGCGATGTAGCCCACCGGGTCCTGGAAGATGGCGAAGTGGCTGACATCTTTGAGGACCACGAAATGCGCTCCTGGGATGGTTTCCGCCAGATGACGGTTATGCGGCAAGCTAACCATTTCATCATGATCGCCGATGGCGATGGTGACTGGCAGGTCGATGGCCGCCAGTCCGGCATCGCTCCAGTTGGGCTCGCTGGCCCACATCGCGCCCAGCTGGTTGACGAGTCCCTCGAGCTTGTCGGGCGTAGGCGACAATTTGACGTAGGCCGCGGAATTACGCTCGAAGATCGCCGTCATGGTCGGCTTGGACATGTCGAGCGGAAGCGCGCCGTCGACGGTCGCGTTGCCCGAATGGGCGAAAAGCCTCGTCAGCCGCTCAGGATGGTGCAGCGCGAGGTCGAGGCCGATATTTGCGCCGTCGCTCCAGCCCACCACCGCGACCTTCTTCACATCCAGAAAATCCAGCAGGGCGAGGTAATCTGAGGCCATCAGGTCGTATCCCAGCGGTAAGTCGGAGCTGGTGGAACGGCCGTGGCCACGGCTATCGGCAACGATGACCTCATGGTCACGGCTGAGATCGGTGACGACGGCGCCCCACTGATCGGCGTAGCCACCTCCGCCATGGATCAGAAGCACCGGCGAGCCCGTGCCATAAACCGCGTAGTACATCTGGATATCGTTCACCGCGGCCAGGCCGGAACGCAGAGCCGTCGGCATGGGTCCCGGCTCCGGCAGCGTGTCCCAGCGTTCGGCGGCGATTGCCGGCGCGCCGGACGCCAGGATGAGAAATATGCCGGCAAGTCCCGCCAGCGCTGCCCTGCGAATGCTCATGCGATAGTCCTCCTGTCGAATGCCGGCAGGGTAACCAGAGGGGCGCAGTACGC
>JBEBHC010000454.1:0-1050 GCA_040081185.1 Devosia sp. | reverse complement strand
GTCGTGTCGATCTCGACGGCCGCTCCGGCGTCGCCCTCGGGCCGGAAGCGCAGGCGGTGGTAGGCGCCCGGCATCTCGCGGTCCTCGAGCTCGGCCTGGGCCACCGCCGTCTTGAAGTCGACGTCCCACAGCGTCGGGGCTTCGAGCTGGTAGGCCTGGTCGCGCGCCAGCAGCCGCAGGAACGCCAGCTGCGACACCCGCTGTGACGCCCTGGCGATGGTCGCGTAGGTCATCGACCAGTCGATCGACAAGCCCAGCGTGCGCCACAGCTGCTCGAAGACGCGCTCGTCGTCGAGCGTCAGCCGCGTGCAGAGCTCGATGAAGTTGGGCCGCGAGATCGCGATCGGCGGCTTGGCGGGCTCGGCCGGGGGCTGGAATGACGGGTCGTACGGGAGCGACGGATCGCAGCGCACGCCGTAGTAGTTCTGCACCCGCCGTTCGGTCGGCAGGCCGTTGTCGTCCCAGCCCATCGGGTAGAAGACCGCCTTGCCTCGCATCCGCTGGAAGCGGGCCACGATGTCGGTGTGCGTGTACGAGAACACGTGGCCGACGTGCAGCGACCCGCTCACGGTGGGCGGCGGCGTGTCGATGGCGTAGACGTCGGCGCGCCGGCGGGTGCGGTCGAAGCGGTACGTCGCCTCGCGCTCCCACCGCTCGCGCTCGATACGCTGGCGCTCCGCCTCAGCTCGCGCAAGTGAGTCGCCAAGGCGCCCCGCGACGGCGTCGGGCAATTGCTGGGCCGGCGTGATCGGCGGCCCCCTTGCGATCTGCGCCGAAGCGGCGCCGGCGCACAGAGCGATCGTGGCGAGTATCGTCACGGCTCGGCGCATGACCCCGGCCACATGTCGATTTTTCATGACAGTTCCCTTCGCTGTGCGGCCTGCGCCCGGAGTGCGAGTAACTTACGGTGACCAGATATCCTGACCAGTGCAAGCTCATGTCTTTGCGCGGCGACCATGATCACCGCGCCCGCCATGACCTTCCGCGAGTGGAATGGACCGCTCACCGCCGATCTCGTGCGTGAGCCGGCGAAGTTTGGTCTCGGGCAGG
>JBEBHC010000453.1:0-1057 GCA_040081185.1 Devosia sp. | reverse complement strand
CTCCAGATAAGTGATGCCATGCGCCCTGTTACCTTATCTCGGCGATAGGAATAAAACCGTTCATGGTCAGTGACGGTACAAAAACCGCCGCCATAAACCTTAGTTATTCCCAATGCTGACAAATTAATTCGCGCCAATTGATAGATGTCAGCCAACCATTTATCAGGTCTTTGTTGTTTAAAAGCAGGGGTGTAATCGTCAGATTTTGTTAGGAACGCAGCTCTCACTTCGGCACCTACTTCAAAACATTCAGTACCTATTGCTGGCCCCAACCAAACTAGTACATCTCGGCTTTGTAAGGCGTTAATAGTATTGGTGATAATGCCATCTAACAGGCCGCGCCAACCCGCATGGATTGCAGCTATTTCATTACCATCAACAGAACATATTAGCAAAGGTAAACAATCGGCTGTCATTACGGCACAAACCACGCCTGGTTGATCCGTGTAACTGGCATCGGCTTGCTGTGGTGTTGTGCTCGTTGTCGCTTTAATGGCAGTGTTACTATGCGTTTGGTTTAGCCATACGGGTTTAGATGGCAGGTTCAAATGCATTTTAATAAGCTGCCTATTTTGGCTTACTAAGCTTGGATCATCGCCGACATGGGCTGCTGGATTTAGGCTGGCAAATACGGCTTGGCTAACACCGCCAGTCCGAAGCGTCGTTGCCGCATGTATATTCGAGGGCGCAGGCCAGTCAGGTTGCAGGTACTGCTTATTGTTCATTTTCAGATAACGCTTTGATCAATCGAACCATATCGTCAGGCAAAGGTTGCTCCCATTCAATATATTCATCCGTCACTGGATGTTGCAAACCCAATTTTGCGGCATGTAATGCTTGGCGCTTAAAGCTACGTAATTCCTTCTCTAAATCGATACCGCAACTAGGAGGCATTTGAAAACGCCCACCGTAAACTGGATCACCCAAGAGCGGATAACGGATATGCGCCATATGAACACGTATTTGGTGCGTACGCCCCGTTTCCAGCATTAATTGCACAAAAGTATGATGGGCAAAACGTTGGACGACCCGATAATGGGTAACGGCGAATTTGCCC
>JBEBHC010000452.1:0-1058 GCA_040081185.1 Devosia sp. | reverse complement strand
GCGGTAGGCCTTGAAGGCGTTGGTGGTGTCGTTGAGTCCGTGGCGGAAGAGGACGCGGATGAAGAGATTCGCGAGGCGGTTCACGATGAGTTTGACGCGGGGGTAATCGACGACGTTGCCGCCGCGGATGAAGCGGCTGCCGAAGGCGCATTCGTAGCCCTCGCCAAGGAGGCGCCAATAACGCACGGCATCGGTGGGTGAATCGGAGGCGTCAGCCATCATGATGACGACGGCGTCGCCGCGCATGTGATTCAGTCCGTATACGATCGCGCGGCCGAAGCCGTGCGACGCCGCGAGCGTCCGCACGTCGGCGCGCATGCCACGGAAGCCGTGGTACTTGTCGGTCGCGCGCCACGGCACGAAGACCACGATCGCGATGAGGCTGGCGATGACGGCCATCACCGTGCCCTTGCGCTGCGCGAGGCCGGTGATCGTGTCGAAGGTGTGGATGCCGCGGGCGGTGAGCGCGATGAGGGCCGGCAGCGCGAGATACCAGTAGCGCGCCCCGAAGTCGGGCCCGCCCGAGAAGTAGTTGGCGAAATAGGCCGCCCACACGATCACCGTGAGGCCCGTGAGAGCGCGATCGGCGCGCTCGAAACGTCCGCGCAGCAGGTGCACGAGCAGGAAGACGAGCGACCCGGCGCCCCAGCCGAAGAGTTCGACCTGCGTGGCGGTGAGGTTGAGATTCGTGTTGATGAGGCCGTCGATGACGTCGTGCCCGGGGCGCGGGTCGAGCCCCCAGCCCATGCCGCGATTGGCGCCGAAGCCGTAGTCATTCGAGCCCGGCGCGTAGTAGCGGTCGTTGTATTCCATGATCGGGAAGCGCGAGCCGCGTCCCGTGAAGTGGGCATTGTAGGGCAGCAGCAATGCCGCGACCGCCATCGAGCCGAGCACGAGCCCGGCGGTGGCCGTGGGCCGGAGGCGCTTCCCGCCGATGCCGATGGCCGTGAGTCCGAGCGCCAGCGCCGCGATGAGCGCATCGAGCTGCCGCACGACGGCGAGCAGGCCGAGCGCCATACCGGCGAGCACCGCCCACACCGCCCGGTCGGTGTGCCGGG
>JBEBHC010000217.1:0-4249 GCA_040081185.1 Devosia sp. | reverse complement strand
CGGCAAGGTGCGGCTGACCGACAGTTTCGATGCTCGGTTCGGCGTGCGGTTCGGTCGTTTCACCATCGACGATTTCCACGGCAAGCACCGCGTGCTGACCGTGCCCGAGATTTACAAGTACTCGTCCAACGTCGGCACGATCCATGTAATGCAGGCGTTGGGGAAGGACAATTTCCGCGACTTCCTCACCAAGATCGGCATGGACCAGCCGGCGCCGCTCGAACTGCCGGAGAAGCGGAATCCGTCAGTTCCGGCGAAATTCTCCGATATCGTGGCCGCTACGGCCAGCTTCGGCCACGGCCTGTCGGTGTCGCCGCTTCACATGCTGCGCGCCGTCGCCGGGTTCGTGAACAACGGCAACATGGTGGTTCCGACGCTCTACAAGCGGAGCGAGGCAGAGGCACAGGCGACCTACAAGCGGGTGATTTCGCCTGAGACCAGCGAACGTATCCGCTACCTGATGCGGCTCAACGCGCTGGAGGGCTCGGGTACCCGCATGAACAAGTTCGCCGCGGGCTACCGGGCCGGCGGCAAGACGGGACCGGCCGAAAAAGTGGTCAAGGGCCGCTACGATTCGTCCAAGACCCTGGCCATCTTCGCCTCGGCTTTCCCGCTGGACAATCCGCGTTACGCTATGGTTGTTCTCGTCGATGAGCCGCAGAACGAAAATGCGCAGTCGGGCCATACCGCCGGCTGGAACGCCGGCGAGGCAACCGGTCGGATCGTGCAACGCGTTGCGCCAATGCTCGGGATCAGTCCGGATTTCAGCAATGCTCTCGACGATGCGCTGCTCCCGCCCGAGCTTCGCTGACGCGCGGGTCGCCTAGAGTGCTGTTTCAGCTGAACGACCTGCTGGCGGAAGTTCCGGGCGTGCCTGTCCTCACGGTAGGGGGCCTCAATGCGGACAGTCGAGCCATCCAGGCGGGCGACGTGTTCTTTGCGACGCCGGGCACGCGTGTCCACGGTGATGCGTTTGTAGCGCAAGCCAAGTCGCTTGGTGCAGTAGCAATGGTGACCGACCGCGCGCCTCCAGGCGACCCGGGAATCCCAGTCGTAATCGTCGACGATGTGCGGGCTGCCTACGCACGCGCCGCTGCAATCCGGTTCGCGCCGCAGCCATCGACCATTGCTGCCGTCACCGGCACAAACGGCAAATCGTCCATTGTCTCATTCGTGCGACAGATCTGGCAGGCCTGTGGAATACCGGCGGCGAGCTTGGGCACGGTCGGCATCGAGACCGCGGCTGGTCTGCGACCGGGTGAACTGACGACGCCCGATGCGCTGACGCTGCATCGCGATCTTGGCTTGCTCAAGTCCGAAGGCATCGATCATGTCGCGCTCGAGACTTCGAGCCAGGGGCTGGACCAGCGGCGGCCCGATGGGATTCGTTTCGCGGCAGTGGCTTTCACCAATCTCAGCCGCGATCATCTCGACTATCACAGGGACATGGAAGAGTACCGCGATGCGAAGCTGCGGCTATTCACCGATCTCATCGACGAGGACGGCTCGGCGGTGGTCAATACGGACGATGCCGAACATGTGCCTTTCCTCCATGCAGCGCTGAATAAGGGTGCGCGGCTAATGACGGTGGGGCGCGAAGGCGCGTGGTTCGAGATCGCCGAGGTCGTCAACGACGGCTATGGCCAGCGTGTCAGCGGACGGCTCGTGGGTGAACCCGTAGATTTCCGGTTGTCGCTGACAGGCTCGTTTCAGGCCAGCAACGCGGTCGTCGCGCTTGGCCTCGCAATGGCCACGGGTGCGCCGCAGCAAAAGGCGATCGCGGCGCTGGAGCATCTCAAAGGTGCGCGGGGCCGGCTTGAACTGGTAGCCGAGCGCAACGGAGCGGCGATCTTCGTCGACTATTCGCACAAGCCCGTGGCGCTCGAGACGGCGTTGGCGGCGCTACGGCCTTACGCCAGCCGAAACCTCCACCTGGTGTTCGGTGCTGGAGGGGACCGGGACAAGGGCAAGCGCCCGATCATGGGCGAGGTTGCGGGCCGCCTGGCTGACCGGGTGATCGTCACCGACGACAATCCACGGACGGAGGACGCCGCCACCATCCGTTCCGAAATCATGGCCGCAGTGCCGGATGCGCAGGAGATCGGCGATCGCCGAGAGGCCATTGCCTCGGCTATCCGGGCACTTGAGCCGGGCGACGTGCTGCTGATTGCAGGCAAGGGCCATGAGGACTATCAGATCGTCGGGACCACCAAGCACCATTTCTCGGACCACGAAGTTGTGCTGGAGACACTGAAAGGCCTCTGATGCGCGACCTCTGGACCGTTGCCGAAGTCGTTGCAGCAACTGGCGGTCATCCCGAGGGGCTGTCCGACGGCGCGATAAATTCCATCTCGATCGATTCGCGCGACGTTGGGCACGAGGCGCTGTTCGTCGCCATCAAGGGTGACCGCCTCGACGGGCATGACTTCGTGAAGACGGCGCTGGATGCGGGCGCTCAGGCAGCGATTGTATCGGAAGCATGGTACGCCGCGCATCGCGGCGACCGGCTCATCGTCGTGCCGGATACCCTCGCGGCGCTCAATGCCATGGCGGTCGCTGCGCGCAACCGGACGCGAGCCAAGATCGTCGCGGTCACCGGCAGTGCCGGCAAGACCACGACCAAAGAGGCCATCCGCGTAGCGCTGCAATCGGCGGGCGCGACGCATGCTTCGATCAAGAGCTTCAACAATCATTGGGGCGTGCCGCTGATGCTGGCGCGCATGCCGCGAGAGTCGCAGTTCGGGGTGTTCGAGATCGGCATGAACCATGCCGGCGAGATCACTCCGCTGAGCAAGCTGGTTCGGCCGCACATCGTGGTGATCACCACCGTCGCGGCGGCGCATCTCGAGTTCTTCAAGTCGGTCACCGAGATTGCCGAGGCCAAAGCCGAGATATTCCTGGGGCTCGAGCAAGGTGGTGCGGCGGTGCTAAATGCCGACCACGAATATCTGCATGTGCTGTTCCAGAAGGCCCGGCAGGCGAAGGTTGGGAAGATCGTCACCTACGGGTTCGATGAGAGTGCCGACTGGCATATCGAGACGGTCGGCATGGCGGGTTTACGCAGCATCGCGCATGTCGCGCATGGCGAAGTCCAACTCGATCTCAACCTGCAGGTGCCGGGACGCCATGTGGTCGCCAATGCGGTTGCAGCGCTGGCGGTCAGCGAACTTGCGGGCGCGGTGCTGCAGCTGGTCAACAGTGCACTGAGCCGGATGGCCGCGCCAGAGGGCAGGGGTGCGACCGTGAGCCTTGGCTCCGACAAAAAGCCGCTGCTGCTGGTGGACGAGAGCTACAACGCCAACGTCGCTTCGATGAATGCGGCGATGGACGTGTTTGCGCATGTAGCTGCGCCGGGCGGCGAGAAAGTGCTGATCCTGGGCGATATGCTGGAACTCGGGCCACAGGGGCCGGAACTCCACCGTTCGTTGAAGGACAGCGTGCTGGGCACTGGGGCGACACGCATTTTCCTCGTCGGCAAGGCCATCGAGCCACTCGGCGAGGCGCTCGGGGAGGCCCACGTCACCGGGGCGGCCCGACGGATCGAGGAGATCGCGCCGGCGATCCTCGCCAGCCTTGCCTACGGGGACGCCGTTATGGTCAAAGGGTCCAACGGCGTGCGCCTGGGAACATTGGTGGAAATGATCCGCCAGAAGTTCCGCGCGGCCGCCTAAGGGACGGAGACAAGCCGCGTATGCTCTATTTCCTCGGCCAATTCGGCGAGAGCCTCGCGGCATTCAACGTCTTCCGCTACATCACCTTCCGCACCGCCGGTGCCGTGGTTACGGCGCTGTTCTTCGTGTTCATGTTCGGCCCGACGATGATCGCAGCCCTGCGCATCCGGCAGGGCAAGGGGCAGCCGATCCGCGAAGATGGTCCGGCGGGTCACCTGCTGACCAAGACCGACCCGTTTGGATTTGCCTTCGAGCATCCGCCGCAGACGGCGTCGGTGGTTCGCGATGTGTCCCGCTACCAGTGGCAGGACGAGCCCTGGATGTCGACAAGGCAGGCCCAAGGCGCATGGCTCGAACGACCGATGTCGATCTACGAGGTGCACCTCGGATCGTGGGCACGCGTACCAGAGGACGGCAACCGCGTTCTGACGTTCAAGAGTTCGCTGTTAGGCTCAGCCGAAGCGATGGTGACGGGCGCTGACGGACGGCCACGGCGTGTGGTCGTGCAGCCGGTGTCGCTTGCCTATACGCGGCTGCACGGGGTGCCGATGGGACGCGAGTTTCGGCCGTTTTTTGCT
>JBEBHC010000451.1:0-1059 GCA_040081185.1 Devosia sp. | reverse complement strand
CAAGAATCGGCTTAATGTCAGCATCTTTGGCTGCTTTATAAAACTCAATGAGCCCATATGTGTACCCTTTGTCCGCCATGCCAACTGCGGTATGGCCAAGTTCCTTCGCACGATCAACGATCTCCTCAGGGCTTGGAAGGCCTTCTAAAAGCGAGAAAGTGGAGTGACAGTGCAGATGGACGAAACGCTCGGCGCTCATGCTCTCACGGTAACATTCAGATGCTCTCTCGCCAACGCACTATTGCGTCCTTTTTCAGGGGATCAAGGGGCTGAGGAGCTACTCGATGACATGAGAGATTCCTCGACACACGCAGGAATCATTTCTGGCTCCATAGCATCGTATCTATCCATGTCGTCTGAATAGTCGGGTGAGCAATATTGTTTCCAGAAATCTTCATCATCAGATTCGATTTCGGGATAGCAGAAACACTTTTTGTGCACGTCTTCTTCCATATACTTGCCTGAGACGTATGGGTGACAGTATGGATTGAAAATGCGCTTCGCGACAGTATCGAGCGTGCGCTGACAGTGGCCATCAACGCAGGAGCGTGCGAGGAAAAATGTGAGTTCTGGGATGTATTTCTTTGGTAGTTGTTCTTCAACAACGTAAATCAGTGACTGCACAGCTGATTCCAGTGGAACAGATGCATCCTGCATACGCTGAAGCGCATCCGTGTTACCGGCTTCGAAAATTCCCATCTCGCGCTCAATGTTCGCAGAAATTTGTTTCAGCTTCGTCGGCGTGTCTGCTCCGCGTGTGATGGCATTCAGATACGAATCAAACATCTCACCAACAAGATAGGTAGGTAGTGGCCTGCTGGCTCCAACTTTGGCACGCAGATCAATATATGAACGCATGAGGATTCCCGCGTTTGGCACACTCAAAAAATAATCCACAACAGGAACATGGAGCATGCCGATTGGTAACGTCTCTTCATACGTGGGGTCATATGTAGGGTTGCCTGAACTATCTTCACGCAAGTTGTAAGCCTCAAAATAATCAGGATATGCACTCAGTAACGCGTCAATATCCGCAGGGTTAGTAGAGGAGAACTGTGA
>JBEBHC010000450.1:0-1060 GCA_040081185.1 Devosia sp. | reverse complement strand
GCTTCTTGCCCGCTTCGTAACCGCGCCGCGCCAAGCCTTCGACCTCATCGCCCGGCTCGTGACCTTTGATCTCAACCCAGCGCTTGATGCTCGCGGAGAAGTTCGCCGCGGAAACCATCCCCTGCGCGCGATAAAGCTGACGATAGTCGATCCCCAATCCTTCCTCGCGCACGTCGTGGCCGAGCTTGGTTAGTGTCTCAGCGGTGCGCTCCAGCGCGGTGCGAATTTCCGGATCAACTGGCTTGCCGCTCGGCGTTTCACTTGAGAACGCAATGCGCAATTTGCCCGGCGAGCGCGTGATCTCTTCAAGATACGGCCGCTCTTTGCCAGGATACGCAAACGGGCTTGCCGGCTCGGGATAGCCCGTAGCGTCCAGCATCGCCGCTGTGTCACGGACAGTGCGCGAGACGACGTGATCGACGCTAAAACCAATCGCGCGATCCGTATCGTTCTGCCCGTTCGGATTGCGGTCGCGCGTAGTCTTAAGCCCCACTAGGCCACAGCACGCCGCCGGAATACGGATCGAGCCCAAACCATCACTCGCATGCGCCAAAGGCACGATGCCGGCCGCCACCGCGCTCGCTGCGCCGCCAGAAGAGCCGCCAGAGATGTGATCGGTATTCCAAGGATTGCGGCACGGCCCGAGCAGCGCCGAGGTCGTCACACCCGGAATTCCAAACTCCGGCGTATTGGTCTTGCCCGCGAGCACAACACCCGATGCGCGGTAGCGCTTCGTCAATTCACTGTCTTCGCCATCGGCATCAACTTGAGCAAAACGGCTCGCGCTGGTGCGTGGCCAGCCCTTAACGCGCACGCCGAGATCCTTGATCAGAAATGGCACGCCCTTGAACGGACCGTCTGGCAACGCGCCTGCAGCTGTCGCGCGCGCTTCGTCGTAAGCTTTGTGAACGACGGCGTTGAGCTTAGGGTTACTGCGATCGATCCGCGCGATGCTCGCTTCCAAAAGCTCTGCTGGCGTCACGTCCTTGTTGCGCACGAGCTCCGCCAAACCCAGTCCGTCATAGTCCGCAAAGTTATGCATGCGCGCCTCCGTCTGACG
>JBEBHC010000449.1:0-1061 GCA_040081185.1 Devosia sp. | reverse complement strand
CACCTGGTGGATGAAGCCCTGAAAGAGGATATTGGTGATGGAGACCATTCCACACTGTCCAGTATAGACCCGCTGGCAAAAGGGAAAGCCGTATTGAAAATAAAAGAGAAAGGGATACTGGCGGGTATGCAGGTGGCTGAAAAGATTTTTCTGTACAAAGAGCCGGCGGCTGTTTTTATACCTTTTAAAAAGGATGGCGACTCAATGGAGTATGGAGAAAAAGCTTTTGAAGTTGCAGCTTCTGTGCATACCATATTACAATGCGAGAGGCTGGTACTGAATTGCATGCAGCGCATGAGTGGTATTGCCACGCTTACAAAACAATATACTGACAAGCTGCAGGGCTTTAAAACACAACTGCTCGATACCCGCAAGACAACTCCTAACTTCCGGCTGCTGGAAAAAGAGGCTGTACGGATCGGCGGCGGGGTAAACCACCGTTTTGGCTTATATGACATGATCATGCTAAAGGATAACCACATCGACTATTGCGGGGGTATTGAGAAAGCAATTGAAAAAGCAGCGGCATATGTTCAGTCTGTAAAGCCTTCATTAAAAATAGAAGTGGAAACCCGGAGCCTGGATGACGTGAAGAAAGTGGTAGCTATTGGCAAAGGGAAAGTATTCCGCATTATGCTTGATAATTTTAAACCAGCACAAATAGCTGAAGCATTGCCGCTGATAGGTAACGATTTTGAAACAGAGGCCAGCGGCGGTATCAACCTGGATAATATCGTAGCATATGCAGAAACTGGAGTGGACTATGTGAGTGTGGGTGCCCTGATACACCAGGCAAGAAGCCTCGACCTGAGTTTAAAAGCCGTGATCGTGTAAAACGGGTAAGTGAGGAAACAAAAAATGGTAAAACATGAGTAAAAAAAATAAACCGGATACCAGGGGCTTTGTGTACAGCACCGATCCCAATGTTTCGTTTGAAGAAGAACAATCTGCCACCGTAACCCTGCCTGCGGCACAACAGAAGCTGAAAGTACGGCTGGATACCAGGCACCGGGCAGGAAAAGCAGTTACATTGGTGGAAGGCCTTACCGGTACTGCCGAAG
>JBEBHC010000216.1:0-4259 GCA_040081185.1 Devosia sp. | reverse complement strand
CGCGCGACGGCGATCACCCCGGGCGAAGCGGTGGACGAGAAGATTTCGCTCTCCGATCGCTTCGGCCTCTGGCTCGGCTTCCACAATTGCGACCAGCCCACGTTCCTCGAGATGATCCGCGGCTACTCCAAGGCCTACGGCATCGCCATCACCGACGACGACCTGACGGCCCGCGCCATCGAGTGGGCGCAGACGCGCGGCGGCCGTTCGGGCCGCGTCGCTATCCAGTTCGTGCGCAACCTCGCCGGCGAACAGGGCAAGTCCATCTGAATAGCGAAGGGCCCGCGCGAGCGGGCCCCTGCCAACAGTCTGCTGGAAGCTCAGCCCGCGAGCAGCGGGATCGGGTCCACCGGGGTTGCGCCCTTGCGCAGTTCGAAGTGGAGCTGCGGGCGAGACACCGAGCCGGTCATGCCGGCCGTACCGATGGTGTCGCCACGGCTGACATTGGCGCCCTTGACCACGCTGATCGACTTGAGGTGGGCATAGGCCGACACGTAGCCGTTGGCGTGGCGGATCAGGACGAGGTTGCCGTAGCCCTCGACGCCCGAGCCGACATAGATCACCTGGCCGTTCTCGGCCGCACGGATCGCCGCGCCATCCGGAGCCTCGATATTGATGCCGGTCTGCTTGGAGGCGATGAAGTCGACGATCACCTTGCCGGACACGGGCCAGCGGAACTTGTCGGCGCCCGACATGGCGGGCTCGACCGGAGCGTTGGCGACCTTGGTGGCGGCCGGAACCGGCGTGCTCGACTGCAGCTTGGCCGGATCGGAAACCGGTGCCGGAGCAACGTCGGTCTTGGGTGCTGCGACCGGCGAGTGCGTCGCGGGAGTGGCCGGCGTCGGCGTGAGCGAGGCGACCTTGGTGGACGAACCAATTGCCGGGCCCTTGGCCGACAGCAGGTCAGGGCGACCCGGAATGATCAGCTTCTGGCCGACGAAAATCTTGTCGGGCGACGACATGCCGTTGGCCTGCGTGATCGCCTGGGCGGTCACGTCGTAGTGCCGCGCGATGGTGTAGAGCGACTCTCCACTCTCGATCACGTGGACATACGCATCTTGCGGAACCACGGCGAGTGTCGGGGTCGCGCTGTTTGTGGGCAGGCTGGGCGAGGACAGTGACGCGGTCTTGGACGCAACCGGCACTGGAGCAAGCGAACTGGACATGGTCTGACTTCCTGAGATCGGCGGCAACGCAGTAGTGGACACGGCTGAGGGTGCGGAGCCAGTGACGTACACGCCACCGCTGCTGCCGCCACCGATGTCGGCCGGGGGAATGAAGGGACCTTGTGCGACCTGCTGCTGCCCAGAGATCGACTTGAGCGGCGCCGGCATGGCCTGGTTCGAGGAAGCAGCCATCGGTGACGATGTAGAACCCGTCACATCACCGAACGCGGCGCTCCCGAGCGTGGTGCAGCCCGCGAGCGACGCCGCACCAAGGGCTATCCCGATACACGCAACCAACCTAAGCGCTTGACCGGCAACGCGATTACTCATGCAGTCCACTCTGTACGCAGATACTAAACTCAGGGGACTGTAGGCATTTTAGGTAAAGACGAGTTTAAGGCGCTGGCTTTTTGCAGCGATTGAGTCTGGGCGGATTCAGGACCGGTTAGGGTTACTTTCACGGCACTGGAATGGCGCTCCAGTGGCGACGGCGTTCCAGCGGGCATGACGATGCACCGGCTGCTGTCGGCCGCTGTCGTCGTCGCGATACCATGAAGAAGCGGGCCCCGGGGCACTTGCGTCCCAGTGGGAGTAGGAAAAAGGGGCGTAGCCACCCCGGAGCGCCGGACTTTCAGAAGAGGGGTGAATCTCCGCCGGCATTACCCGGTTTCGTCCCCCAATCCCCGGCCCCAGGGGCGACCCTGGAACCGCCGGCCGCCTCACCACCCGTTCGCCGCGTCCGCCCGCGTGGTGAAGTGAGCGGACTATACGCCCGATCGAAAGGGGTGCGCATTCGCGGCGAATTCGTGAGGATTGGATAGAGTTTAAGTGAGTTCACCGCCGTGCGGACTAGCCGCCCAGCGTGCCGTCCAGCTTGGCGGTCAGGTCCATATCCGACGCCTGCAGCATGACCGGTGTGACGGTGACGGCCTTGCCGTGCATCAGCAGGTGGAAGTCGGCGTCGGGGTCGAGAGGCTTCGGTGTCTCGGGGATGGCGATGAAGAATTTGCCCGCATTGTCGGAGGGGTAGTACTTCATCGGTGAGCGCGAAAAGCGCTGAGCCGGCACGACGCGGATGCCGGTGACTTCATCGACGGGGCAGAACGGGAAGTTGACGTTGTACCAAGCGTTCTGGCCCTTGCCGCTTTCGAGCAGGCTGCGGACGATTCCGGCAGCGAGCGTGCGGGACGGTGTCCAGTCGATCTCGGTGCCCTTCTCGTAATCGACGCCCTGGCTCATCGCGATACCGAGCGCGCCCTGCAACGCGCCTTCGCGAGCGCCCGCAGCGGTGCCCGAGCAATTGACGATGTCGCCGAGGTTCTGCCCGTTGTTGACACCGGAGAGGACGAGGTCCGCCGGATGATCCTTGAGCAGGAACGTCATTCCGGCCACGACGCAATCGGCCGGCGAGCCACCACCAATGGCAAAGACGCGGTTGCGCTTCTCGATCAGTTCGAGTTCGCGTCCGAACGTGAAGCGGTGCGAAGCGCCCGATTGGTTGCCGTCCGGCGCGCAAATCCAGACGTCGTCGGAAAGCTCGCGTGCGATTTGCTCCATCACCGCGATGCCCGGCGCATCCACGCCGTCGTCATTGGTGATCAGGATACGCAAAGACTTCGCGGTCATTTGTTGGCTGCGATGACCTTGAGGCCGCCCAAATAGGGCTGCAGCACATCCGGCACCGCGATAGAACCGTCTTCCTGCTGATAGTTCTCGATCACCGCGATCAGCGCGCGGCCGACAGCCAGGGCCGAGCCGTTGAGTGTGTGGACGTGCCGGGTCTTGCCGTCGTTGTCGCGGTAGCGCGCATCCATCCGGCGCGCCTGGAAGTCGCCGCACACCGAGCACGACGAGATCTCGCGATAGGTATCCTGACCCGGCAACCAGACCTCGATGTCGTAGGTCTTCTGAGCGCCGAAACCCATGTCGCCGGTCGACAGCGTCATGACGCGATAGTGGATGCCGAGCTTCTGCAGCACGGTCTCGGCGCAAAACAGCATGCGCTCATGCTCTTCTGCCGATTGCTCGGGTGTCGTGATCGAGACGAGTTCGACCTTGTCGAACTGATGCTGGCGGAGCATGCCGCGCGTATCGCGCCCGGCAGACCCAGCTTCCGAGCGGAAGCACGGCGTGAGGGCGGTGAAGCGGAGGGGAAGGTCCTCCTCGCGCTGGATGGACTCTCGGACGAGGTTAGTGAGGGGAACCTCGGCGGTGGGGATCATCGCGAGACGGCTCTCGCCGTGCGGCACGAAGAACAAATCCTCAGCAAACTTCGGTAGCTGGTTCGTGCCGTAGAGGGCGTCGTCGCGCACCAGCAGCGGCGGCTGCACTTCGGTGTAGCCATGCTCGTTCGTATGCAGGTCGAGCATGAACTGGCCGAGCGCGCGTTCCATACGGGCGAGGCCGGCTTTCAGTACCGTGAAGCGAGCGCCGGAGATTTTCGCCGCGGCCTCAAAATCCATCATACCGAGGGCTTCGCCGGTCTCGAAGTGCTCCTTCGGCTTGAAGCTGAAACTGGGTTTCTTCGGGCGCGAGGCAGCGGCGGTCGCGGCGGTGCCGTTCGGACCGAAATATTCGACATTGTCGGCTTCGCCCTCACCCGCCGGGACTTCGTCCTTCGGCAGGTTGGGCATCACGAGCAAGGCATTGCGGAGCTTCTCGTCAGCCGCCCGGCGCTCGTCTTCGCCCTGCTGGATCGCGTCCTTGAGGTGCGCGACCTGATCCATCAACTGAGCGGCCTTGGCCTCGTCCTTCTGTGCCTTGGCCTGGCCGATCTGCTTGGAGAAGGCATTGCGGGCCGCCTGGGCTTCCTCGAGGCGGATAATGATCGCCTTGCGGGCGTCGTCCATGGCGAGCAGATCGGAGGCGGAGAACGGGACGTTCTTGCGATGCTTCAGCGCGGCGTCGGCGGCAGCGGCGTTGGCCCTGATCCAGTTGATGTCCAGCATGGCGAAGTCCCGAGAAATTCGCGCTCCTTTTGGGGGAGCGGCGCCCGGAAGGCAAGGCCTGCTAGGCCTTTGCGGCCTCGGGAGCGGCCTTGGCGGCGCGCTGACGCTCGACCCACTTCACCGACAGGATCGACAACTCATAGAG
>JBEBHC010000074.1:0-15924 GCA_040081185.1 Devosia sp. | reverse complement strand
CCGCCGTGATCTCGTTGAGCACGGCCTTCAGCCGCTCTTCGAACTCGCCGCGATACTTCGCGCCCGCAATGAGCGCACCGAGATCGAGCGCCATCAGCTACTTGCCCTTGAGGCTTTCCGGCACGTCACCATTGACGATACGGATGGCGAGACCCTCAGCGATCGCCGTCTTGCCCACGCCGGGTTCGCCGATCAGCACCGGATTGTTCTTGGTGCGCCTGCTCAGCACTTGGATGGTGCGGCGGATTTCCTCGTCGCGGCCGATCACCGGATCGAGCTTGCCGTCGCGCACCGCCTGCGTCAGGTCGCGCGCATACTTCTTGAGGGCATCGTAGCTCTGCTCGGCCGAAGCCGAATCGGCCGTGCGGCCCTTGCGGATAGCCTCGATCGCCTGGTTCAGCGCACTCGCCGTCACCCCGGCCGAAGCAAGCACGCGGCCCGCATCGGTGTCCTTTTCGATCACCAGCGCCAGCAGCAGCCGCTCGACCGTGACGAACGAATCGCCGGCCTTCTGCGCCGCGCTCTCGGCGGTCTCGAACACGCGCGCCATCTCGCGGCTCAGGTAAACCTGCGAGCCATCGCCGGAGACCACTGGAATCTTCTTGAAGGCGGCTTCGACGCCGAGGCGCACCGCCTTGCTGTCGCCGCCGGCCCGGTCGATCAGGCCGGAGCCCAGACCCTGGTCGTCATCCATCAGCACCTTCAACAAGTGCAACGGCACGAACTGCTGGTGGCCACGCCCCAGCGCCATCTGCTGCGCGCTCTGGATGAACCCGCGCGAGCGCTCGGTATATTTCTCGATATTCAAGGCAACTCTCCTTTTGCCACGGTCGCTCCACCCCGCATTGGGCATGGTCGACCGCTCGAAGCGTTGATTTCCGGCAAACGCCCGCTTGAGCGGCGCGTTCCCGTGACTTCGAGAAGGATATAGGGTCACTCTCGCAAAGAAAAAGGTGGATAGCGCACACACCGAGCGCATGGTTTCCGCACCATAGGTCAACTTGCGGAATCCCGGCGGCCCGGCGACATGCCGCCACGGGGGGTTATGGAGTTTCTACCATGCCCAGGTCTATCGAACCGATCGCGCTGACCCCTGAACTTGCAGCGCTGGTCGAACGCATCGAGCCCGACCCCGGCCCCGAAGCCGGGCGTCGTGAGCCGAACGATGCCGATTTCGCCGCCATGGCCGAGCAGACGCTCGCCGCCGGGCCGGAAGGCGACCTGTGGCTGTTTGCCTATGGATCGCTCATCTGGAAGCCGGATTTCGAGTTCGTCGAGCAGCGCCGGGCCGTGGTCACCGGTTGGCACCGGGCCTTCTGCATGACGCTGACCCGCTGGCGTGGCACCCGCGAAGTTCCGGCCCTGATGCTGGCACTCGATCGCGGCGGTTCCTGCACCGGCGTGGCCTACCGCCTGCCTCCCGGCGACCGAAAGGCCCAGGTCGAGCGTCTCCTCCGGCGCGAAACCGATGACATCCCGCCGACCAACGTCGCGCGCTGGGTCAACGCCGATCTCGGCGGCGAGCGTACCAGGGCGCTGGCCTTCGTCGCCTCGCGCACGGGCTTGGGCTATGCCGGCCACAAGCCGCACACCGAAGTTGCGCACATCCTCTCGAAGGCCGCCGGCCATTGGGGGTCGGCGGCGGTCTATCTCGAGCGCACGGTCAGCAAGCTCAACGAACACGGCATCCGTGACCGCAACCTCTGGGCCATCCAGCGGCTGGTGGCCGCGGAAATCCGCCGCGGCCATCCGATGTAGCGGTCACTCGGTGCGGTTGAAGACCTTCACCGCCGCCCCGAGCAGCGCCAGCGCCGCCGCGACCACCAAAGCAACCTGTAGCGGCACCGGCACCTGGAAGCTGCCCCACCAGATGCCGGGGTCGAGTATCGCCCGCGCCTCCGGTGAGATCGCGAGGCGATCGAAGATCGCTGAGCGCACCGGCTCGACCGCATAGGTCATCGGGTTGAGATGCGTGACGAGGCTGAGCCACGCCGGCAGGTTCGAGAGCGGGAATAGCGCACCGGAGAGGAACATCAACGGCGTGATAATCATCTGCACCAGCGGCATCGCCGATTGCACCTGCTTGACGCGCGCCGCGAGCAGCAGGCCGAGTGCCGTGATCATGAAGCTCATGATGAACAACAGGACCAGCAATTCGAGCATCATCAGCGGATCGTAGGGCACGCCAACCAGCCCCGCGAGCGCCAGCACGACCACAGCCTGGATGGTCGCTACGGTCGCGCCGCCGAGGCACTTGCCGGTGAGTATCGCGGCCGTGGAAATTGGCGCGACCAGCATCTCGCGCAGAAAGCCGAACTCGCGGTCCCACACCATCGAGATGCCCGAAAACGCTGCTGTGAACAGCACCGACGTTGAGAGCACGCCGGGGAACAGGAAGGTCTTGAAATCGACCCCGCCCGTGCCCGCCTGCACCAGCGACGACAGCCCGCCACCGAGCACGAACAGGAACAGCAGCGGCTGCACCAGCGATGACAGGACGCGCGCCCGGTCACGGGAGAAGCGGATCATCTCGCGTTCCCACACCACTGCGGCGGCGCGGAATTCGTGGCCGATCCCGCCTTTCGGCACGCGAACGGCGGCAATGCCAGCCTGAACATCTTCCATGGTCAGCTTCCCCTGCGGCCGGCGGCCGCCATTGGATTGAATTTCTGGCCCGTCGCTTCCGCGTCACGCAGCGATGTGCCCGTGAAGGACAGGAAAACGTCGTCGAGGCTCGGTTGCTGCACCGTCACCGAACGGATGGCGACACCGAGCCTGGCGAAGAGCTGCGGCACGAACTCGGCACCTTGGGCGACGGCGAACGTCACCAGCCCCTCGACCATGCGTCCATCGAGATCGAACTGTTCCTTCAGCGCGGCGATTGCGGCCTTGTCGTCGGCAGTGCTGATCTGGACGCGGTCCTTGCCGATCGCTTCCTTGAGCGCTGCCGGCGTATCGAGCGCGACGATCTTGCCTTGGTCGATGATGGCGATGCGGTCGCAATGCTCGGCCTCGTCCATGTAGTGCGTGGTGACGAAGACGGTGATCTCCTCGCGCTTGTGGAGCTCGTTGATGTACTGCCAGATCGAGGCGCGCGTCTGCGGGTCGAGGCCGATCGTCGGCTCGTCGAGAAACAGAACGCGTGGCGAGTGCAGCAGCCCCCGCGCGATCTCGAGCCGCCGCCGCATGCCGCCCGAAAAGGTCTGCACCAGGTCGTCCTTGCGGTCGTAGAGCCCGACCATGTCCAGCACTTCCTTGCGCCGCGCCGCCGCGCTGATCCGGTCTACGCCATAGAGCTCGCCATGGAAGCGCAGGTTCTGCTCGGCCGTGAGGTATCCGTCGAGCGATGGCTCCTGGAACACCAGCCCGATCGAGCGGCGAACCGCATCGCGCTCGGTCGCGACATCGTAGCCGGCGACGCGCGCGCTGCCGGACGTCGCATCGGCCAGCGTGCAGAGGATCTTGATGGTGGTCGACTTGCCGGCACCGTTGGGACCGAGGAAGCCGAAAGTCTCGCCGGCACGAACTTCGAGGTCGATGCCTTTGACCGCCTCGATCGCCTTGAAGGACTTCTTGAGGTTTTTCACCTCGATCGCGAGCGGCCTGTTGTCGTCTGTGGCCATGTTGAACTCCGGGCTTTCCCTAACAGCGTTAGATCGCTATACACTAACAGTGTTAGGGAGAGCAAGAAGCGAATGGCGGTCACACGCGACGACGTGATTCGGACGGCGATTCAGCTCCTTCAGGAGGTCGGGCTGGATGGCCTGACGCTGCGCCGCCTGGCCACCGAGTTGGGCATCTCGGCGCCATCGCTCTACTGGCATGTCAAGGACAAGCGCGAGCTGTTGGACCTGATGAGCGAGGAGATGATCCGGCTGGCGCGCGAGAAGATGCCGGCTTTCCCGGTCGATCTTCCGTGGGACGAAAAGATCGCAGAGGGAATGCGCCGGCAATACGAGGCGATCATCACCTACCGCGACGGCGCCCGCGTGGTAGCCGGAAACCGTCCAACCGAGGCGGCCCTGCCGCAGATCGAGCAGTTCCTCAAGATGTGGGTCGAAGCCGGGTTCCCGCCCGCCGAGGCCCTGGCTTACATCCTGACCTTCGGCGATTTCGTCACCGGCTGTGCGCTCGAACATCAGTCCGAGAGCGATCGCCGTCGCCTCCAGCCAGCAGATCTGTCGGCCGAGTTGTGGAAAAAGATGGAGGCCTACCCGACACTCTATGCCGCCTCTAAGTCACGCGGCGCCGGTCACGCAGCCGCAGTCAAAGCCGGCCAGCGCCCCAGCAGTTTCGAACGGGGGCTGAGATTGCTGATGTCGGGCCTTCGTGCGCGGCACGCCGAACTCATGGCGGAAAAGCAAAAGGCCGCGCCCGAAGACGCGGCCTGAACTCAATTTGTGGTGCTGCCGATTACTCGGCAGCGGTCGTCGTCGGTCCACCGGCTGTGAGGAACGCCGGCAACTCGCCCACGTCTGGCTGCGGTCCATTCGGATCAGTAGCCTCGCCACCCTGCCCGCCCTCGCCAGGGCCGCGCCCACGGCGCCGCCGATTGCGGTCACGGCGACGGCCCTCGCCGTTGAACTGCCCACCCTCGCCCTGCGGCGCGGCAGATTGAACGGCATCGCTTTGCCCGCCTTCGACTGACGGCTGCTGCTGTTGGCGCACAACAGGCTGCTCGCCGCCACTCTCTTCGCCGCCCTCGGCAGCGGCCATGCCGCCGGGCTGTTCCTGCTGCTGCGGCTGGAACGGCACGCGCGGTTCGGGAGAAGCAAACCGATCGTTGATCGGCGGAAAATCGTCGTCCTCGTCTTCCTGCACCTGCTGGCCGGGCTGGTCGGGACGAAACTGGTTCTGCGGCTGGGCCGCCGCCACGATGCGGAAATAGTGCTCCGCATGCTGCAGGTAATTCTCGGCCAGCACCGGATCGCCTGAACTCTGTGCATCGCGCGCCAACTGCAGGTACTTTTCCGCCACATGCGAGGCATTGCCCCGCACCTTCACATCCGGGCCGTTGGACTCGAAGTTCCGGCTCAACGGATTGATGTGCTTGCGCCCGCCATTGTTGTTGTTACGGCCGCGCTGGCGGTTCTTGTTGTTGTTGTTGTTATTCTGGTTCGGTCTCATTGCGTCGCTTTTGCCTTGATCGATGTGCTGTGCGGGCCGGCAGTCTCAGGCCGCTGCACCATTGGCGCCCAAAGGCGTCGGCACGAGGCGGAGACTTTCACCGAGAAGCTGTTCGGGCTGAACCACTTTGGGCTCACCATCTGCGCCGGGGCGTCCCTTCGGGAAAACCCTTGCCGGCAATCCGGCATCGCGATGAGCGGGTGGCCGTCACCTTGGCGCCTAAACCCGCGCCGCTGACAGCAATTGGAAGCTAGCCGCTTCGCGCTGTGTTTCCAAGCGGAAAATGCCCACTTTCCGCGGTCATGCTTTCCACTCGTTAAGGATGGGAACCCGAAACGACCCGGTCAAGACCCTGCAGGTCCCTAAGCACGCCTATCCGGTCGAATCCCGCCCGGCCCATCATCTTGCTGACCAGCGGCGCCTGCGTTGCACCGATTTCGAGCACCAGCGAAGCCCCCGGTTTCAGCCACTTCGCGGCCTGCGACAAGATGGTTCGGTACGCGTGCAGCCCATCCATCCCGCCGTCCAGCGCCAGAATTGGATCGTGCTCCCGGACCTCCACCTGAAGCTTGGGGATAAGTGCGGTGGCGATATAGGGCGGGTTGGAGACGATCAGGTCGAACTTTTCGGCCGGATCGAGCGCCGCGAACCAGTCGCTCCGCTGCAGTCGCAGGCGTCCTGCGACCTGGTGGCGCTCAGCGTTGGCACGCGCCCCTTCGAGCGCCTCCTCCGACAGGTCGACGCCGATGGCGCTGGCATCCTGCCGCTCGTGCAAAAGCGAAACCACGATCGCGCCGCTGCCGACACCCAGCTCAAGAATGCGCGGCCGCTTCGCCTTGTTGAGTTGTGCGATGCCTTCGGCCACGAGCATCTCGCTCTCCGGCCGCGGGATGAGCGTCGAGGGGTTGAGCGCAAAGCTCATGCCCCAGAATTCGCGTTCGCCGAACAATCGGGCCACCGGCTGGCCCGCCAGCCGCGCCAGCGCGAAATATTCGAGCTTGGCCAAACTGGCCTGCTCGGCCGCTTCGCGCTCCCGGCTGACCAGTTGCATCGGATCGAGCAGGACTGCCTTCTGCGCGAGCAGCCGGGCATCGATGTCGGCCGTATCGATCCCCGCATCGCGGAAACGGTCGCGCACACGACGCCAGGCAACGCCGATGGGCATCGTCTCGGTCAACGCCCACCATCCATCGCGGCGAGTTGGGCCGCCTGGTCTTCGGTCGTCAACGCCTCGATCAGTTCGCCGAGCGCATCGCCGGCGATGACCTTGTCGAGCTTGTAGAGCGTCAGGTTGATCCGGTGATCGGTCACGCGGCCCTGCGGAAAATTGTAGGTCCGGATGCGCTCGGACCGATCGCCCGAACCGATCTGTTCGCGCCGCGCGTCCGACCGCGCCGTGTCGCGCGCACTGCGCTGCTCTTCGTAGAGCCGTGCCCGCAACACCACCATGGCCTGCGCCCGGTTCTGATGCTGGCTCTTGAGCGACGAGGTCACCACGATGCCTGTCGGAAGGTGCGTGATGCGCACCGCCGAATCCGTGGTGTTCACGTGCTGCCCACCGGCGCCCGATGAACGCATCGTATCGATGCGGATATCTTCGCTGCGGATCTCGATGTCGATGTCTTCGACCTCGGGCAACACGGCGACCGTGGACGCCGACGTGTGAATGCGCCCCTGCGCTTCCGTTGCCGGGACGCGCTGCACGCGATGCACGCCGGACTCGTATTTGAGGCGGGCATAGGCGCCTTTGCCGGAAATCTTGGCGATCACTTCCTTGTAGCCGCCGACTTCGCCATCGGCTTCTTCCATGATTTCGAACTTCCAGCCCTGGAGGTCCGAATAGCGCTGGTACATCCGCAGCAGATCGCCCGCGAACAGCGCCGCCTCGTCGCCGCCGGTCCCGGCCCGTACTTCGAGAATGACGTTCTTCTCGTCCGCTGCATCCTTGGGCAGCAGAAGGATTCGGATTTGATCTTCCATCGCGCCGATACGCGGCTTCAGTTCGGCGATCTCGGCATTCGCCATCTCGGCCATATCCTTGTCGCCGCTGCCAAGCAGTTCCTCGGCCGAACGCAGTTCATCGGCCGCTTTGCGCCACGCCGTGATCGGCCGGACGACAGGCTCGAGCTCGGCATATTCCTTGGAGAGCCGAACATACTCTTCGGCCGATGGGCCGGACGACAACGCCGCCTCGACCGAGTCGAACCGCTTCTCCATCTGCAGCAGCTTGTCTTCGGGCAGGCCAGGCATCGGCTTAGATCACCAGCCCCTGCTTCGCCGCGTGGTCGAGCAGCAGCGCGCGAATGCCGATATCGGCCTGGCCCTCGCTTAGCGCCGCAGCGACCGACCGGCGGATAGGGTCGAGTTCGAGCCCCAACACCATTTCCTTGATCGGCCCGATCGACGGCGGCGCCATCGACAGGCGCGTCATGCCGATCGCCATCAACGCCAGCGCCTCGATGGTGCGACCCGCCAACTCACCGCACATGGTGATCGGCACTTCGTAGCGCTTGGCCATATCGACGATGTGCCGCAATGCCCGAAGCCGCGGCAGCGCGATCGGGTCATAGGCCTTGGCGACGCGCGTGTTGGTGCGGTCAGCCGCAGTCATGAACATGATAAGATCGTTGGAACCGATCGAGACGAAATCCGCCTCCGGCAACACATGGTCAAGTTCGAACAGCAGCGAGGGCACTTCGATCATGGCACCAATTTCGAGCTTCGACGGCGGGGTGACGCCGTAACGAACCAGTCGCTCGACTTCGCGCTTGATCACCCGCTTGGTCTCGACGAACTCGCTCGTCTCGGTGACCATCGGCACGAGAATCTTCATCGGCCCGCCATCGGCCGCAGTCAGCAGCGCGCGCACCTGCGTTCGCAACAGGCCCGGCCGCTCCAGCGCAAGCCGCAGCGAGCGGAAGCCCATGGCGGGATTCTCTTCGTGCATTGCACGCAGATAGGGGATGACCTTGTCGCCGCCGATATCGAGCAGGCGGAAGACGATCGGCTTTCCCTCGCTGAGCCGCACGGCTTCGCGATAGAGCGCAATCTGTTCGCCCACCTTTGGCAGATGCGATGCGATCATGAATTGCAGCTCGGTGCGGAAGAGGCCGACCCCCTCCGCGCCCGTGTCGCGCAGCATCGGCAGGTCGGCGACGAGTCCCGAATTGTGCAGCAGCGTGATCGGGATGCCGTCACGCGTCACCGACGGCCTGTCCTTGAGTTCGAGATAGTGCGCGCGCCGTTTGGCGGACAGGCGGACCTTGTCGACGTAGTTCTGTTCGAGTTCTGATGTCGGCCGAAGGTGCACCAGCCCCGCAGGACCATCGACGATGATGTCGTCGCCATTCTCGGACATGGCGACGATGTTTTCGGCCTGACCGACCGCAACCAGGCCGAGCGACTTGGCAATGATCGCCACGTGCGCCGTCGCCGCCCCCTCTTCGAGCACGATGGCGCGCAACCGCGTACGGTCATACTCGAGCAGTTCCGCCGGGCCCATGTTGCGGGCAACGAGGACGGCGTTTTCGGGCAGTTCGCGCGGGCCTAGCGACGAGCTGCCGCCGGTCAGCACGCGCAACAGGCGGTTGGCCAGGTCGTCGAAATCATGCAGGCGGTCGCGGATATACGGGTCGGTCGAGCGCAGCATGCGGGCGCGCGTGTCGTTCTGCACGCGCTCCACCGCAGCCTCTGCGGTGAGCCCGTTGCTGATCGCCTCCTCGAGCCGGTCGACCCAGCCGCGATCGTTGGCGAACATGCGGTAGGTCTCGAGGATATCGCGATGCTCGGTGCCCGTCGCCATGTCGCCGTGGCTGAGCATGTCGTCGATCGAGACGCGCATATGCGCCAGCGCATCTTCGAGCCGCAGACCTTCCTGTTCGGTATCTTCGGCGATGAAGTTGGTGACGACCACGCGCGGGTCGTGCAGCACCACCTTCCCGAGCGCGAGACCATCGGTGAAGCCGGAGCCCGTGAAGCTGCGCGGACGGCGCAAGTCGATGTCCTGGCCAGGCCGGATGAGCGTCTCGAACTCCGAGGTCGTCATCATCTCGGCGAGGATGGTCGCCGTGGTCAGCAGTGCCTCGGTCTCGTCCTCGCCATAGGCCCGATGGTCCTTGTTCTGGACCACGAGCACGCCGAGGGTCTGGCCGGCACGCAAAACGGGCACCCCGAGAAACGCGCCGAACGGATCTTCCCCAGTCTCGGGGCGATAGGCGAAAGCCGGATGCGACGGCGCATCCTCGAGCCGCAGCGGCTCGGCCTGCGCCGCAATGACACCGACCAGGCCCTCGCCCAGCCGCAGCGTCGTAACGTGAACGGATTCGGCCTTAAGGCCGCGCGTCGCGAACAGCTCCAGCTCGCTGTCGTCGCGCAGCACGTAGAACGAGCAGACGTCGGCCTGCATGTTGTCGGCGATGAGGGTGACGATCTTGTCGAGCCGGGCCTGCGGGCCCAGGTGCTCCGCCATGGTTTCGCGCAACTGCCTCAGCAGCACGCGCGGCCCGCCGATGGTTGTCGCCATAACCCGTTATGCGGCCCGCACCGCCTCCTGATCCGGCGGAGGTGCCCCGTTTAGGCCGCCGGCTTGTCCAGCCCGTAATACGTATGGAGCGCTCGAACCGCAAGCTCGGCATATTCGTCGTCGATCAGCACCGAGGTTTTGATCTCCGACGTGGTGATCAACTGGATATTGATGCCCTTGTCGGCCAGCGCCTTGAACATGCTGGCGGCGACACCCGCGTGGTTGCGCATCCCCACCCCGATGACGGAAACCTTGGCGCCGCCCTTGGACCCGTTGATCCGGTCGTAATCCACCGCGCCGGCCGCCTTGGCCGCTTCCAGTGCCTTGACCGACTTGTCGTACTCGTTGTCGGGCACGGTGAACGTGATGTCGGTGACCGAGCCGTCCTCGGAGATGTTCTGGACGATCATATCGACGACGATCGATTCGTCGGCCAGTGCCCCGAATACGGCAGCGGCGACGCCCGGCCGGTCCTTCACGTCGCGCAGGGTGATCTTGGCTTCCGCCTTGGCGAGCGTCACGCCCGAAACGATCTGCTTTTCCATGATCTCATCCTCATCGCATACAAGCGTCCCTGGCACGCCGGGCGTTCCGTCCGGCGCCAGCTGCGGCGCGTCAGGGTCGTCGAAGGTGGAACGCACGACAAGCCGCACCTTGTGCGCCATTGCCATTTCCACCGAGCGGATCATCAGCACCTTGGCGCCCAGCGACGCCATCTCGAGCATTTCCTCGAAGGCGATCCGGTTGAGCCGCTTAGCCTTGGGGTCGATGCGGGGATCGGTCGTATAGACGCCGTCCACATCCGTATAGATGTCGCACCGATCGGCCCCGACCGCCGCGGCGATTGCCACTGCCGACGTGTCCGAGCCGCCGCGCCCGAGCGTTGTCACCCGTCCCGTTGGCGGATAGACCCCTTGGAAGCCGGTGACGACCGGCACCCAGCCATCCTTCATCCGCTTGTCGAGCTCGTCGGGGATGATCTCGGTGATGCGTGCCGCGCCATGAGCGTCGTCGGTATGGATCGGTACCTGCCAGCCCTGGAACGACCGGGACTCGATTCCCATCTCGGCCAGCACGATCGCCATCAGTCCGGCGGTCACCTGCTCGCCCGATGCGACCACGGCGTCGTATTCGCGCGCATCGTGGAGCTTGGAGCTTTCGTTGACCCAGCCCACCAGCTCGTTGGTCTTTCCCGACATGGCCGAGACGACGACAGTCACCTCGTTGCCGGCATCGACCTCGCGCTTCACATGCCGCGCCGCCTGCCGGATACGCTCGACACTGGCGACGGACGTGCCGCCGAACTTCATCACTATGCGGGCCAATTGGTCCCCTGACGCCGAACCCGGCGGTACGCCTCAAATCGCGGCGGACATGCCACAAAGGCACCGTCCGATCAATGCCACCGGGTTGTGAACAAAACAAGAACACGCTACGGTGCCGATCCAACAAGAGGAGAAACCCATGAGTGGTCCCAAGGACACTCGCGTCAGCCTGATGCCCATCATGCGCTACACCGACTGCAACAAGGCGGTCGACATGTTCACCAAGGTCTTCGGCTTTACCGAAGGCAATTCCTTCCGTGACGACAATGGCAATGTGCAGCACGCCGAACTGTGGTTCGGCAACGGCGGCATCATGATCGGCCCGGTGGCCGACACGGAGTTCGGCAAGCACATGCGCCAGCCCAGGCAGGCCGGCGGCGTCACCGCGACGGTGTTTGCCGTCGTCGCTGACCCGGATGCGCATTTCGAGCGCAGCAAGGCCGCAGGGCTCGAGATCCTCGACCCGATCAAGAACCAGGACTATGGCAGCCGCGAATACTCCGTGCGCGATCCCGAAGGATTCATCTGGACGTTCGGCACCTATGACGCAGCCGGAACCAAATAGCGGCGCTTGCTCCGGTGACGGCCGCGCGGTCTAATGGCCACATGACCGCCACCACAATCGATCCCGGTGAAATCGCCAAGTTCTCGGCCATGGCCGACGACTGGTGGGACCCCAACGGCAAGTTCAAGCCGCTGCACAAGTTCAATCCTGTGCGCCTGGCCTACATTCGCGACTGGGCTTTGCAGCACTTCAATCGCGACGCCGCCGAGCGCCGCCCGCTCGAAGGGCTGAACATCCTCGACATCGGCTGCGGTGGTGGCCTGCTTACCGAACCGCTGACCCGCCTCGGTGCAAAAGTGACGGGCATCGACGCTGGATCGCGCAACATCGCGGTTGCCTCTGTGCACGCCGAAAAGATGGGCCTCGACATCACCTATCGTGACGCGACGTCGGAGGCCCTCACTGCCGAGGGCGCGCGCTTCGACATCGTGCTCAACATGGAGGTCGTCGAGCACGTCGACAACGTGCCGCTCTACATGAAGTCCTGCGCCGACCTTGTTGCACCCGGCGGCCTGCTGTTCTCGGCCACCATCAATCGTACTGCCCGTGCGCTGGCACTTGCAGTGATCGGCGCGGAATACGTGCTGCGCTGGCTGCCGCGCGGCACGCATGACTGGAACCGCTTTCTGACGCCTGACGAATTGAAGGCGCTGATCACCCGCAACGGTCTCACGATGACCGATGAATGTGGCGTCGTATTCCACCCACTCGCGGACGAATGGCGCAAATCCCGCGATATGGGCGTCAACTATATGCTGCTGGCCGAACGGGGAACCTGAGACGCCACTAGTGCCAGCCCGGTGGTGAAGGCCAATTGCCAGGCGACGGAAATCGAGAGCAGGAGGTTCTCGTCGTACCTGCTCGGCACGAGAGCACCGGCCAGGCCCGCTATGGCGGCACACCCAATGCTCACTGCGGCCGCAAGACCGATCACCCGTCCCGAGGCTGGTATCGCGCGCAGCGCAAACAACACGGCAAACATGCCGATGCCCCCGAGCACGCCACCGATCAGGCCGATGATCGGCCCCGGCGACGAGGTCCGGAAGAGGCTCGGCCCTATTACATTGATGATCGCGCCCGATCCGACGGCGACAAGCGGAAAGGCCGCAGCGAGCACGATCCAGCGCCAGCTCGCCAACGCAGCATGCCGGCGCATCGCGAGAGTGACGGCAATGCCGTAGAGCAGCGTACCGGCGACACCGAACACCAACCCAAGAGTCGAATTCCCCATATAGCCCGTTGCGCCTGACGCGTAGAGCGTAACGGCGCTCAGCACCAAGCCCGCCGCGCCAAAGATCGCGATGTCTCGCGCCAGCAGCCCCGGACCGGTCGCCGTCGACGCCACCTTCGGCTCGCCTTTTGGCACGCGCAGAACATCGTCGCGCTGTTCGCCCGAGCGCTGCTTCGCGCCGAGCATCCTGGCGCGCTCCGCCGCCTCAGCGTGCAGCCGCTCGCGCTCTGCCTTGTGGATTTCGGCCTGACGCGATGCATCGCGTTCGCTCTGCGCGCGCGCTGCTTCCTTGGCTTCGAACTGTGCCTCGGCTTCGATCAGATACAATTCCTTGGCGCGCGCCTTGGCGATAATGGCGAGCATGTCGCCCTCGTTCTGCCGCGCCCACTGCGCGAGCGCTTCGCTCGTCCCGACATACTGCGCCTTGTCGTAGTCACCGAGGCCCGGTCGCCCCACCTTGGCGCCGATGGCGGCCAGTGTTCGCTGCCAAGCATCGCGATTTTCGCTCGCTGGCGCCCAATCCGTCAGCGTCTCATAATGCACCATGTTCCACGGCGGATCGAGGTCGGTCGGCTCGAGGGTGACCGCTACAAGGGTGTCGCGCTCGAGACCCTTTTCGGCCTCGCCGCGCACCCAGCCCTTTTCATCGCCGCCATGCGGGAATGCATCGTCGCTCCAGCACACCAGCACGCAACGCGCGGCACGCAGGTACTTGGCGATCTCTCCCGAATAGTCCGACCCGGACAAGAGGCCCGCATCGTACCAGACGTCGAGCCCGAGCCCGCTCAGAGCCGAGGCAATAGCCTCGACGCGCGGCTTCAACCTGTGCTTGTAGGAGATGAAAACGTCGGTCATGTCGCCCCCGGCCCTCGCGGGCCGCCCGCGCGCATAGTAGCGGTCGCCCCTGTCCAGTCAAACGCGTACCATCCAGCCGCCCAGGCAGGGCCCAAACGCTACCGGGATTGCTCGCTAGACCACTGGCCGCTAGCCTCGAACTCTTTCGGATGGGAACGCCATGCGCCTGCTGATTACCGCCTGCCTGTCGCTCGCTCTTGCGGCCCCTGCTTTCGCGCAGGACGCGACGCCTGTCGCCAGCGAAACCTTCGCAACCGACCTCCACGCTTACGAGGGCCAGCTGATCGCGGTAGCGCCCTGCGACATCCAGCCCTACATCAACGACTAGGGCAACTACAGTTGCGTGCTGAAAACGGCCGACGGCAACGACGCCAAGGACCCGGGTGGCCTGCCGGTCTACATTTTCTTCCCTGAGGCCGGACTCGGTCAGCCTGAGAAGGACTTCGTCGCCACCGAATGCACCAGCTACTGCAAACGCATGGTGAGCATCACCGGTACGGCTTCGATTGCCGAGGGCACCGACTACGTCCAGTTCGCCGGCGCAACCTTCACGCCGCTCTGAGCCTCAACGCCCGAGACGATCGATCGCCGTATAGTCCGCGTCGTCGAGCTCGATCGCCGCAGCGGCGGTGTTTTCCTCGAGGTGCGTCACCTTGCTCGTCCCCGGAATGGGCAGCATCACCGGCGAGCGTTTGAGGAGCCACGCGAGTCCCAGCTGCGTCGCGCTGGCGCCGTGCTTTCCCATCAACGACCTGAAGGCCGGAGCCTCCAGCACCGCACCGCCGTCGACAGGCCGCCACGGAATAAATGCAATGCCGTTCTGCTCGCAATAGGTGAGCACGGCTTCGCTGTTTCGATCGGTGATCGAGTACTTGTTCTGAACCGAAGCAACGGGGAAGTGGCGCTGCGCGCTTTTGATCTCGTCGACACTGACCTCGCTCAGCCCGACATGACGGATGAGTCCTTGCTTTCGCATGTCGGCGATGGCTTCGAACTGTTCGGCACTCGGAACCTTCGGGTCGATCCGGTGCAGCTGCCACAGCGGATGCTGCTCTAGCTTCAGCCGCCGAAGGCTGAGCTTGACGCCCTGGATGAGATATTCCGGGCGCCCGATCGGTATCCACGCATTTGGACCAGTTCGCGAATGCCCGCCCTTGGTGGCAACCACCATACGTCCATAGGGCGCCAGCACCTCGGCCAGCATCTCCTCGGAAAGGTATGGACCATACGCCTCGGCGGTGTCGACGAAATCGATACCCAGCTCCGGCAGGCGCCGCAGCACGCGCCGGCACTCATCGGGGTCTGCCGGTGGCCCCCAGATCCCGGTACCGGTGATCCGCATGGCACCGAAACCGAGACGATGCACCGTCAGATCGCCGCCAATGGCAAACGTGCCCGAAATCGTGGCATCGGGTGTGGGCATGACAAGACTCCTTGAAACAGGAGCCAAGCCTAGCCGCGCGACAGGATCAGTAATAGCCCGATGGGCTAATTGTGTTCTTCGGGAATGCTGGGGAGCGGCATGAAATCGACGCCCTCCTCGGCCAGCGCCGCAACTTCCTCGCGCGTGGCTTCGCCATAGATGCCGCGCACGTCCACTTCCTTGTAGTGGATCTTGCGCGCCTCTTCGGCGAACTTGTCGCCGACATAGTCGGCCTCGCTCGTCACCTTGTTGCGCAGCGCCAACATGGCATCGCGCAACTGCTTGTGCTGCGGATGGCCGATCGACACGGACACCTTGTCGCTCTGCTCCGACACGCGGACCATCGGCGCCATCAGGGCCTTTTCCACGACATCGGTCATGCAGATTGGGCAGGTAACGAGACCGCGGGCCTTCTGCGCGTCATAGGCCGCCGCGTTGGCGAACCAGCCGTCAAACTTGTGCGATTTATCGCAGATCAGCGAATAGTGGATCACGCGGGAGCCTCGGTGCGCAGATGCTTACTCTGCGCTGCTAGGGTTAACGCTTAGCGAAAAAGCCCGTGCGTTCGCAAGTGCGGGAACCCGTCCGCGCGCTTCCGCCACGGCCGGCAAGTCGAGATCGGCGAACGATTCGATCGCTTCGCGCCCCGCGCAGAGAGTCAGCGTCAGCCGCGCCGCGCCGGCGGTTTTCGGCCGGCTGGTCAGCGGTACGGAGAGCCTCACCGGGCGAGAAGCGCCGCCGCCGAACCGCTCCACCGTCGGCTGGCCGAACGCCGCGCCGGCCGGCCCCTCGACGAACAGGTCGATCTCCCCGGCGTCGACGCCGCCTTTCGCCACCACGTCGATCGCGAGCGGATCGCCGGACTTCGCGCCGATC
>JBEBHC010000448.1:0-1070 GCA_040081185.1 Devosia sp. | reverse complement strand
ACGAGGGCCTTGGCGAACACGGGGTCATTGAGTCGGAGGCCCGCCTCCACGCGGGAGATATCGCTCTTCGCCGCGCCCGCCCGCAGCGGCGCGGGGGCCTGGGCAAGGGCGGGGCGCGCCGCCAGCGCAGAAAGAAGGAGCAGTGCGAAACTGAAATAACGCAGGCGCATGGGGAGATTCCTGTCTGGAAATAGGGCAGCCAATAGACCATTCACTGGGGTGAGTCTACTGGCCGCCGGCGGACAGGGTCAAACCATCGGGCGGCGATGCTATTTCAAAAGGATTCTCACAAACCTGGGTTCAAAGGGCGCGAAGGAAATGGACTCGGGAGCGGCGTTGACGCACTCCTCCAGCGGATTGACCTCCTCCACCGATGCGGCACCCGGTGCCCCGAGCAAGGTGGCGGCGGGCAACGTCGTAGCGCGCCCTTCCAACTCGCGAAGGTGGAGCACAACGCCCTTGCCATAGTGGGCCGGGCGCGCACTGACAAGGGCGAGGTTGGGCAGGCCAAGATCGAGTGCGGACAGGATAGCGGGGCGATCTCCTGTGTTTCCCGGCGCCAGTACCCGGGCGATCAGGGGAATGCGGGAACCCCATCCGAACTGGGTGGCCGCCGTGTTGCCCGTATCCCGTGTTGAGGTGAGGTAGTAGCTCCACTTGAACTCCCCTTCCTGGGTCGCGCGGAAGTTGGTGAACCAGTAATTGTTCATGACCCACGAATAGACGTGGGGTTTCGAGATCGTGGTGATGGGTTGCCACTTGCCGAGGTTCAAATCGCCGAGTTGCACCAGCGGAACGGCGTCGCTCCCGAGGATGATCTGGCCATCGCCACCGCGAATAACAGCGAAGCCCTGGACCGTCTGCCAGTCGGAGGCGGAGCCGGGAATCTGACCGGCGCCGGGATGCACGAGGCCGCCCTGACCTTCGTACACGATTTCGCTATCCGGACTCGAGAAGGGAAAGGCGATGTAGATGGCTTCCGGCGCGATGAGCGGGAGTTTGCGCAGGGCAAAGTGAAATTCGATACGGGGTTCGGTCTCGAAAAGCCGGATCTCGCCGCGAACACCGCG
>JBEBHC010000215.1:0-4304 GCA_040081185.1 Devosia sp. | reverse complement strand
GCCCTCGGCACCATCGAACTTGACCAGTTCCATCGTCGTCCTCACTCTTGACTGGCGCTGATCATCGCCGCCTTTGACGAAGGAAGAGTCAACAGAACCAGCGCGCTTGTGCGACAGGAGGAAACGTGAAGACCGCCGAAGACGTCCTGCGCTTCTGGTTCGAGGAGCATGGCCAGCCAGACTGGTTTGGCGGCAAGCCAGAATTCGACGCCGAGATCGTGGCGCAGTTCAGCGAAACCCACGCGGCCGCGACGCGCGGCGAGCTTTGGCATTGGCGGCGCATGCCGGAAGCACGGCTGGCGGAGATCATCGTGCTGGACCAGTTTTCACGGCAGATCTATCGCGGCCGCCCCGAGGCCTTCGCGTGGGACAGGGAAGCCCTGTTGCTCGCACAGGAAATGGTCAACGGCGGGCATCATAACTTCCTACCGCTGCCGCAGCGAATGTTCGCTCTGCTGCCCTACCAGCATGCGGAATCACCCGTAGTTCAGGCCGAGTCGATCCGGCTTCACACTGCGATCGGCGTGCCCGAGATCATGAAATTTGCCGAGGGCCACGCGCTCTGCATCAGCCGCTTCGGTAGGTTCCCTAAGCGCAATGCCGTACTGGGCCGGGTCAACACGCGCCGGCTGAAGTCGAATACATCGCTACGACCCCAGGCATGTTCTAGCGCGGAACCTCGTCGACTGCTTCCCGTTCGACTCCGAACAAGGAGTTGCGGATGGAGTTGCCGGACAAAGTAGCGCTGGTCACCGGAGCAGGATCGGGCCTCGGGGCAGCCGCGGCGCGGCGCCTCGCGCAGGCGGGTGCCGATGTGGTCCTCGTCAGCCGCAGCGAGGACGAGTTGAAACTCGTTGCGGAGAGTGCCGAGGCTTTCGGCCGAAAGGCGATGGTGTTTCCCGCCGATACCGCAGACCACAAGGCAATGACGCGGCTGTTTGCGGCCATCAAGCGAAAGTTCAAGCGGCTCGATTTCGTCTTTGCCAATGCAGGGATCAACGGAACGTGGGCGCCCATCGATGAGCTCAAGCCGGAAGAGTGGGACGAGACTATCCGCATCAATCTGCGCGGGACCTATCTCACCATCCACCACGCAGTGCCGCTGATGAAGGCAGCGGGCGGCTCGATCGCGATCACGTCATCGATCAATGGGACACGCACGTTCACGACCGCCGGCGCCAGCGCCTATTCCACCACCAAGGCCGGTCAGCTCGCACTCGGTCAGATGCTGGCGCTGGAACTGGCACAGTACCGCATCCGGGTGAACGTCATCTGTCCTGGCGCCATCGACAGCGAAATCAGCGACAATACCAAGAAGCGAAAGACGGCCAAAGCCAAGGTGCCCGCGCGCTTCCCAAAGGGCACGGTCCCTCTCACCGGTGGTGAGCCGGGGAGCGCTGAGGAGGTTGCCGACCTCGTGCAGTTCCTGGCGTCGGACCGCAGCAAGCACATCTCCGGAACGCCGATCTGGATCGACGGCGCGCAATCGCTACTCGTCTGATTACGCCACCTTATAGTTGCGCGTGTGGCACCAGCGCGCCTTTGTGGCCAATGACGATTGCGGCCGTCGCGTGCGCCTTTTCGGCGGCTTCGAGCGGCGATGCGCCCTGGGCCCTCGCCGCGAGATAAGCGCCGTTGAAGCTGTCTCCTGCTCCTGTCGGGTCGACGCTTTTCGCGCCCGGTTTCGGCGGGACAGATCCGCGAGTCTCGCGCGACGCGACGAAGGCGGGCTCACCGCCGTTCTTGACCACGACCTCCTCGGCGCCCCAACTCATGTAGCGCTCGGCTACAGCTTCCGGAGTGTCATCGCCGAACAACGCTTGCTCATCGGGGAAAGTCGGCAACACCACGTCAGCGAGAATCGACGCGGAGGTGATCACCGAGCCCATGACGCGCGGCGAGGTCCACAACGCGGGTCGTTCGTTGGGATCGAAGACGACACGCGCACCACCCTCGCGCGCAAGGTGGATGGCCTTCATCAGCCGGCCGCGCGCTCGAGGACCGAGGATGGCCAGGCTGATGCCCGAGAAATAGACGATGCCCGCTCCGGTCATCGCTTCGACGAGCGCCTCCGGATTATCGGCCATGGACTTGGCTGCCGACTGGCCGCGCCAATAGGTGAAGTGCCGATCGCCGTCGCGCTGGTGGATGAGATAAAGGCCGGGCCGACGACCCGCGATCTTCTGGATGTGGCCGATGCCGATGCCGTTCCCGGCCAGGAACTCGACCATCTGCTGGGAGTACATGTCGTCACCGAGCGCAGTGACGTAATCGACGTCCCAATCCTTTGGCAGGCGGGCGCGGGCGTACCAGGCGGTGTTGAGCGTATCGCCGGCATAGCCCAGGCGATAGGTGCCCTCCTCGCCGCCCGACATTTCGATCATGCATTCGCCGACACTGACGAACCGGGGCATTGGGTATCCTCAAAAGCAAAGGGGCGGCAAAGGCCGCCCCTCCTAACAAGCCGGACGTGGGTCCGTCTATTTCTTGATGGTGATGCGGCCTTCGACGGCCGGCGACACGATCTTTGCGGCGGTGATGTAGTCGATCACATCCGACGCCATCAGGCTGGCGGCAGCCTTGTCGATCAGCACCGTGCCCTTGGCCAGAGCGGTATAGCCGTCGCCGCCGGACATCATGTAGTCGTTGGTCGCGACCTTGTACTTGGCGGCCGGATCGAGCGGCTCGGTGCCGACAAGCACCGAGACCACGCGCGAGCCCGGCGCCTTGGTGGCATCGACATCGACGGTAAGGCCCGAAACTTGCGGAAAGCGGCCCGCACCGGCTTCGATCTGGCTAAAGCCGTTCTCGAGAGCCGCCAGCAGATCCGCACCGGTGACTTCGGTAACGGTGGTCACGTTGCCGAACGGAAGTTCGGTGAACACATCCTTGCGGGTCAGGATGGTGCCTGCCGGGTATTCCTTGTCGCCGCGGATTCCGCCGCCATTGGTGATGGCGACATCGGCGCCGTTCTTGGCCTTGATCGCGTCGGCGATGAGGTTGCCCATTGCAGTTTCTTCGCCGCGCACCTGAGCCCGAAGCGAGCTCAGCGCCACGCTGGTCGAGCCGATCTGGACGTCGAGTTCGGTCGACAGTTCGGCGCTCAGCTTGTCGATCACGCCCATCGTATCGGAGTCGGGCGTTACGGTCGCCGTGTCGATGAAGCGGAAGTTCGGCCGCCAGGTCACGGTCCGCTTCTTGTCCCCTTCGGCAGGGGTCACGGTGATCGCGAGGTCGATGGCGGTCAGCAGGTTGGCGTCGTTGCTGGTTTCGACATAGCCGACGATATCGTTGTAGTGGATGCGGTAGTCGTGATCATGGCCCGAAAGGACCAGGTCGAACTTGCCGCTGTTGTACATCGCCTCATCCTGTGCATGGGCGGCATGCACGAGCGCAATCACGATGTCAGCGCCGTCGGCACGAACCTTGTCCGCACCGGCAAGCGCGGCGTCCACTGTGGGCTGCCAAGTCCAGTCGCCGGGTGTCGCGAGTTCCGGTGTCTCGTCGGTTGCGACCGGCACGATGCCGAATTTCACGCCGGCAATTTCCTTGATCACCGGCTCATGGCCGAGGCCATCGACGAAGCCGCCGTCGGCGCCGCGAATATTCACAGCCGTCCAGGGGAAAACCGACTCTGTGGTGCGGTCCATGAAGACGTCGGGTCCGAAATCGAACTCATGATTGCCGGGGACGGCGACGTCGAACGGCACGAGGTTCACCAGTTCGACGGTGTTCTTGCCCTTGTCGATACCCGACAGAAGCGAGGGCGAAATCAGGTCGCCCGAGTACAGATAGAGCATGTTGTCATGTGCGGCCTTCTCGGCCTTGGCGAGCGCATTGAGGCGGGCGAAGCCGCCGCGCGGTCCATCGACGCCGGTGTCGAAGCTATCCATGTCGCCGACGGCGAGGATGGTTATGCTCACGTCCTCCGCGAGGACCGGCAGTGCCGAAAATGACAGGCTTGCAGAAATGCCAAGCGCTGCGGCTGTGACCAGCCGCATTGATTTCGATTGCATGGTATTCTCCCTGAGAATTGGCCTTCGACGCTCGCGGAGGTTCACTCCCCCACGCCGGGAGCGAGCTTCGGGCAATTCGCCGCTCGCGTCCAGCGCCAGCACATACGCAGTCGGCTTTGCAGCTTTGCGACAGGTTTGCACATGCTCCAAAAAGTGGGGCCCCGCCTTGCGGCAGGGCCAACTCATCGGGGCGAACGGGGGTTACGCCGCGGTGATCATGCGATGCGCCGCCGGCGGTATTCGCTTGCCGCATAGAGCATCAGGGCAGCGAAGGCGACCCCGATTCCC
>JBEBHC010000214.1:0-4307 GCA_040081185.1 Devosia sp. | reverse complement strand
CATTGCGGACGCGTCGATCAGCGTTTCAAACGCCTTGGCACGGGTATCGCGCCGGCTGTCGTACATGATGGGGAAATAGCCGCCGGCAAAAGTGCCGTGCGGAGTCTGCAAGGGTTTGGCTTCCACCCACTCAGGCTCAACGCCCGTGAGTTCTTTCTCAAGCGCTCCGATCTCAGTTTTGTATCCGTCGAGGTGATCCCACATCGCTTGCACAAACTGCATGTCTTCTTTGGTCAGCGAGTTAAGCACAGCCGCCATGGTGGCGTCGGTCCACCCTTCACCGTCGCGCATGCGCTGGTAATTCACCTCGTTGCCCATGTTCGCCACGACCATGAGCCGGCCTTGGTAGCTCAGGCTGAGCGGCCCGCCATCGCGACCCACTGCGCCGTCGACCACCTTGGCGGTGTTGAACGGCATAAAGCCAATGCGCTTGATGAGTGGCCCAAAGAATTTATTGATGGCATCGGTCGAGCGCATCGTGCGCACCGCTTCGTTGGCTCCGGCCGCGGTCGCGGTGTTGCTGAACAGTCGCGTCGCTTCACCGTTGTCCAGATAGCCGTCCAGTTCACGGGTCCATGACGATAGTTTTTCGTGCCCTGCAACCACCACAGCGCCCGCGTGCCGAGCGAGCGCAACCGGGCCCACACTCTCTACGCGGTCGGGCACCACGCGCGGCGCATGCGCGGTCGCGCTCGCGGCAAACGCTGCTGCGGCATTATTCACCTCGCGCTCTTTCGCCGCCGTCATGAGCTTTTGCTTGGTCTTGCCGATGTGTTCGATGCTCTTGACCGCATCGACCAGTTCGCGGAAATCGTTGAGCGTCATGCGACGGTAGGGTGTGCGCCGCGCTTCGTCTTCGAGCGAGGCGGGCACCACCGGACGCACGCCCTTATCGGCTTCGACCTGGTCTAGCCACTTCGCCAGGGATTCAGTGCGCTTGACCTGGGCCTCTGACCGACGGCGCAAGTCGAAGCGCTCCAAGATGTCTTCAATGCGGTCGAGGTAATCCGGCGCCACGCTGTCGGGCCGCTTGTCGAAACGCTTCAAGTATTTCAACGCACGGTCGATTTCTTTCTCGACTTTGCGTGCTTCGATAGCCGACAAGTTGTGCCACATATGCTGCCGCTTGAAATTGACCGCGGCTTTTTGGTCGCCCTTTTTCAGCGCTGCCGACGACTCTTTGGCGGCGCGTGTCTCAGATGCAACGTGCTGGCCCACCTTGATGTCGCCGATACGCTTGCCACCCATGGTCGCCTTGACCAGATTGCGCAGCGCCTTGAGCATTTGCGGGCGCCTGCCCTTGCCTTTCTCGCCCAGCACCGCCGTTTCGAGCGCACTGAGCTCGGTCGCCACCATGCGGGTGCGGACCTTGTTGTGGATGGCTTCGTCGACCGCCTGTTCAATTGCCCGCGCATCGGTCAAATCGCCGTAGCGCTCCAACATCATCTGGTCAGTCCTACCCTCCACGCGCGCCTCGCGCGGCTCGGCCTGGAGGATGTCTTTGATCATCTCGTCGCCCGACTTGTAGCCGAACAGGCTGGCGACCAACTCAGGGTCGGTGCCGTTGGCCGCAACCAGTCCGTTCTTGCCCGTCGGCAAGTAGCGCCAAGGCGCCGCAGGGTCTTCACCGTACACCGCTTTCAGTAAGTCCAGGTCGAGCTTGGTGCCCTCCAGGCCACTCTCGGTCAGGGCTCGGCGCTGATCGCGGCTGAGCGCGCCCAAGACGCCTTCCTCAAGGGGTTTGCCACGTAGAAAGTCTTGCACGGCATATACCGGCTCGCGCCCGACAGCCTGCTCCGCCTCGACCATCATCGCTTTGCGTTTTTCCGCCGCGTCTTTCTGCAGTTTCTTAATCTCACGCAGCCGGAACCGGGCCGTAAACTGCATGTCGCGCAGGCTGCGTGCCTGCAACTGCGCGGCGCCGGCCTCGTGCGCCCCGATGCTGGTGTCGCGATAGTTCTGCCACTCTTCGTCGCCGAGTGGAAACTCTTCTCGCGTTTCGAACAGCGGCAGCATCGAGCGCGCTTCTTCGGCCGCTTTGATGTCCTGATCAACGGCATAGAGTCGATCGAACACGCCCCGCACTTCATCGGTGAGCGGCACACGCATTTCTACCAGCGACTTGTACACCCGCATCATCCATTGTTTGATGCGCGCGAAAACCGGTTCCAAGTCGATGCTCGGGGCGCGGCCCTCGAACATGTAGGTTTCCATGCCCTCGGCCATTTGCTCGTGGTGCGGGCGCTGCTGCTCAAGCGTCATCGCGTTCCACGCTTCGAGCGTAGGCACCTTGAACCACTCAAGGAGTTTGTTCATGTCCTCGACAACTTGCGCCGGGGCATTCGGCCGACTGGCGATATCTGCCAGAACCGTTAGCTGGTAGTGCCCAAGCTCGTGGACGAAGGTCGAATAGTTCGCGGTTTCGAGCAACGATAGCGTGAGCGTCTTGGGGTTGAACGCGCCACGGGCGCTGGTCGTGGTGTCTTGCGCCAAGATGCTTGCCTGTTCAGCCTTGTCGAACGCGACAATCACGTCTTTCGGGTCGAATGTTTCAGACGACAGCGGCGGGGTCGCGGCGCGCTCGGCCGCTGACATCTGCTGCCGCGCCTGGACATCGCGCGCTTCGACCTCACCCGCGATAGCATTGTACAACTTATACATGTCGCCGGATTTTTTGAGCGCGGACTTAACGGCTTCGGGGTCGCCAGATTGCACGCTCGAATACGCTTGGATGGCTTCGACCACTCCGCCTTCCGCACCGGCTAGTAGCCGCGCTTTCATCTGATCAACAGTTTCAGCTTCCCTCGGGCCAAGCTCGACCTTCATGGAGGCGCGTTGCTCTTCTTGTGTAAGCTCAAAGTAGCCTTCGGCCCCAAAAGCGTCCTGCCGCAATTCTTTTATTGTTTGGGTGTGCCAGCGGGACGCGGTCTGGCGTTCAGGTGCCCCCGGGTCTGGATACAACGCTCTCGCCTCATCCAACAGCATTCTCGCCTTGAGCATCGAGTCCAACAGCGGACTGTTCAGAAGCTTTTGGAAAGCCGCTAATTGATCCGCGGCAAGCTTCACGTTCGCTTCCGCTTCATTCAAAGCGCGTTCCGCGATACGCCTTTTTTGCTCGGGCGTTAGCGCTTCGAAAACAGCATTCTCGTTGCCGCCGGTGGCGAAACCTTCCTTAATCTGAATCCAGTGTTGGACCTCGTGCAACACCGTGCTCAACGGATCTTGTGCGTAAGGTGTAACGCCAATCTCATTTTTGCTGTCGAACCAGCCCTGCAGCCCGCCCATATCCATGAAGCCTTTACGCTTCACGATGTCGATGTCGCGCGCCTCGGGGTAATACTTGAAAAGCTCATCGTGCTGTAGCACGTCGCCGAGCTTCATCGTTTGTTTTTCACCGAACAACTGTGATTCAGGCAGATTGGCGAACGCGTCGGTGAACGCCGCTTCTTGGTCGCTGAATTCGAAACGCGGTTTGCTATCGTACTGCCCGTTGAACCAGCCGGTAGCGACGCGCACTTGTTCGGGATCTGCGCCCGCCGCCAGCATCTTGTCAGCCACATCTTTGTTCTTGGCAATATCAACCTGCACCGCCTGCGCGCCGCCGTACTGCCCCAGCGTTGCGTCGCCTGAGCGCGGCACGTTGTCCAGAATGCTGAGCGGGTGCTGTGCGTACCACTCTTCGGGGCTTATGCCCTCACGTGCGGCTTGCGTGACGACGAAGTCGCGGGTCAACAGCGCATAGGTTCTCGCGAGGGCGTTCGGATCTGCACCATCTTTGGCGGCGATGCTTACAAGGCGCGCAAAAACTTCTGGCGTGTTCAACTGCTCGACGATGGTCGCTTCCACAACGTGCGCGCTGTCGGCGAACGCCTGGTCAACGACCATTTTCTCCATCGCCTGCTCAACCGCGGCCTTGGTTTCCTCGGCTTGGACCTGCAGGCATTGCTCGGCCTCCATCTGGTTCGGCGCTTCGGGGTCAACGCGCAGATATGGGATGAGCGCTTCGTCGAGCCCGGAACCGCTGATCGACTGCATGAACTCTTTGGCCGGAATCCGAATGAGCCCGTTGGTCGGCAGCGCATCGTCCAGTTGTTCAAGCACCGTCGGCGCGTTAGCGAGCGCTTGCGTAGCACTCTCCCCGCCCGATTCGAGGGTTTGCAGGAACAAGCCACCGTCGATATAGAAATCGCGCTCGGCGCCGGCCATATTGCCCAGCACCTTGGCAAAGTCCTCGGGCGAGCGTTGGCGCAACAAGTCGTTGGCCGCGATGCTGTTCATCTGCTCGATGGCTTTGGCGTGCTTGATAG
>JBEBHC010000447.1:0-1083 GCA_040081185.1 Devosia sp. | reverse complement strand
GTTCTTTCGTTGACGCACTCAACGGTTCGTGGGTAACATTCGGGCCCTTGAACACAGCTAAACGCTTTGTGTTCAGGGGCTTCACCATTTTTGGACTAGCCCTGCCGCCCTCCCGGGTCGCGGGTTCACGTTGGCAGAGAGGATCACCGGCATGGAAATCGCCGAACGCAAGGTCAGCGACGTCACGATTCTGGATCTCACGGGCAAGATGACGCTCGGCGAGGGCGATGAATTTCTGCGGCAGGCCATCAGCAACCTGCTCGCGACGGGCAGCAAGAAGATCGTCCTCAACCTCGAGGGCGTGCCGTACATCGACTCGGCCGGTCTCGGCGAAGTCGTGCGGACCCACACGACGGTCAGCAAGCAGGGCGGCAGCCTCAAGCTCCTCAACCTCACGAAGCGGATCGAAGACCTGCTCGCGATCACCAAGCTGCTGACGGTGTTCGACACCTACGATTCGGAAGCCGACGCCATCAAGAGCTTCTCGGCGTAGCAGCCCTGCTGCTGCCGCGCTCCATGGCGCGCCCAACCTACCCGGATCTCGAGATGCGAGAGGCCGGAACATCGCGAGCGAAAGAGCGGTCCACGCTGCGCAGCCTGATTACGTCCCTCAGGCCGCAGCAGTGGACCAAGAATCTGGTCGTCCTCGCAGCCCTGCCATTCGGCCTGAAGCTGTTCGACTCCGCCGCTGTCGCCATGGCGCTGGCGGCGTTTGCCGTGTTCTGCCTCTTGTCCGGCGTCGTCTACCTCGTCAACGACCTCTTCGACCGCGAGAACGATCGGCTGCATCCCACGAAACGGCTGCGGCCGATTGCAGCCGGCGACCTCTCCCCGGGAAGCGCGATCGTCTGGGCGGGCATCCTCGCCACCGCCGCCCTCGGCGCCGCCGGCTGGATCGGCCCGGCGTTCGCCGCCGCCTCCGCTGCGTATCTCGCCCTCTTCGCTCTGTATTCCCGCTGGCTGAAACACGTCGTCATCATCGACGTGCTGTCGATTGCGATCGGCTTCATGGCGCACGGCCTGATGACCCGCAAGGACGGGCGCGAGCAGGCCAATGATCTGGCCGACGCCTTCATCATGGGC
>JBEBHC010000073.1:0-16230 GCA_040081185.1 Devosia sp. | reverse complement strand
GTGCAGCCGCGACCCTTCCGCTCATCGGCTCGCGAGCGTTCGCGCAAGAGAAGCTGAAGGTCGGCTTCATATTTCTCGGGCCGATCGGCGACTACGGCTGGACCTGGGCGCACAACAAGGGCCGTGAGGCGGTGAATGCCGCGCTCGGCGACAAGGTAGAGACGATCTACACCGAGAACGTGCCCGAAGATGCCAGCGCTGTTCCGGCAATCCGCGACCTCGTCAATGCCGGCTGCAAGCTGATCTTCACGACGTCGTACGGCTACATGGACCAGACCATTCAGGTGGCGTCCGAGTTCCCGGATGTGAAGTTCGAGCATTGCACGGGCTTCAAGCGCGCCGACAACGTCTCGACCTACAACAGCAAATTCCATGAAGGCCGCGCCGTACTCGGAACGATCGCCGGCATGATGAGCAAGTCGGGCACGCTCGGCTATCTCGGCTCCTTCAAAGTGCCGGAAGTGGTGCTCGGGGTGAACTCTTTCCTGCTCGCCGCGCAGAAGAAGAACCCGGCGGCTACGCTGAAGGTCGTGATGATCGACTCGTGGTTCGATCCGCCGAAGGAAGCCGCGACTACCGACACGCTGGTCAACCTGGGCTGTGACGTGATCACGACGCACACGGACAGCCCGGCGGCGCTGCAGATCCTCGAGCAGAAGGGGCTCTACGGCTTTGGCCAGGGCGCCGACATGTCGACTTTTGCCCCGAACGCGCACCTCACCGCGATCGAGGACATCTGGGGCCCGTACTATGTCGAGCGCACGCAGGCGATGCTCGATGGCAGCTGGGCCTCGGCCGACACCTGGGACGGGTTCAAGGAAGGCACCGTGGTGATCTCGCCCTACAATGCTGCGGTTCCGGCGGATGTGCAGGCAGAGGCCAACAAGATCATCGAGGGCTACAAGGCTGGTACCTTCGACATCTTCACCGGCCCGATCTATGACGATGCCGGCACCTTGCGCGTCAAGGAAGGCGAGACGATTGCACTCGGCGACCTTGCGACCATGGATTGGTTCGTCAAGGGTGTCGAAAGCGCCGCGTGATCGCGCTAGGGTGAGTTTCAGAGGCGGGCCACGGCCCGCCTCTTTTTACGTCAGGACCTCGACATGCCCGATACAATAGTCCTCTGGGAATGGCTGTCGTTCGCCGCTCGGTGGACGCATGTGATCACGGCGATCGCGTGGATCGGGTCGTCGTTCTATTTCATTGCCCTCGACCTCGGCCTGAGGAAGACGCCAAGCCTGCCACCGCTGGCGCATGGCGAAGAATGGCAGGTGCATGGGGGCGGCTTCTATCACATCCAGAAGTACCTCGTGGCGCCCGAGTTCCTGCCTCAGCACCTCACGTGGTTCAAATGGGAGAGCTACGCGACCTGGCTGAGCGGCTTCTGCCTGCTCGTCATTGTGTATTATGTCGGAGCCCACCTTTTCCTGATCGACCGCAACGTGCTCGACCTGCCGCAATGGGGCGCCATCGCGATTTCCGCAGGTTCCATTGTCGTCGGCTGGTTCATCTACGACACCCTGTGCAAGTCGCCCGTCGGCAACTCGACCTTCGGGCTGATGATCGTGCTGTTCGTGATCCTCACGGCGATGGCGTACATCTATACGCTGCTGTTCACCGGCCGCGCCGCGATGCTGCATATGGGCATCTTCACCGCGACGATCATGACGGCAAACGTGGCCGCGATCATCATCCCGAACCAGACCATCGTCGTGGCGGACTTGAAGGCGGGGCGCGTGCCCGATGCCAAGTACGGCAAGATCGCCAAGCAACGTTCGCTGCACAACAACTACCTCACGCTGCCGGTGATCTTTTTCATGCTGTCGAGCCACTATCCGCTGGCGTTCGCGACACAGTGGAACTGGCTTATCGCCTCATTGATCTTCCTCGAAGGCGCGATCATCCGGCACTGGTTCAATACGCGCCATGCCCGCAAGGGCAACCCGCACTGGACGTGGCTGGCGGCAGTGGTGATCTTCATTCTCATCGCGTGGCTATCGGCGGCGGGCAAACCGGGCGACAGTCGCGAGGAGGTGGCGTCGGCAGCGGCGCAGCCGTTTCTCGCAGCAAGCCACTTCGCAGCTGTGAAGCAGGTGGTGAACACGCATTGCACATCTTGCCATTCGGCGGTGCCAGGCATGGAAGGCGTGTTCGAGGCGCCCAAGAACGTGCGTCTCGATTCCGATGTGGCGATTGCCAACAATGCCGAACGGATCGTGGTGCAGGCCGGTTATTCACATGCCATGCCGCCGGGCATCTATAGTGGTGACATTACGACTGCCGATCGGGCAGTGCTGGTCGCCTGGTATCGCGAGGCGTGGGCACGATGAGCGCCCCCGCGGAGAGCGTGGTGCTGCGCGGACGGGTGCTGACGTTCACCGACGAACCGCAGGGTGCGGACGACAAGTCGAGCTATCGCTACATCGAGGATGGTGCCGTCGTCATCGCGGGCGGAAAAATCCAGATGGTGGGCGAGTTCATCTCGGTCGCCGCCGGGCACCAGCAGGTGATCGACCACCGGCCGCATCTGATCCTGCCCGGGCTGATCGATCCGCATATCCACTTCCCGCAGATGCAGGTGATCGGATCGTATGCGGCGAACCTGCTCGAGTGGCTCAACACCTACACGTTCGTCGAAGAGCAGAAGTTTGCGGACGGTTCGCACGCGAAACGCATCGCATCGCATTTCTTCGACGAGTTGATCCGGCACGGCACCACAACGGCGGCCGCCTATTGCTCGGTGCATCCACAATCGGTCGATGCGTTCTTCAGCGAGGCCGACGCTCGCGGGATGCTTATGATCGGCGGCAAGGTGATGATGGATCGCAATGCGCCGCACGCGCTGCGCGACACCCCGCAATCCGGCTATGATGACAGCAAATCCCTGATCGCGAAGTGGCACCGCAAGGGGCGGGCACATTATGCCATCACGCCACGCTTCGCCATCACGTCGACGCCGGAGCAGATGGAGATGGCGGAGGCGCTGGCGCGAGAGCACCCGGACCTACATATCCAGACGCATGTGGATGAGAACCTCGCCGAGATCGAATTCGCGCGCGAGCTGTATCCGAACCTGCCGGACTATCTCGGCATCTATGAGCGCTATCACCTGCTCGGGCCGAAGAGCTTACTCGGCCACTGTGTCCACCTCACGCATCGCGAGTGCCAGGTGCTGGCGGAGACACGCAGCGTGGCGGTGTGGTGCCCGACATCGAACCTGTTCATCGGTTCGGGCCTGTTCGACCACGACCGGCTGATGAAAAACGGGGCGCGGATCGCGGTGGCGACCGATGTGGGTGGCGGCACGTCCTATTCGATGCTGCGGACATTGGACGAGGGGTACAAGGTGCTGCAGCTGCGCGGGCAGCGCATGTCACCGATCCATTCTTTTTTCCGGATGACGCTGGGCAATGCGCGGGCACTGTCGCTCGATGACCAGATCGGCAGCATTGCGCCGGGCCGGGATGCGGACCTCGTGGTGCTCGATGCGCGCGCGACGCCTCAAATGTCACTGAGAATGGAAACGGTTTCGAGCCTTGCGAACGAGCTGTTCCTCCTCCAGACGTGCGGTGACGACAGGGCGGTGGCAGAGACGTACGTGGCCGGAAAGGCCATGAAGACTGGGCTTGCGACGCGAATGGCGCAATGAGGGTGTGATGACCAACTATCTCGACAAGGCCGGCCTCAAGGCCGATGCGCAGTTCGTCACGTTCATCGAGACTGAGGTGCTGCCCGGCACGCGGATCGCGCCCGAGAAATTCTGGGGTGGGTTGGCGGGGCTTGTCGAACGCTTCATGCCGCGCAATCGCGAACTGCTCGGAATCCGCGACACGCTGCAGGGTAAGATCGACGATTGGCACAGGGCGCATGGGCCGGTGGCGGCCGACCTACCGGGCTATGAGGCCCTCCTCAAAGAGATCGGCTACCTCGTGCCGGAGCCGGCGGACTTCAAGATCGAGACCGATGGGCTGGACCCGGAGATCGCGACGATCTGCGGGCCGCAGCTGGTGGTTCCCGTGTCGAATGCGCGCTACGCGCTCAACGCCGCCAATGCGCGCTGGGGCTCGCTCTACGATGCTCTCTACGGCACCGATGCCGTGCCGCAGTCGGGCGAGTTGGCGCCGGGCAAAAGCTTTAACGAGACGCGCGGCAAGGCGGTGATTGCGCGCGCAATGGCATTCCTGGACGAGTGCTTCCCGCTGACAGACGGCAGCCATGCCGACGTATGGAGCTACAGCGTGCGGCTGGGCATGCTAATGATCGATCTTGAGGAAGACGGCACGGCGCTGGCTCATCCCTCGCAGTTTGCCGGCTATAGGGATGGCCGCATCCTGTTCCGGCACAATGGGTTGCATGTCGAACTGGTGATCGACAAGGCGCATCCAGTGGGGCGGCTGCATCCGGCCGGGATCGCCGACATTGTTATCGAGAGTGCGCTGACCACGATCCAGGATTGCGAGGACTCAGTGGCGGCAGTGGATGCCGAGGACAAGATCGGTGTTTATCGCAACTGGCTAGGGTTGATGACGGGTGCTCTTACCGAGACGTTCGAAAAAGGTGGCAAGAGCCTCACGCGACGGTTGGCAGGGGACCGCGAATACATTGGTGCGGACGGGTCGCCGCTCAGTCTCAAGGGCCGATCGCTACAGCTAGTGCGCAATGTTGGGCACCTGATGACCACGCGCACGGTGCTCGATGGGGAGGGCAGGCCGATCGGTGAGGGGTTGCTCGATGCGGCGGTGACGACGCTCTGCGCCACCCACGACAAAGGCAAGAACTCGACGACCGGCGCGACCTATGTGGTGAAGCCGAAGATGCACGGGCCGGACGAAGTTGCTTTCGCCTGTGAGATCTTTTCGAGCGTCGAGCAGATGCTCGGGCTTGCGCCGAACAGCATCAAAATCGGCATTATGGATGAGGAGCGGCGGACGTCAGCCAACCTCAAGGCCTGCGTGTATGCGGCGCGCAATCGGGTGTTCTTCATCAATACGGGTTTCCTCGATCGCACCGGCGACGAGATCCACACGTCGATGGAAGCCGGTCCGGTGCTGCGCAAGGACGACGTCAAATCCGAGCGGTGGATACAGGCTTACGAGGATCGCAACGTGCTGATCGGGCTTGCTGCCGGGTTCAGCGGCAAGGCGCAAATCGGCAAGGGCATGTGGGCCCGGCCCGACGATATGGCCGAGATGATGCGTCTCAAGATTGGTCATCCCAATGCCGGCGCGAACACGGCGTGGGTGCCATCGCCGACCGCGGCGACCCTGCATGTGCTGCACTATCATCAGGTGGATGTGTTCGAGGCGCAAAAGCGCCGGCACAATCAGCCTGTGCCGGGTGTGGGCGAGCTGTTCTCGATGCCGGTGCTCAAGGCAGGGACGCTCGACAAGGCGGCGGTCACGCGCGAGGTCGAGAACAATGCGCAGGGCATTCTCGGCTACGTCGTGCGCTGGGTGGACCAGGGTGTGGGCTGTTCGAAGGTACCCGACATCAACGATGTGCAGTTGATGGAGGATCGCGCGACTTGCCGCATTTCCTCGCAGGCGATTGCCAACTGGCTGCGCCACAACCTTGTCAGCAAGGACGAAGTGGTCGAAGTGTTCGAGCGCATGGCGGCGGTCGTCGATAAGCAGAATGCGGGAGATCCGCTTTACATTGCGATGAGCGGGAACTTTGGATCGATCGCGTTTCAGGCGGCGCTTGATCTGGCCCTCAAAGGTGCTGAGCAACCGTCCGGCTACACCGAGCCCTTGCTCCATGCCGCGCGCGAGCGGGTCAAGACTGAGGGCGAGAAGCGGGCCTGAACCACAGGATCAGGAGGGTGATGCCGAGGATGAAACTCGGCACGCCGACCCATTCGACTACCCAGAGTAGCGAGCCCTGATAATAGCGCGGTTCGAGCAAGGCATAGCCCAGTTCGAAGAGCGTGAGGAATAGCGCGTAGGGCAGGCTGAGGCGCAGCAGGCGATCGGCGTCTGGGCTGTTGAGTAACGGTAGACAGCCGACCATGGCGAGCCAGGTGACAAAGAACTGCGGGTTGCCGACCTTGTAGGTCAGCAGTACGGCAAGCAGGCCCCAGCAGGCCGACGTCAGCCAGTTGTCGCGCCGCCACCAGGCGATGGCGATGGCACCGAGCCAAATCAACACCACCATCGGACCGTTGAGTCGGACGAGCAGATCTACCTCATCGCCAAGTCCATTCTGCCGGCCGAGCATTGTGATGGGTCGCAGGACCGAAAAGATGGTGGCGTCGCGGCTGACGCCGTAGGTGACAGCTTCGAGCCAGAGGGTGCCCCAGATCGCCGTGGCAGCGATGAGACCGAGTGCGATGGTGCCGAGCGCGGACAGGACGAGCCGCGGTTGCAGCACACGCGCGTCGAGGGCGAAGAAGGGGATCAGCAGGGCCGGATAGTATTTGTCGAGCGTGGCGAGGCCGAGGAGGAACCCGGCGAGCAGCAAGCGATTGCGCAGGCGCGCAAAGATCGCGCCGATCACCAGAGCGGCCACGAGACCATCGTTCAGGCCGTAAACGTACACGCTGACGATGAGGAGAGCATTGAGGCCGAGGACGACGAGACCGGGGCCGACCCAGTCGAGGACCGGGCGCGTACTGGCCAGACCGAGGACGAGGGCGTGGCTGGCGATGAGGAAGGCGCCGGCCATCAACAGCTTTGGTGCCAGCGGACTGAGGGGCACGAGATAGGCGAATAGGTTATGCAGCGGGCCGTAGGCGTTGTTGGTGCTCCAGGGGTCCTGCCCTGCGAGCACGAGCTGCCATTGCTCCAGGTAGTATACGTAGTCATGCTGGATGGGGCTTGCGAGCGTGAGCGCCAGCGCGGCCGTCGCGGTGGCCAGCAAGATCAACCGGATTAGCATCCCAAGACCCTGCCACGAGCGGGTTAATGCTGGCCTACAGCGCGCAGACAGGCAGGGTTACAGAGCTGGGATGCGCGGGATTGTGAAATATTTCTATGCCGGCAGGGAGCAGGGTTGTAGCCGTGCCGAAGGGCTCATGCGATCCGGTGTTCCGGGCAAAGCGGGGGTGGGCGCCGCTGGCGACCAGGATGCGCAGGCGGTGGCCCGACCGAAAGGTATGGGCGACGGAGTGCAGGGCAAAGTCCAGCCGGATGACGTCGTCGGCGGAGCCGGAACTGCGGGTGTGGCGATGGTAGCCGTCGCAGACGTTGATCGAAGTGCCGCGAGCGTCGACGTCGCACAGCTTGATGAGGAAGTCGGTGCTCGTGGCACCGGTGCGTGCGAACAGAATGACCGAGGATTTCCCGATGATGGTGAACTCATCGACGATTGGCGGTGACGTGAAGAGAAGGACGTCCTTTCGCCGCTCCAGTGGTGACTGGTTGACCGGCCCCGCACCGGAGAACGCGAAGATGGCGCCACCGACATTGGGGGTGGGAGCGTTCGGATCGTAGCGGTAGCGATCGGCCGGTGAGTCCGGTGGAACTGCTTCCGCGAGAGCGGCATGGGGTTGAAGGTACCACTTCCCCAGCTTGCTTGGGACCGGCGGATAGCTGTCGAAGCTCCGCCATTCGTTGCGCCCCAAGAGGTAGAGTCGCACAGGTTGGGCAGGAAGAGTGCCGTGGCCCTTCAGGTGATAGTCCATCCAGGAAAGGGTCTCCCGGATCGATCTCGTCTGCAGTTCAGCACTGATGTGCCACCATGGGCCAATAGTGAGCTGGGGCGTCTTTCCGGCCCCGACCAGCGTGCGGTAGTCGCGCAGCAGTTGGTCCAGCATCATATCGTACCAGCCGGAGACGAAAGACACAGGTGGCGTCGCCTGTCCGAGCCGGCTGGTATGATCCATCGGCTGCCAGAAGTTATCGTCGCCTACGGCCTTGGCCAACCAGGTGCGCCAGAATGGAACCTTGCGACCGGTGACCGAGAGATCAGCATTCTCGAGCGGCAGCGTGAGCGCGGCACGGGAGGTGACACGGTCGATGCCCCCGAGCAGCAAGCGCCTCCCGATGGCGAGCGGGCTGCGCTTCAGGCCCTCCACGAGCTGCATCCAGCTTAGCAAAAGGCCGATGTGAAAGCCGCCGCCGGGAAAGACCAGGGTGCGGAACTCCGCACTGGAAACCTTTACCGACATTGCCGATCGCTCCGGCAGTGAATCGGCAATGGCCCATTGGGCGTAACCGAGATAGCTCGGGCCGGTGGTGCCGAGCCGGCCATCGAACCAGGGCTGGGTTTCGATCCATCGGAGCGTCGCAAGCCCGTCCTCGCGTTCGTGCCGAAGCGGCTCGAATGTGCCGCCCGATGCGCCTGTACCTCGGCAGGCCTGGAGCACCACGCGATACCCGTGCTCGGCAAAGATCTCGGCAACCGCAACGAAGCCGCGGAGGCCGTAGGGACAACGCATCAGCAGAGTTGGGAAGGCGCCTTCCGCAAGCGGCGATGCAAGCACCGTTTCGAGCGTCACGCCATCGTGCATCGGCACGCGAACGCCGGTCTCAAGACGCGCCCGGAACTGCCGAGGTGGCAGTTTTGCGGCGCGAGCGAGGAAATGGCTGGTCAGGCTCATTGAGGGAGAGAGTTTGTGCCTTTGGGATGGCTGGGGTCAAGCACTTGGAACCCACGGGTCGAAGGCGCGTTGCCTCGTGACGCTCAAAAGGGGTGAACCGATGGAAACCTACGACGCTCACAAAACCGATACCGAAGCCCGGCAGGGTAGTCACACGCACGCGAACCTGCGCGTGATGCTGATTTCGCTGGCGATCGTGATCGCGGCATTTCTCGTGATCTACTTCGTGTTCTTCGCGACGACGCCGCCCAGCGTCATTTCCTAAGAGGCGGGACAATATGCGTCTCAAGCGCGTGTCACGCGATGAGCTTGTCGTGCGCCGTGTTCGAAAGGGACGGGGGCATGCCTATCTCGATGCGGAAGGGAAGCCGTGGCCTGCGCGCGAAGTTCGCGACCGGGCGCTGCATCTGGGAATCCCGCCGGCATGGACCGAGGTGCGTGTTGCACGCGAGGTCAATGCGCACATCCAGGCGTGCGGTCTCGATGCGGCGGGGCGGGTGCAATACATCTATCATCCCGACTGGGAGACGCGGCGCGCTCGCCACAAGCAGCAACAGCTTACGATGCTCACCGAAGCGCTGCCCAAGATCAGGCGGCAGGTGAACCAAGGGCTCGATGCGGAGGCAGGGTCACGCGATCTCGCATTGGCCATTGGCATCGCGCTGATCGATCGCACCGCGATGCGGGTCGGGCGCGAGCGCTATCTCGATGCGCACGGAACGCGCGGAGCGGGTACGCTTTTCACCCGCGACGTCAGCGGCAAGGGCGACGAGGTGATCCTCAAGTTTCCGGCCAAGAGCGGCAAGGTGGCGTTCTATACGCTGAAGGACGCGAAGCTCGCGGCCGCGATTACACGGATCAAGACAATCCCGGGACGGCGATTGCTAATGTATCGCGGGGAGGGCGGCGAGGCACGCGCGATCCGCACGGATGAAATCAATGCCTATCTGCGCGAGCTTGCCGGCGCGCCGGTGACGGCCAAGGATTTCCGCACGTTGCATGCCAGTGCGCTGGCGGGCGAGGCGCTGGCGAAGCTCGATCCGGGACCATCGGCGGCGGCGCGCAACCGGCAGATCGCCGAGGTGACCCGCAACGTCGCGGCATTCCTCCGCAATACGCCGGCCATCACGCGCAAGAGCTATATCGCGCCGTGCCTATTCCAGCTGTTCGAGAAGGCAAAGCTTCCTGAGCTTTGGGCGAAGGTGGACGAGCGTCACGATGGAATGCGCCAGCGTGAGGCCCGGCTCGGTGCAGTGCTGCAGGCGGTCGGTTAGGCGACGCGAGCGGTCGGCCGCTCGTTCTGGGTGCGAAAGAGCGCTTCTATCGCAGATTTGGCGATGGGTGGCGAGAGCAGGAACCCCTGGTACACATTGCATCCCAAGCCAGAAAGGATGCTGCGCTGCTCCTCGGTCTCGACGCCTTCGGCAGTCACTTCGATCTTGAGGGCGTGGGCCAGCTTCACCATCGCATCGACGATGGCGACCGAGACGTTGCCTGTCGACAACTGGCTTACGAACGAGCGGTCGATCTTTATACGATCGACGGGATAGCGCTTCAGATAGTTCAGTGAGGAATAGCCGGTGCCGAAATCGTCGAGTGCGATGCGGACGCCCTCGGCACGGAGCATGTGGATAGCTTCACTCGCCGCATTCGCGTCCTCGAGCAGAATGCCCTCGGTTATCTCGAGTTCCAGGTCGGTGGGTTGCATTCCCGTCTCGCGCAGTACAGCGAGTACGCGGACGGGGAACGCGCGGTTTCGCAATTGGTTGGGCGAAACGTTGACAGCAATCGTCATGCCAGGCCAGCGGGCGCCAAGCTCGCAGGCGCGCGCGAGAACAACGTCGCCCAATGCTTCGATCAACCCGCTGCTTTCGGCGACGGGAATGAAGTGGGCCGGTGAGACGAAGCCCAAGCGCGGATGGTGCCAGCGCACAAGGGCTTCGGCGCCGATCAGCTTGACGGCGTCCGCACCGTAAAGCGGCTGGAACGACACCGAGAGCTGATCCCCCTGACGCAGTGCTTCACGAAGGTCCGCCTCGATGACGTGTCGGTTCTGTAGCATTTCGCTCATGTGTTCTTCGAACACGACGACGCGGTTCCGGCCGCTGGCCTTGGCCTCATAGAGCGCGATGTCGGCCCGGCGTGCCAGTTCACGCGCATCGTGATCGCCACGATCGGCGACTGCGAGGCCGATCGAGACACCGACGAAGGTTTCGTTGCCGAACAGTTCGAACGGCTTGCCGAGCGCTTCGATGATGCGGTGGCTGAGGGTGAGTGGCTCCGACAGGCCGGGGCCGTGTCGCTGGATGATGCCGAACTCGTCGCCGCCGAGACGCGCGGCGAAGTCGCCACTGCCGATGAGCTGGCGCAGACGCTGCCCGACTGCCTCGATGAGATCGTCGCCGGCCTTGTGACCGAGGGTGTCGTTGACCTGCTTGAAGCGGTCGAGATCCAAGATAAAAACGGTCAGGTGCTGGTCGCGCTGGCGCGAGGCGAGTGAGGATGAGAGTTTGACATCGAAGCTCGCGCGGTTCGGCAGACCGGTGAGGGTGTCGTGGCGCGCGCGATGCTCGGCTGCCTGGCGGCCGGTCGCCAGCGCCTGTGATTTGCGCCAGAGTTGGTCCAACAGGCCGAAGACGATCAGTCCCGCGACGAGGAAAGCGCCGGCAAGCACCGGGATAGTCTGCTGCACGATGGCCGTGCCGGGGCTGCTGAGGCCCCATTCGAAGAAGGTGACGAAACGGCCAGCGCGGTTTGTGAGAGGCAGATAGCCGCGAGCGGCATCTGTGCTGGCGAGCGCCGAGAAGGTCGGCGTTGCGATCATGTATTCATCGCTGAGGTGCGCGGCGTAGGTGGCGTCGAGATGGAGCATCGCGACGTGGAGATACTCGGTGCCTGTTTCCTGCGGTATCTGTCCGCTGTCGCTCACGATGGGCGAGACGCTGACCATCGACGGTATGCCGTTGACGACCAGAAGGTCCGAAACTTGAGGGGGCGCGTTGGTCATGACATTGTAGCCGATGTCGGGTCCGCTGCGAGCCATGGCTGTACGGAGCTGTGCGATCAGAGGCGCGATATCCGACATCTCGTCTGCCACAGTCGAGGGATCGATCTGCTTGCCAGACGCCATGGCGTAGATCGGTCGATTGGCATCGTCGAGGATGAGCGCTTCGTCGTGGCCGAAGAATTGCTTCATCCAGACGCCGAGGTTGAAGTCGACCCAGCTGGTGTCGAACGCGAGCCGGGTATGGACAACGGAATCGTCCCAGATTGTGATGCTCTGCTGCTCGTGCGGCAGACGTTCCAGTTGGAGTTCTATGACGTGTTCGGCGAGACGGGTCTGACGCTCGAGACTGCGCGCGTCGATGGTGCGGGCCGACCACAGGGTGAAGCCCACCACCGCAGCAGCGGCAGTCACGACGCTGGCGACAACAGGCACGGCAACGCGGGCGATGTATTGCCAGCGCTGAGGCTGGGCCCCGGTCTCGGTCATAGTGCTCACTCAATGCATTGAAGGGAAATCCTAACCAATCCGGCTTGCCGATCGGTTACCGGCCGCTTCCGTGGTTGGTGCAGGGGGCCGGGTTGGCTTCGGTGCCTGGCTTGGTCATGTGCGAGAGCGCAGATCACTGCGAAGACGATAAAGAGCCATTGCGCCGCCGCTTCGGCGGCGGTGCCGTCCGTTGCTCGGGGGAGACCCGCAGCGTTGACGGCGACTCCACCGATGGCTGCCCCCAGGCCCGAGGCGAAGAGTTACACCATGCCCAGGCCCGCCGAGGCGCGGTTGCTGTCAACTGGTGGTGCGCTGCCAAGCACCTCGGTTGACAGGTGCTGGAAGGCCATGCCGATGCCAGCGCCGAGCGTTAACAGGCTCGATGCTCCAACCTATGGCGACGAGGGCGGAGACATAGCCCGCCCAGAGCGGGCTCAGGCCGTGAAGCCGCTGGTAGAAGAGCGGCGCGAAGATATCGCTCGAGATCGAAATACCGAGCAGCAGAATGGTGGCGAACATACTCCCCATAGGCGTGGCAAGCACCATCGCTCCGGATGGCAGGAGGCGGGTTTTGCCGCGCGTTTCGGCCACGCCGAGCAGGACGATGGCTACTATCGCGAAGATCAGCAGGGCCAATGCGAGATCAGTCCGGTCGGTCAGCAAGCTGGCGACGGAGATGGCGAGGATGGCGGTGGCGACGAGTACAATCTGGATAGACGGTACCGCTTCCGCGGGTGGCGGGTTCATGTCGGCCGGCAGGAGACGCCAGACTCCGAGCCCGAGCAGCGCGGCTAAGGGCACGATGGAGATGAAGGCCCAGCGCCAGAGGTCGTACTCGGCGAAGATGCCGCCGACGGCCGGGCCGAGCAGCGTCGCGACGCCCCACACTGTGGAGTTGAGCGCCATAGCGCGAGGCCACAAATGCTGCGGAAAGATCAGGCGCATCATGGCGTAGGTCATTGCGATCATCAGGCCCGCGCCGAAGCCCTGGATAGCGCGGCCGGCGAGCAGGCCTGGCATCGATAGCGCCAGGCCGCACACGAGGCTGCCGACACCGAACGCGATTGCTGCGAGCAGGTATGTCGCGCGTGTGTCGAACCTAGGTGGCCGGGTTGCGGCAAACACGGTTGCGAGGATCGATGCGACGATGAAGATCGTCGTGTTCCAGGCGAAGAGTTCGAGCCCACCAATGTCGCGAACCACAGTCGGCAGCATGGCTGAGCCGATGAAGGTCTCGATGGCCTGCAGGGCAATGCCGCCGACGAAGATGAGAACGGCGAGGCCATTGGTGGTGAAGAGTTCGCGCCACCCGCTGGATTTAGTCATGGTCTTCACTTGCTTGGTGCAGGAACTCGGCCTGCCGCTGTCCAAGACGGGTGCAACGCGCGTCACCAGCGGTGGCTTGGTTCGGAGGAGGCTGACCTTGGGGGTGGTTGCCTTGCTGACGCGCTGCCCATCGAAGAGGAACAAGCACAGAGTCAGGGGCGGAGCGGCCAATGCTGGAAGGATGGATCCGCGATGATCGGAACCTGAGCCAGCATCGCCGAGTTGAGCGACTGCGCCACTTCGCCATCGGGAGGCCGGCTTGGACTGGGCCAGTATTGGATACATCGAGACCCACACGCCGCAGCACATCATTTTCATCCGGTTGGCATTTGCCGGCTTGCTCGGCGGCGCCATTGGCTTTGAGCGCGAGACCCGCAGCGGAACTGCGGGGCTGCGGACGCACATTCTCATCGCCACTGCCGCGGCGCTGTTTACGCTGCTGGCGTTCGAGATCAATGCAACGGCGATAGACCGCGGGGCAGGCAACACCGATCCAATCCGCGCCATCGAAGCCGTTACCGCGGGCATAGCGTTCCTTGGGGCAGGTGCTATTTTTCAGCTACGCGGGAATGTGCAGGGTTTGACGACCGGCGCAGGCATGTGGCTAGGGGGCGCGCTCGGAGTCTGCGCCGCGCTGGGCTACTACCTGGTCGCGTTGGTGCTGACCGTCTTTGCGGTTTTGGTTCTCGCGGCGCTGCGCGCCTTCGCCCACAAGGTGTTGGGAGACGAAGACCAGCCCAAGCAAAGTTGAGGCGCTCAGGGCGCGGCGCGATGCAGTCCCTGGTGGCGAGCCCAGAAGTCCATGAGGGCCGCGATCTCGGTTCTGTAGGCGGTAGCTTCGGCATGGCGCTCGAACACGGCAGCAGCGCCCGAAGCGAGGAGTGATTGGCGCGTCTCGCGGTCGAGGGAGGGCGCCATGGCGACGACGAGCAGGCCGGGGGCCGACGCCTTAAGGCGCTCAAGAAAAGTGCGCGTTGCGACGGACGAACTCTTGAGATCGACGACCACGAGCGTGTCCTTGCAGGCGCTGGCCTTCCTGGATGTTTCGATCAGGGTGCCGGCGGCCTCGTCGGGATCGGAAAGCCATTGCGGCGTGGGGCCGCCCTGTGCCTCGACGACGCGCGTGAGCATGCGCGCTGAATAGAAATCATCGTCAACCAGCGCAATGGCCGGGTGACCTTCAAAAGGAATGGACATGGTTCGCTTTCTCCGCGCCGCGCGGAGTTTCGTCTTGCATCGGGTCGTTCGAGATCGCCGGCCCGTTGGGCGCATGGTGGTGAGCAACTCACCGTCCACATGCGCTGTGTCGTGCGAACGGTGCGGCATATGGACCAATTGCAGCCGTTCGCCAAGTCCCATCACGCATGGCTGGCCTGCGATGTGGAAAACCGTTCCGGTCAGCGAAGGGTCAGAGACAGTCTGAGCATTCCGTCCCGGGAACGCTATCGCTTTGAAGCCAAATGCTCTTTTGCCAAACGGATGAAGGCGGCGCCGCGCTCTTCGAAGTCCTTGAACACCACGCCGGGTTTTTCTAGCTGGCCGTAGCTCGGGGCGCCGGGGGACAAGATGACGGTATCGAACTTGCCGCTCCGGGCCGCGAGCGCCTTCATGCCTTCTTCGAGTGTGCCGGCCTCGACGACGTCGACTTCGGGCGAAGCGGTCGCCGTGGCAGTGGCGAGGCGATCGCCGGTAACGGGCAGGGCGACGAGCACCTTCACGCCGCGCTTTGCGAGCAGACTGGCGAGTTCGGCGTAGTCCTGCTGGCGCTCGTGGCCGCCGGCGATCAATGCAATGCGTTTTCCGGGATAGGCGGCGAGGGCGGCTTTGGTGGCTTCGGGGGTGGTGGAGATGGAGTCGTCGACGACGGTGAGACCGCCGATCCTATGCTCCTCAAGGCGATGAGGCAGTGGCACGAACTCGTTGATACCGCGCACGATGCCCTCGAGCCCCGCGCCGGCGGCAAGAGCGATTTGCGCGGCGAGGCGGGCATTGTCGAGATTATGCGCGCCCTTGAGGCGCGATCGGGCCACGGCGGAGGCGATGCGGTCATCGATGAAGGGAGCGAGCGGCGGCAGCAGGCGCGACCGGTCCCGGACAGCGGCGAGCACGAGGTCATTCTCGCGGGCGCCGGCGCCGAGGCCGACGGGGAATGGCGCTTCGCGATCGATGAGGTTCAGCTTGTCGGCGAAGTAGTGCTCTGTGTCGCGGTGCCAGTCGGTGTGTTCGGGCGTAAGATTGGTGACTGCGGCGATGTCCGGTGAGAAGGCCATGTCGGCCGTTTGGTAGCTCGACAGTTCGAACACGACGAGCCTGTGCTTGTCGGCGATTTCGAGTGGTGCAAGGCCAACATTGCCGGCGAGACCGGCATCGATGCCTGATTGTACCAGCATGAGATGCACGAGTGTGGCGGTCGTCGATTTTCCCTTTGTGCCGGTAATGGCGACGACAGTTCGCCCCTCGCGAAAATACTCACCCCAGACGTTGAGATTGGACGTCACCGCGATGCCCGCTTCTCGTGCCGCAAGGAAGACCGGGCGGTAGCGGGACACGCCGGGCGATTTGACGATAGTGGCGAAGCGCGCGGCCGCGACGGCGGCCTGAATTTCGGTGGGTGCGATGATCTCGGCGTCCTCGATGTCGACATTGCCGCTGTCGACGGTGACGAAGACCTTGAGGTGGGGGGCGCGCGATTTGAGGAAGGCGCGGGTGGAGCGCGCCTCGCGGCCGGCGCCGTAGAGGAGGACGGGAGCGTCAAAGCGCATGAGGCGCGATCCTTTCGGCGATGGCGGGCGGGATCAGGTGCTCATTGGCGTCTATCATCAGATCGTTGAGCGCTTTGACGAGCCGTGGCCGCCCATACTGGTTCAGC
>JBEBHC010000446.1:0-1083 GCA_040081185.1 Devosia sp. | reverse complement strand
TGCCTGGTAATTGCGAACCCCGGTCCATTCCTCGCCGGTTTTTCCCTTGGCCTTCTGCATGTCCCAGGACCACACGCCGGGTTCCGATTTGAAAAGCCAATAAGCCATGCTCACGCCTCCGGATTCTTGATCAGCCATTTCCATGGCTTGATCTCAACGGAAGCAAAGAGCCCGGCAACCGCATAGGGATCACGCGCCGCGATTTCCGCAATTGCCGCGCGGTTTGCCGCCTCAATGACAACAAGGCTGCCCGTGGGCTTGCCCTCATCATCGGTGAAGGGACCGGCGGCCTTCAGGCTGCCGCCAAGACCTTCCAGAAACTTGAGGTGGTCAGGCCGCGATTGCTGGCGCAATTCCAGACTGTTTAGCTTATCGGTGCATATCAACGCAAAAAGCATGTCTTCTCCCTATCTGATTTCTTCGCGGACCGGCCGTGCCAGAAGCCTAGCAATTTCCTGCGCCGGTTCCGCGCCGTGATCAATAATCGCCGAAACCGCCGCCACAATGGGCATGTCAACCTCATGCCGCACGGCTAGTGCTTGCGCAACCCTGGCCGTATGGGCACCTTCAACAACGCCGCGTGAAGCAGCCAGCGCCGCGCTGACCGAAGAGCCTTGTCCGATTGCATGGCCAAAGGAATAATTGCGCGACTGATGGCTGGAACAAGTGAGCAGAAGATCGCCGAGGCCAGCAAGTCCCGTCAACGTCTCAGGCTTTGCCCCGAGTTTTTTGCCAAAACGCATCAGTTCGGCAAAGCCCCGTGTCGTCAGTGCCGCCCTTGCACTGTCCCCAAGGCCTTTGCCATCCGAGATGCCGCAGGCAATGGCCAAGACATTCTTCAGAGCGCCACCAATTTCAACGCCAAGAACATCGTCGGAGCCGTAAACCCGAAACATCGGAAGGGAAAGGGCCTGGGCCCATTCACCGGCTTCCGCCAAGGTGGGCGCGGCAAGTGTCACAGCAGTTGGCAGGCCTTTCAGCACATCGCTTGCAAAGCTCGGGCCTGAAAGCACAAACGGAATGGCCTCCGGCAAAATTTCGGCAACCACCTCATTCATGAATTTGGCCGTCTGCTGTTCAATG
>JBEBHC010000445.1:0-1084 GCA_040081185.1 Devosia sp. | reverse complement strand
ATCGCTCTCACGCTTCAGCACTACGCCGATCCGCTTCGGTGCGCCGTGCTTCAGTGCGTTCGTACATGCCTCAAGCAGGATGCGATAGATCTGCAGCGTTTTGTCCGGCCCAATGTTCGGCGTCGCGCCGACATCTTCGATCTCCCAATCGAGCGCGACGTTCGCCGCCTCACAGCGCGGTTCGATCCGCGCGCGAAACGCGCCAAGCGCGCCGGTGAGGGAGCCTTCGCCTTGCTCCAGCGAATCCACCACCAACCGCAGATCGTCCAAACTTTGCTCTAAGCCGCTGACCAGCGCGTCATCCGAGAGCTTCTGCGAGCGTGCTTGCAGGATGAGCCCCAGCAATTGGCCGCCGATACCATCGTGCATGTCGCGCATGATACGGCTGCGTTCTTCCAGCAGCATCGCGGCGCGCTCGTTGCGCCGGATTTCCTCCATGTTGGCGACGATCACACGCTCACGCTCCGCCACCAGCAAATTGAGCTTCTCAGCGGTCGCCGTCGCGGCTTCGAAAACGCCGCGCGCCCGCGCTGCAAGCGAGAGCAGCAATGCCAGCGGAAAGAACATCACCGCAGCGCCGAGCGACACCCCGTAGATGAAGAAGAACCGCACCATGATGATGTCGGCGATGGCCGCGATCAGCACGAAAATGAACGCGGACGCTTCGAATGGATCGCGAAAGCCGTTGCGCCGATAATAGCTGACGACGCGCACCAAGCAGAACGCGATCACCGCGAGCCCAAGAAAGCCGCAGATGCGATCCACATTCTGCGAGCCGATCGCCGGATCATTCCACAGCGCCAGCGCGATGAGCGCCGGGCTGATCGCCATTGCCGCAATCACTGCCAAGCCAAGCTTGCGCCGCAACGGGCGCGGCCACGGCGCAGTAAGCCAACCAAGTTTGTGTTTCTGCCCGGTCGTCGTTGCGAACGCGGACGTCCATTCGATGAAAAACCAGAGCAGGAAAATGCTCGTGCCGAAATAGCCGGTGAAATAGATGCCGTTCGCGACAGTCCCGTTCCACGGCGGATCGCTCGGCGAGAGCCCCATCACCTGAAGCGCCCAGGACGCAGCAAGCCCGCCC
>JBEBHC010000444.1:0-1086 GCA_040081185.1 Devosia sp. | reverse complement strand
TGCGGCGGGTTCTTGAACTCGATCATCACCTCGGTGCACGTCATCGCGAGCGACTTGCCTGCGCGCACGTAGAACGGAACGCCGTCCCAGCGCCACGAGTCGACGTAGAGGCGGAGCGCAGCGTACGTCGCCATGAAGGAATCCTTCGCGACGCCCGGTTCGTCGCGGTAGCCGTTGAATTGGCCGCGCACCATGTTCTCGACGCTCATTTTGCGGACGTTGCGGAGCACCTTCGCTTGCTCGTCGCGGATTGCCTCGGGCACTTGGCTCGTGGGCGCCTCCATCGCGAGGTAGCTGACGAGCTGCAGAAGGTGGTTCTGGATGACGTCGCGGATGACGCCGGTCTCGTCGTAGAACTTGCCGCGGCCCTTCACGCCGAAGGACTCGGCCATCGTGATCTGGACGTTCTCGACGTAGTTGCGGTTCAGTACGGGCTCGAGAAACGCGTTTGCGAAGCGGTAGTAGAGGATGTTCTGGACCGCCTCCTTGCCGAGGTAGTGGTCGATACGGAAGATCGATCCCTCGGGAAAGACCTCGTGGAGGACGTGGTTCAGCTGGCGCGCCGACTCGAGATCGCGCCCGAACGGCTTCTCGACGACGACGCGCGCGTTGTCGGAGAGGCCGCCCTCGTGGAGGCGCTTCACCACGGTGGGAAACATGCTCGGCGGGATCGCCAGATAGTGCAGCGGGCGCTTGGCACCACCGAGATGCGTGCGCACTTGTGCGAACGTCGAGGCGTCGTTGTAGTCGCCGTCGACGTACTTTAGCTGGCTGATCATCTTCGCGAACGGCGCAGGATCGAGCCCGCCGTACTCCGTGACGCTCGCCTTCGCGCGCTCGACGAGCTGCTCGCGCGTCCACCCCGACTTCGCGACGCCGACGATCGGCACATCGAGCCGCCCGCGCCGCACGAGGGACTGCAGCGCCGGAAAGATCTTCTTGTAGGCGAGGTCGCCCGTGGCCCCGAAGAACACGAGAGCGTCAGAAGGAGCGCGCGTGGACATGGCCCGAAGCTATCTGCCTCAGCCGCGGAAGTCAGCCGGTAGGATGCCGAAGTGCGCCCCGTAGCGATGTCGTGCATGGTGT
>JBEBHC010000443.1:0-1093 GCA_040081185.1 Devosia sp. | reverse complement strand
GAACACGAGGATCTCCTCGCCTTCGTCATGGAGTACGTCGACGGCCCGACCCTCGAGGACCACGCCCAGCGCTGGGGAGGCAAGCTGCCCTACGACGACGTCAAGGCGATCTTCTCCGGCGTCCTCCAGGCGATGCAGGAGGCGCACTCCGTCGGCATCATTCACCGCGACCTCAAGCCGCACAACATCCTGCTGCGTATCGACGAGACCGGCATCACGCCGAAGATCGTCGACTTCGGCATCGCGAAGATCCTCGAGGGCACGACGTACACGATGACGGGCGTCATGCTCGGCACCTGCCGCTACATGTCGCCGGAGCAGGTCCAGGCGCCGCAGCACGTCGACCACCGCGCCGACATCTACTCCCTCGGCGTCACGCTGTACCGCTGCCTGACCGGCCGCTGCCCGTTCGAGGGCAACAACCACTTCGCGCTGATGATGGCGCACGTCGAGCAGCAGCCCGAGCCGCCGTCGTATCACCGCCCGCACCTGCCGCCCGCGCTCGACGCGATCATCCTGAAGGCGCTCGAGAAGAACCGCGAGGCGCGCCACGCCAGCTGCGGCGCGTTCCGCCAGGAGCTCGAGGACGCGCTCGCCGACGTCACACCGGTGCGCATCGAGCGCGAGGCCGATCTGCCGAAGCTCGTCATCGAGGAGGACGGCAACGAGATGGTGCTCATCGCCGGCGGCCCGTTCCAGATGGGCTCGTCGCGCCGCACCGTGCTGCTCGATCGCTTCTACATCGCGCGCCACCCGGTGACGAACGCGATGTTCGCGCGCTTCATGGAGGCCACCGGCTACCACCCCGGCGGTGAGGCCGCGCGCTTCCTCGATCACTTCCGCAACGGCCGCGTCCCGCCCGACCTCGCGAACCACCCGGTCGTCTTCGTGTCGTACCTCGACGCGAAGGCGTACTGCCGCTGGGCCGGTCGCCGCCTGCCGAGCGAGGCCGAGTGGGAGAAAGCCGCGCGCGGCGCCGACGGCAACAAGTTCCCGTGGGGCCGCGAGGAGCCGTCCGCCGAGCTCGCCCACTTCGGCCACGCGCGCGGTGGCGGCACCGCACCGATCGGCGCGTTCCCGCGCGGCGTGTCGC
>JBEBHC010000213.1:0-4381 GCA_040081185.1 Devosia sp. | reverse complement strand
GCCGTCAGCGACGTCTTGCCATGGTCGACGTGACCGATGGTGCCGATGTTGCAATGCGGCTTGTTGCGGGAAAACTTTTCCTTAGCCATCGCTATCTCCTAAACAGCCCAGCCGGGCTGGCTTTGGTTTTCTTCTATTCGGTTCGGTTAGGCGTACTTCGCCTGGACTTCCTTAGCCACGGCGTTCGGGACCTGCTCGTAGTGGTCGAACGTCATGGTGTACTGGGCACGCCCCTGGCTCATCGAACGCAGCGAGTTCACGTAGCCAAACATGTTGGCCAGCGGAACCATCGCGTCGATGACCTGAGCTACGCCCCGGCCCTCAGTGCCGCGGATCTGGCCGCGACGGGAATTGAGGTCGCCGATGACGTCGCCCACGTAGTCTTCCGGGGTCAGAACTTCAACCCGCATGATCGGCTCGAGGATCTGCGGAGCCGCCTTCTCGATGGCTTCGCGGAAGCCCGCGCGGCCGGCGATTTCGAAGGCGAGGACCGAAGAGTCGACGTCATGGTAGGCGCCGTCCGTCAGGATGAACTTCACGTCCACGATCGGGAAACCGATCAGCGGACCGGAGCCCATGACCGATGCAACACCCTTCTGCACGCCCGGGACGTATTCCTTGGGCACGTTGCCACCGACGACCGCGGATTCGAACTCGTAGCCCTTGCCGGCTTCGTTGGGTTCGATGCGGAACTTGATGCGGGCGAACTGGCCCGAACCGCCGGACTGCTTCTTGTGCGTGTAGTCGTGGTCGACGGCTTTGGTGATCGCCTCGCGATAGGCAACCTGCGGCGCACCGATATTGGCTTCGACCTTGAACTCGCGGCGCATGCGATCGACGATAATGTCGAGATGCAATTCGCCCATGCCGGAGATAATGGTCTGGCCGGATTCTTCGTCGGTCTTGACGCGGAACGACGGGTCTTCGGCAGCCAGGCGAGCAAGCGCGAGGCCCATCTTTTCCTGGTCGGCTTTGGACTTGGGTTCGACGGCAATGTCGATGACCGGCTCGGGAAATTCCATGCGCTCGAGGATGACCCGATTGTTCGGGTCCGAGAGCGTGTCGCCCGTGGTCGTGTCCTTGAGGCCAACGATGGCGACGATGTCGCCGGCATATGCCTCGTTGATCTGCTCGCGCGAATTGGCGTGCATCTGGAACATGCGGCCGATGCGCTCGCGCTTTTCCTTGACCGTGTTTTCGAGCATGGCGCCGCCTTCGACGTGGCCCGAATAGATACGGCAGAACGTCAGCTGGCCCATATGCGGGTCGTTGGCGATCTTGAACGCGAGCATGGAGAGCGGCTCGTCATCGGAAGCGTGACGCTCGGTCTCTTTTTCGGTCTTGACGTCGATGCCCTTGATCGCCGGGATGTCGATCGGCGACGGAAGGAAGTCGATGACGCCGTCGAGCAGCGGCTGTACGCCCTTGTTCTTGAAGGCCGAGCCACAGAACACCGGGAAGAACGTCGAGTTGATCGTGCCCTGGCGGATGAGCCGGCGGATCGTGTCGTTGTCCGGCATCTCGCCGTTGAGGTAAGCCTCGGTCGCCGCGTCGTCGACTTCGACGATCGTTTCGATCAGCTGCTCACGGTACTTCTTGGCGCTTTCCTTGAGGTCGTCCGGGATCTCGATGACGTCCCACTGCGCACCGAGCTCTTCGTTGTGCCACTTGAGGGCGCGCATCTCGATGAGATCGACGATGCCGACGAAGTCATTCTCGGCGCCGATCGGCAGCTGCACGATAGCGGTCTTGATGCCGAGGCGCTTGTGCAGCGTGTCAACGCAGAAATAGAAATCGGCACCGATCTTGTCCATCTTGTTGACGAAGATCAGACGCGGAACGTTGTACTTGTCGGCCTGACGCCAGACGGTTTCGGTCTGCGGCTCGACGCCCTGGTTGCCATCGAGCAGCGCGAGAGCGCCGTCGAGCACGCGGAGCGAACGCTCGACTTCAAGGGTGAAGTCGACGTGGCCGGGCGTGTCGATGATGTTGAACCGGTACATGTGATCGTTGCGACCCTTCCAGAAGGTCGTCGTCGCGGCGGACGTGATGGTGATGCCGCGCTCCTGCTCCTGCTCCATCCAGTCCATAGTCGCGGCGCCGTCGTGGACTTCGCCGATCTTGTGGGACTTGCCGGTGTAGTAGAGCACACGCTCGGTGGTCGTGGTCTTCCCAGCATCAATGTGAGCCATGATGCCGAAGTTGCGGTATTCGTTGATCGGATATTCGCGAGCCAATTGCTTCTCCCGTTACCAGCGGTAATGCGAGAAGGCACGGTTGGCGTCAGCCATACGATGCGTGTCTTCGCGTTTCTTGACGGCCTGGCCGCGACCGTTGACGGCATCCATGAGTTCGCCCGACAGGCGTTCCTTCATGGTGTGCTCGCCGCGCTTGCGCGCGGATTCGATAAGCCAGCGGATGGCGAGAGCCTGCTGACGCTCGGTGCGGACTTCGACCGGCACCTGATAAGTGGCACCGCCGACGCGGCGTGAACGGACTTCAACGGCCGGACGGATGTTGTCCAGCGCGGTGTGGAAGGCCGCGATCGGGTCCTGCTTGGACTTGCTCTGCACGAGATCGAAGGCACCGTAAACGATGCTTTCGGCGACGGACTTCTTGCCGTCTTCCATGAGCGAGTTCATGAACTTGCTGACGACGATATCGCCGAACTTCGGATCGGGGATGACTTCGCGCTTTTCGGCGCGGTGACGACGGGACATTTCTCGATCTCCTTACTTCGGACGCTTCGCGCCGTACTTCGAACGGCGCTGTTTGCGATCCTTGACGCTCTGCGTGTCGAGAACGCCGCGGAGCACGTGGTACCGAACACCCGGCAGATCGCGCACACGACCGCCGCGAATGAGCACCACGGAGTGCTCCTGCAGGTTGTGGCCTTCACCGGGGATGTAGGAAATGACTTCACGCGAGGTGGTCAGACGGACCTTAGCGACCTTGCGCAGCGCCGAGTTCGGCTTCTTGGGGGTCGTCGTATAGACACGGGAGCAAACGCCGCGTTTTTGCGGATTCTGTTCCATCGCCGGGACTTTGTTCCGCTTCGGCTTGGTTGTCCGAGGTTTGCGGATCAGCTGGTTAATGGTCGGCATCGAGCTCTTTCCATCGCGAAATTCGTACTTAAGACAGCGGCAAAACCGAAACGGCGCCCGCTCGATTTCCGGAGAAATCGCGGCGCCCTTCCAATGCAGCGGACCGCACGGCTGTAAACCGGCGTTCATGCGCACAGAGATTTGCTACAGTCTCGTCCCTGGCAGTGTGTTTGAGCGCCTTGGGTGCCCGCACAGGCGGCAGATACCCGGTTGGCGCTCACGACCGACCGCTAAGGTGGCGCCTCTATATGGGCGATGAGTCTATGCGTCAAGGATTCTTTGGCAGCAAAAACGCATGGCTGGCCGCATGTTTGCCGCGTGTGCCAAGTGCGGAGTGCCCCAGCCCGCTCGAACCTACCGGACGACGCCGATAATTAGGCCGTCATACCCTTTCAGACCGACCGTCTGGAGGGCCGTAGCGTCAAGGTTCGCGTGGCGCTTGAGTAACTCGAAAGCAGCCCGAGTGCCCCAAATGCTGGGCTCTCCACTCGCCGCCTCGACTACCCGGCCGCCGCGGACGACATTGTCTAGGATCACGACCCCGCCCTTGCGCGTGAGCTTGAGAGCCCATTCGAGGTAGCGCGGGTTGTTAGGCTTGTCAGCATCGATGAAAGTGAGGTCGAATAACTCGCCTCCCTCGTCGGCCAGAATCGGTAGCAGGTCGAGCGCGGCGCCAGTGCGGACCTCTACCCTGTCGGATAGCCCTGCCCGCGCAATATTCGCCTTGGCGACCTCAGCGTGCTTGGGCGCATATTCGAGGGTCAAAAGCCGGCCGCCAGTTTGCAATGCGCTGGCCATCCAGACGGTGGAATAGCCACCCAGCGTGCCGATTTCGAGAATGCGGGTGGCCCCGGCAATTTTCACCAGCAGATTCAGAAACTTGCCCTGGGCCGGCGAAACGTCGATGGCAGGTAACCCGCCAGCGGCGTTGGCCTTCAAAATCTCCTCGAAAACCGGGTCTGCGTCGGAGAGCAGGTGCTCGCCAATGTAGCGGTCGACCTCAGACCAAGTCTGTTGGGCCATGGCTTGCTCCTTTGCGTCGTGGCGTTAGCTCCGGCTGGTCGGCAACGCAAGCTGCTGCGGAGGTCGCAAAATGAGAAAGGGCCCTGCGAGGAGCCCTTTCACTAGTCGCATTCTGCAGTCGTGGCCTATTCGGCCGGTTCGACCGGAGCTTCGATACGGACGGTCTCCGCCTGGCGGCGACGCTCTTCGAGGATCAGTTCGTCGCGCTTGGCGGCGATGATCTTCTGCTTGGAGGTGGAGGCACCGGTGCCCGC
>JBEBHC010000442.1:0-1097 GCA_040081185.1 Devosia sp. | reverse complement strand
TCGCCTTGGGCACGTTGGCGGCCAAGCTTCTCCAGCGCCCCAGCGGACGAGACAGAGTTCTCCAGACAGCGCGGAAGTGGCGCGCGCAAACAACATCGACCATCCACTAGGTGAAACCGCCGCGCCGATTTCGCTGCCGTTCACGTTGATTTCCGGACCCAAGCGGCGCCGCTCGCTCCAACCTACTACCCCCCGTTCGCTCCGATAATACCCGTCGTCGGCTTCTACGATCATGAAGCGACCGTCCGCCGAAGGTTGGGCTTCGTACTCTCCGCCGGAAGTGTTGATCGCCGATCCGGCGTTTTCAACCCGCCAGGCGCCATCGCTTGACTGGCGCGCACGCCAGATGTCGACGTTGCCCAAACCGCCGCTACGGCCCGATCCGAAGTAGAGCCATCCGTCGGGACCAATGCGCGGATACCACTCATACGCTTCGGAGTTTATGGGCGCGGGCAGCCTCTCGGGCGCGCTCCAGCGTCCACCTCGAATGCGTGTAGCGCGCCAGATATCGGTATCCGTGCGTGAAATGCCGGCTGCACTGCGATTGGAAATAAACCAAAGCGTTGCACCATCGGGTGAGAACCATGGATCTGCATCGACACCGTCGCCGGAGATTGGCGCGCGCGATGGCGCGCGCCAACCGGTCGCCCCACATGGGGAAACATAGAGCTGCCAGTCGGTAAAGTCGGGCCGGCTTCGGACAAACCAAAGGTCGCCGGTCACCGGATCGAAGGCGGGATGCGATTCAAATTGCGGACTCGAAATTTGCGCCGGCGTCCACTGCGTGACGGGCGCCGGAGCGGGTTCGGCTCGACACGCAAGTAGCACAAAGGACCCAACAATGCCCACCAGCAAACGCCGCATCTCGTCTCCTATCGTCAATCGCCAATCTAGGATGGAGCTAAGTCGGTGCTGTCGCATTGGGGTTTTTGCGTAGCAGGCGATGGTGACAACGCGCGGCGCCAAACGCGCCGTGTGAATCCCAGCATGGACGTCTATGTTTCAGCCGCCGCTCCGGGGCGTTCCGAAATGGAGGTTCAGCACGAGCGCCGAGGGATTGACCTGTTCGGCAGCCGTTAGAGGCGAGCGCTCTGAAT
>JBEBHC010000441.1:0-1101 GCA_040081185.1 Devosia sp. | reverse complement strand
GCGTCGCTGGATTGATCTTCGCGATTTTCTGGTCGAGCGTTCTGAGCGCCGCCGTTTTGCTGCTGCGCTGGTGGGCCATTGCGGCAAAACCTGCCAAGCCCGTACTGCAAGCAGCGGAATAGATCTCAGGCGTTCGCGCCCAGTATCCAGCCTTCTTCGCGCTCAACGGCTTCGCGCCGCTTGTCGTCCTTCGCCGGGCCGAACACCGTGCCGAGTTGAAACTTCTCATCCAACGCGTTGAAGCGCTCGCAGGCGCCGCGCACTTGCGCTTGATCTTTGATCTCTCCCGCGTTGGGCTTCGCCGCGTAGAGCGAAGGATAAATCTCAGCGAACACAGCGTCGACATCCGCCACGTCGGCAGGGGTAAGCGGTTTCCAGCCGGTCTCGAACGGCCACATTTTCACGGCGCGCGCATCACGCAAGCGCTTCACAACAGGCAGGCCGGTGAGGGCCTGTCCGCCAACTGAGCCCTGATAATAGAGCTTCCAAATAGACGACGCGCCCTTCGCGGCTTCATCCGCAAACCGCAACTCCGGCAAATCATTCGGCCCATGCTCGCGCGGGCGCTTGGCCGAAAGCATCGTCTGCTCATCGCGCGCCGGTGCGCCCCAGAACGGAAACGCTTCACCGGTCATCAGCCGGTTCATCTTCGCGCCGACTTGAAAGCGGTTGTTGGTATTGTCCGGCTTGTCCTTCACTTCCTTCGCCGCGAAATCCATCAGCGCGCGCCATGGATCGCCTGGAAGTTTCAACGCCGCCGCGGTGCCGCGCGGAAAGCTCATCGGAAAGTCGAAGCCCACAAGCGTGCGTTCGCCCTTGCGCTTCAAATCATCCAACACGCTGTTGAGCAGTTTCTCCGCCTCAACCCGCGTCGACGGATTGTGCGCTTCGAACGCCATTTGAAAACGCACGTTGCGCTTCAGCACGCCGACCCAGATCGAATCCGGGCCGGTCGTCGGCTTGGAGGCGGCGCTCCAGTCGACCATCACATAAGCTTGGAACAGACGTTGGTTCATATCAGCCGAGTTTGACGAGCATCTTTCCCGTGTTTCCTCCGCTGAAGAGGTTGAGAAACGCTTTCGGCGCGTTCTCGACACCGTT
>JBEBHC010000440.1:0-1103 GCA_040081185.1 Devosia sp. | reverse complement strand
TCGAGCTCGTCCACCTTCTTGAGCAGAGCCGGGTTGAACGGCAGGTCTGGCTTGTCGCCGCCTTCCTTCTTCTGCTTCGGCTCTTCGAACGTGATGAACACTTGCAGCTGGTCCTGCAGGATGCGGGCGGCGTACGCGATCGCATCTTCAGGACGCACAGCGCCGTTGGTTTCGACTTCGATGATCAGCTTGTCGTAATCGAGCACCTGACCTTCGCGTGTGTTCTCGACGCGATAAGCGACGCGGCGAACTGGCGAATAGATCGAGTCGATGGCGATGAGGCCGATCGGCGCGTCGTCGGGACGATTTTGTTCGGCCGGGACGTAACCCTTGCCGTTGTTGATCGTCAGTTCCATGCGCAGGTTTGCGCCCTCGTCCAACGTGCAGATCACGTGGTCGGGGTTGAGGATTTCCATGTCAGAAACCGTCTGAATGTCCGACGCCTTCACTTCGCCCGGGCCGGTCTTCGTCAGCATGACGCGCTTCGGACCTTCGCCGCGCATGCGGATAGCGACTTGCTTCAGGTTCAGCACGATGTCGGTGACGTCTTCGCGCACGCCTTGGATCGAGCTGAACTCGTGGACGACGCCGTCGATCTGCACCGACGTGATTGCCGCGCCTTGCAGCGACGAGAGCAGCACGCGACGCAGCGCATTGCCGAGCGTGAGGCCAAAGCCCCGCTCCAGCGGTTCCGCGATCAGAGTGCCACGCTTGGACGCGTCATACGCGTGCTCAATGACGGGCTTCTTCGGGCGGATCAGTTCAAGCCAATTCTTTTCGATCGACATTCATCGCTCTCAATCAAACGGCGCAGCGGGAAGGCGCGCGCCACTCACAGTATTCCGTAGTCCGAATTAGACGCGGCGGCGCTTCGGCGGACGGCAGCCGTTGTGTGGGATCGGCGTCACGTCGCGGATCGACGTCACGGTGAAGCCAACAGCTTGCAGAGCGCGCAGCGCGCTTTCGCGGCCTGAGCCCGGACCAGACACGTTCACTTCGAGCGTGCGCATGCCGTGCTCCATCGCCTTGCGGCCCGCATCTTCAGCGGCGACCTGCGCGGCGTACGGCGTCGACTTACGCGAGCCCTTGAAGCCCATCGTGCC
>JBEBHC010000072.1:0-16571 GCA_040081185.1 Devosia sp. | reverse complement strand
TTGCCGATAGTCTCGAACTCGACCTTGCCTAGTGCCTCGAGCCGTTCGCCCTGCTGGCGATCGTGCTTGCGACGCGATTTATTGCGCTGGGTCGTGTTGGCTTCGTCCCAGCTACCGAACTCGGCACGGTACAGCGTTTCGGTTTCGAGCCACTGGCCAAGTTCGCCGAACACGTCGGCGCCATTGAACAGGGTGCGTGGAATGGCCTTGAGATAAACGGTGTCGGCGCCTTCGGCCCCGCGCAGAAGCCTCGACCAAAGCACGCGGCGCTCATCGGCCGACATCGCGGCCAGCGCGCGCTCGTCGACCAGCGGCGCATTGCAGCCGACGTGCGGGCCGGGAAACCACGAAAGAATCCGCACGCCACGCACCGAGCGACGATGCAACGCCAACAAAGCAAGCGGCCGCCCATGTAAGGTCGCGGTCAGGTAGAACTGGTCGGCTTCGCCTATGCCGAGCGTCTCGACCCATTGGCGCGTGAAATCGAAGCTCTGGCCGGGTGACTCGATGCCGCCGCCGCTCAGGCTGCGCCAGTGATGCTCGACATCGGAAAGGCGGTGAGAGGTGGCGATCGCAATACCGGGCGCGAGCCGCGGGGCCGCGACGCCGTCGGGAATACCCGCGATCTCTTTGTCGAGAACGATGCCGTCGACCATTGCTTGTTCTGCCGCATGAACCTGTTGCGGCACAGAATGCCGCCAAACGACCCCAAACGGGTTCGCTTTCGCCCGATAGGGTTAAGGCGCAGAACGGTCAGCCGAAGCTCTGGAGGATCGGGAAAGTCTCGAGAAACCAGTAGGAGATGCGGGTGAACTGGCCAGTCAGGAACAGCAGGCCGGTGAGGACCAGCAGGACGCCGACGACTTTTTCCACCGTTCCGAGATGCCGGCGGAAGCTCGAAAAGAAGGTCAGGAACGGCCCGATGGCAATGCCGGCGAGCAGGAACGGCACGCCGAGGCCGAGAGAATAGACGGCAAGGAGTCCGGCCCCCTGCCAAGCTGTATCCTGCACCGCGGCAACCGACAGGATCGCCGCGAGGATCGGCCCGATGCACGGCGTCCAGCCGACGGCGAAAGCCAGCCCCAGCAGGAAGCCACCCAGCGGCCCGGTCGCCACATTCGGACCGTTGTGGCGCAGTTGGCGGTCGAGCAGGCCGATGCGGAAGATGCCGAGGAAATGCAGGCCCATCGCGATGATGAAGATGCCCGCTATCGGCGTGATGATCGGCAGCGCCTGCCGGAATGCCTGCCCGAACGCGGTGGCCGTGGCGCCGAAGGTGATGAAGACCACCGAGAAGCCGGCAATGAAGAACAGCGAGGTGAAAACGCTTTTCTGCCAGGCAACGCCCGCCGTCGCACCGTCCGCGCGCAGCTGCTCAAAGCTCGTGCCGCTCATATAGGTGAGATAGGGCGGGACCAGCGGCAGCACGCAGGGGCTGAGAAAGCTCAGCACCCCGGCCCCGAAGATCAGCGGAAACGACAGGCTGTCCATGGCGGAGGGTTCTACAGGGGCGGCGATGGAAGGCAACGGGCTCAAGCCGAGGTGATGGCCGAGGTGACAAGCGCGAAACACGCCGTTCACCGCTATCGGCGCCCTCCCCTTGCAGGCGTGGCCCACGCCCGTTAAGCGAGGCTGCAACCCCCGGTGATCGCAATGGCCCAGCCGATCCGCATCGCGCCCTCGATCCTTTCGGCCGATTTTTCGCGGCTGAAAGATGAAATCGCGGCTCTCGAAGCCGCAGGGGCCGACTATATCCACGTCGACGTCATGGATGGCCACTTCGTGCCTAACATCACCATGGGGCCGGTTGTGGTGCAGTGGCTCCGCCCCCTCACCAAGAAGGTGCTCGACGTGCACCTGATGGTCTCGCCGGCCGATCCATACCTCGCCGCGTTCGCCAAAGCGGGGGCCGACATCATCACAGTGCATGCCGAGGCCGGCCCGCATCTCCATCGTTCGCTGCAGGCCATCCGTGCCGAGGGCAAGCGGGCGGGCGTCGCGATCAATCCGGCGACGCCGGTGTCGGCGATTGAGCATGTCATCGACTCAATCGACCTGCTGTTGGTGATGAGCGTGAACCCGGGCTTTGGCGGGCAGAGCTTCATCCCCGATGCGGTGAACAAGCTGAAACAGGCGAAGGCTCTGATCGGCCGACGCGCGATCGACCTCGAAGTCGATGGCGGCATCAATCCGGAGACCGCCGCACTCGTGGTAAAAGCCGGCGCCAACGTCCTGGTCGCGGGCAACGCGATCCTCGGCGGTAACGATGCCAAGACCTATAAGCCGCGCCTGGCCGCCATCCGCAAGGCGGCCACTCCCACACTCAGGGCCTGACCAATGATCCCTCGTTATTCGCGCCCGGAGATGGTGGCCGTCTGGTCGGCTGAAACGCGCTATCGCATCTGGTTCGACATCGAAGCCTACGCGGCTGACGCCATGGCGGCGCTGGGCACGATCCCCAAAGAAGCGGCCGAGGCCATCTGGGCCAAGGGGCGGAACGCCGAGTTCGACATCGCGCGTATCGATGAGATCGAGGCTGTCACCAAGCACGACGTCATCGCGTTCCTCACGCACGTTTCCGAGATCGTCGGACCCGAGGCGCGGTTCCTGCATCAAGGGATGACTTCGTCGGACGTGCTCGACACGACGCTTGCGGTGCAACTCGCGCGGGCCAGCGATATCCTGCTCGCCGACATCGACCGGGTGCTTGCGGCTCTGAAGACACGCGCCAAGCAGCACAAATACGCCATCACGATCGGTCGCTCGCACGGCATCCATGCCGAGCCCACGACCTTCGGGATCAAACTGGCGCAGGCCCACGCCGAGTTCGCACGCAATCGGGAGCGGCTTGTGCGTGCCCGCGACGAGATCGCAACATGCGCCATCTCCGGCGCCATCGGGACGTTTGCCAATATCGATCCGCGCGTCGAGGCGCATGTCGCAGGCAAGCTCGGGCTGCGGGTCGAGCCGGTGTCGACGCAGGTGATCCCGCGCGACCGGCATGCGATCTATTTCGCGACACTCGGCGTCATTGCCTCTTCGATCGAACGGCTCGCCACGGAAATCCGACACCTGCAACGTACGGAAGTTCTGGAAGCCGAGGAGTTCTTCTCGCCCGGCCAAAAGGGCTCGTCGGCGATGCCGCACAAGCGCAACCCGGTGCTGAGCGAGAACTTGACGGGGCTCGCGCGCGTGGTGCGCGGCATGGTGACGCCGGCGCTCGAGAACGTCGCTCTATGGCATGAGCGCGACATCTCGCACTCGTCAGTGGAGCGCATGATCGGGCCGGATGCGACGGTGACGCTCGACTTCGCACTCAGCCGCCTCGCGGGGCTAATCGAGAACCTGCTGGTCTATCCCGACAACATGAAGCGCAACCTCGACCTCCTGGGTGGGCTGCACAATTCGCAGCGCGTGCTGCTGGCCTTGACGCAGGCCGGGATGAGCCGCGAGGCGGCCTATGCCGCGGTGCAGCGCAACGCGATGCAGGTCTGGCAGCACCGCGGCGAACGGGCGGGCCTTTTCGCGCAGTTGCTCAAGGACGACGCCGAGGTTTCGATGCGGCTCAAACCTGCCGATATCGACGCGATGTTCGACGACTTTTACCACCTCAAGCATGTCGATGCGATTTTCGAGCGCGTGTTCGGGCCGGAAGTATGAGCGGCGTCGTCTATGCGCAGGAGCAATCGCTCAGCGCCGGGGACTACAGCGCCGTCATCGGCTCGACCTACATGCGAGACAAACGGCCGCTTGGAAATCCGGGTCGGGTGCAACGCATCCTCGCGGGATCCAACCTCATCGTCACGGCCCGCGACGAAACCGGCCGCATCGTCGGCGTAGCTCGTGGCATCTCGGATGAGGCATGGGTGTGCTACCTCGCCGATCTCTGCGTGCGCGACGGCGCACAGGGCAAGGGCATCGGCCAGGGCCTTCTCGACAAATGCTACGATGTGCTTGGACCGAGCATCGGACTGGTCCTGCTGGCCTTCCCCGAAGCGATCCCGTTTTACCGCCGGATCGGCATGGGCGAGATGACCGGCTTCTTCCACGACCGGATCGACAGCGCTTGATGCTTGCGTGCTTCGCCCTCCCCGGTTAGGGCGATTTCATGAAACTCTCCGAAGCCGATATCCTGATCGTGCCCGGGCTGGGAAATTCTGGCCCCGGTCATTGGCAAAGCCGCTGGGCCGACCGCATGAATACGGCCCGCGTGGTCGAGCAGTCCGAATGGGACGAGCCGCTGCTTGCCGATTGGGTCGACCGCATCTTCCACGAAATCATGCTGTCGACGCGGCCCGTCCTGCTCATCGGCCACTCACTCGGCGTCAGCGCGATCATCCACACTGCGCAGCTTCGGATCAAGGACACGAAGGTGCGCGGCGCGTTCCTCGTGTCGCCGCCGGACCTAGAACGGGTCGATATGCCGGCCGAGATTCACGGCTTCCGAAATGTCCCAACCGATCCCCTGCCCTTCCCATCGATGGTGGTTGGCTCGGAAAGCGATCCCTATGCCTTTCACGACCGCATCCGCGGCTTCGCTTCGGATTGGGGCAGCGACTTCCAGACGGCGGGCAATGCCGGGCACGTCAATGTCGAATCCGGGCACGGTCCGTGGCCAGAGGGTTTGCTGATGCTTGGCGAGCTCATGAAGCGGCTCAAGTAGGCGACATGCTGCGTTCGCCTTCGCGCAGCGAAATCCCTTCCGCTTCTCGGCCGCCACTTTGGTAGATTTAGCCTGTAGCCTCGCGGCAGCCTGCTCTACTTTTCGTCCACTGCGGCTGACCGCGAGGAGAACCATCTTGACCGTCACATCAAAGAACCCGGAGACCCAGGGACTCCATGCCGGCTGGCGCTCGGACCCGGCGACTGGTGCCGTCGCGGTTCCGATCTACCAGACGACATCCTATCAATTCGAAGACAGCGAGCATGCGGCGGATCTGTTCGCACTCAAGCAGCTCGGCAACATCTACACGCGCCTAGGTAACCCGACGACCGACGTGCTCGAGAAGCGCGTGGCCGCACTCGAAGGCGGCGTCGCCGCACTCGCCGTGGCTTCCGGCCAGTCGGCTTCGGCCTATGCGGTGCAGAACCTGGCGGTCAACGGCGACAACATCGTCGCTTCAACGGACCTTTATGGCGGCACCTACAACTTGTTCAAGAACACGTTCCGCGAGGCAGGCATCGAAGTCCGCTTCGTCGACCCGTCCAACCCCGAAAACTTCCGCAAGGCCACCGACAGCAAGACGCGCGCCTACTATGCCGAGACGCTGCCGAACCCGAAGCTCGCCGTCCTGCCGATTGCCGAGGTCGCAAGCATCGGCCGCGAATTCGGTATCCCGCTGATCGTCGACAACACGGCCGCTCCGCTGACGGCGCGGCCGTTCGAGCATGGCGCCGCAGTGGTGGTCTACTCGACGACCAAGTATCTCGGCGGGCACGGCAACTCGATCGGCGGTGTCATAGTCGATGGCGGCAACTTCGATTGGGCCGCGCATCCCGAGCGTCAGCCGCTGCTCAACACGCCCGACCAGGCGTATCACGGCGCCGTCTGGGTCGAAGCGGCCAAGCCGCTCGGTCCCGTCGCTTACATCCTCAAGGCGCGCACGACATTGCTCCGCACGCACGGGGCGGCGCTGTCGCCCTTCAACGCCTTCCTGACCATTCAGGGCATCGAGACACTGGCGCTGCGTGTCGACCGGCACTTCGAGAATGCGAAGAAGGTCGCCGAGTGGCTCAGCAAACGCCCCGAGATCGTGTCGGTGAACTATCCGGGCCTGCAGAAGGGTGACCTCAAGGCGCGGGCTGACAAGTACTTGACGCGTGGCCACGGCGCACTGATCGGCTTCGAGCTCGCCAATGGTCGCGAGGCCGGCGCGCGCTTCATCGATGCCCTGCAACTGGTCTATCACGCCGCCAACATCGGCGACGCCCGGTCGCTGGCGATCCACCCGGCCACGACGACGCACTCGCAGCTGTCCTCGGCCGAACAGCTATCGGCCGGTGTCACCCCGGGCTATGTGCGCCTCGCCATCGGCATCGAGCATATCGACGACATTCTCGCCGATCTCGATCAGGCCCTGAACGCGGCCGGGCAGAAGGTCCAGGCGGCTGAATGATTTGATCTAGGCGGCGGAGACGCCGCCTGAGCGTCAGTACAGGGACGCTCGGTGAAACCCGAGCGTCCGTCCGGCGTTTCCTCCGCATAAACCGGAGGAAACAACATGCCCGCGACCTACACTTGGGACGTCTATTCAACCCTCGACGGCTTTGCCTCCTACACCGAGGAGGGAGACTGGGGCGGGTATTGGGGCAAGGAGGGACCGGAGTTTCTCGCCTACCGCGAGCAATTGCTGAACCCCGACCAGCGATTAGTGCTTGGCGCGAACACCTTCCGGCAGTTTCAGGCTCTGCGTGAAGGACCTTGATCCAGTCAATGCCCGGATGAAGAGCATGCCGGCGACGGTGCTCTCGAAGAGCATCAAGGGCCCGCTCGACTGGCCTGACGCAACCCTCGCCGCGGCCGATGCGGTGGACTACATCCGGACCCTCAAGCAAAGTTCGCCGGTGCCACTCCGGTCGCATGGGAGCCTGTCGATGAACCGCGCCCTGATGCGCGCCGGACTCGTCGACCGCCTGCAGGTCAGCGTGTTCCCTGTCGTCTCAGGCGAGACCGGCCAAGAGCCGGTGTTCGAAAACGCCGCCGACTTCGACCTGGAGATGATCGAAAGCCGGACGTATGACGCGCGGATTCAGGTGATGATTTATAAGCCGAGGCTGCACGGCGGCTGATGGGCCACTGAGCCATCTGAGCTAGCGAGCAAGGGACGCGAGCGCGTTGCTGTTTCCCTTCTCCCAATAAGCAACACCTCGGCAAACTCAAACCCCGGCCCAAACGTTAGTTGCAATTCGTTCCTATTTGCAATACTTCACGTTTGGCTGTGTTGGAGCTTGTCATGTGGCCATTACTCTCCGATCCACCGTCCGTGGTGGAGTTCATCTTCTTGATCAGCTGTGTGCCGGTGGGGCTGTCTCACATCGTGCGACCGCGGATGTGGATCGAGTTCTTCGCTGGGTTGCACGCCCAAGGCACGTCGGGCCTGGTGCTGAAGGTGCTCGCGGTTGAGTTGTGGCCGGCGCTCATTGTCATCAGCTTGCATCAAGTCTGGAGCGGCCCCGGGATCGTCCTGACACTCTACAGCTGGGCGCAGTTCGCCAAGGTGATGCTGGCGCTACTGTTCCCGTCCGTCGGCATGCGCTCGATGGCGCTGGCCGAAGGCAAAGGCGAACACGGCTTCATCGCTGGCGGCGTGATGCTGATTTTGATCGGGCTCAGCGCTGGACTAGCGCTGTTCGGACCGTGGTGAGGTTTATGCCTCAGCCCTCGTTCAACACCTGGTCGCGGGCGACGGCGGTGAGTTCGGACATCTTCTTGCGGACCATGTCGTCGGACACGGAGGCACCCTTGGCCTTGAGGTCGGCAGAGACTTTGCGGAAGACGTCTTCGTCGCCGGCTTCCTCGAAATCGGAGGCGACCACTTCGGCGGCATATTCCTTGGCGTGCTCGGCGCTCAAGCCCATGTGCTCGGCGGCCCAAAGGCCGAGGAGACGGTTGCGGCGGGCTTCCGCCTTGAAGCGCAGTTCGCCGTCACGGGCGAATTTGGCCTCCTGAGCCTTCTCACGGTCGTCAAACTGGGCCATCGGTGCCTCCGCCTTCTTGGTCCGTCATCCGGCGCCGCGCGCCGTTGACCTTGGGAGATAGTGGGTTCGCCGGACCAAATCAACGGCTCGCCGGAGGCTGCGACACCGGCGAAGCCGAACTGCTGCAAAACCCCGCAACTTGAGGGGATTCCAGCACAATTCCGGACCCCTTCACCGTGCTCCCGAAAGCGCTTGCTTGGAGGTGTGTTCTGGCGCATGACACCGTTAAATCCACCCGCATCGGGAATCCCCATGAACCGCCGCCGTAAGATCTACGAGGGCAAGGCGAAAGACCTTTTCGAGGGTCCGGAGCCGGGCACGCTCGTTCAGTATTTCAAGGACGACGCAACCGCCGGCAACGGCAAGAAGCACGAGATCATCGACGGCAAGGGCGTCCTCAACAACCGCATTTCCGAGTTCATCTTCTCCAAGCTGAACACGCTGGGCATCGCCACGCATTTCATCCGCCGCATCAACATGCGCGAGCAGCTGATCAAGGAAGTCGAGATCATCCCGCTCGAAGTCGTCGTGCGCAACGTCGCCGCCGGTTCGCTGGTGAAGCGGCTCGGGCTCGAGGCCGGCACGCAGCTGCCGCGCTCGATCATTGAGTTCTATTACAAGGACGATGCCCTCAACGATCCGATGGTGTCGGAAGAGCACATCACCGCATTCGGCTGGGCCACGCCGCCCGAGCTCGACGACATCATGTCGCTCGCCGTTCGCGTCAACGATTTCCTCACCGGCCTGTTCATGGGCGTCGGTATCCAGCTTGTCGATTTCAAGATCGAGGTCGGCCGGCTCTATGAGGGCGACACGATGCGCATCATCCTCGCCGACGAGATCAGCCCGGACAATTGCCGCCTGTGGGACATCAAGACCCGCAACAAGCTCGACAAGGATCGCTTCCGCGAAGACCTCGGCGGGCTGGTCGATGCCTATCGCGAAGTGGCGCAGCGCCTCGGCATTCTTGTGGAAACCGAGAACGCGCTGACGACCGGACCGCGCCTCGTCCAGTAAGGCTCGGACACGGGCGGCCGGTGCGCCGCCCGGTGCAGCCAAGGATTCCGACCATGCGCGCCCGCGTCACCGTGACTCTCAAATCCGGCGTGCTTGACCCGCAGGGCCAGGCCATCACCGGCTCGCTTAAGAGCCTGGGGTTCTCCGGCGTGAAATCCGTGCGGCAGGGCAAGGTGTTCGATCTCGACATCGGCGACGCCGACCCGGCCGATGCGCGGCTCACGCTCGCGGCGATCTGCCAGAAGCTGCTCGCCAATACCGTGATCGAGAACTACGCGATCGAGATTCTCTGAGCCTTACGGCTGCAGGTCGAGCGGCACCGGCGGGGCGGCGTAGGACACGGTGATCACCACACGCTCGTTGGGCGCCATATAGGGCGCGTCGGCAAAGAAGGGCTCGCTCGTCGCCCGGCCGCTCACGGCTTTGACGTGCTCATCGGACAAACCAAACTCGCCGAGAATGCCGCGCACGACATTGGCGCGGTCGCTCGACAGTTCCCATGCGCCGTAGCGGGCATTCTCGTAGGTCGTGCCCGCGGCCGTGTGGCCGTCGATGACGATCTGGTTGGGCAACTTGTTGAGGATCGGCCCGAGCGCGGCGATGGCCTTGCGCGTCACCTCGAACGGAAATTTCGAGCCGGCGGGGAACATCGGACGGCCGGCCTGGTCGAGGATCTGGATTTCGAGGCCGTTCTCGGTTTCCTGGACGATCAGGTTGTCCGAGAGCTGGGCCACTTCCGGGTCGGCCTGCCACGCCTGCTTGATGCTGGCGGCGGCGCTGTGGAACGCCTGGTCGAACTTGGACTTGGTGCCGGCGTTGGCCTGCTTGCCGTCCGCCATGCCGTCCGCAATGGTCTTCTGCCGGCCGTCGGAGGGCGCGAGCAGCGTCATCTTGACGTCCTTGGACGCAGTGGCGACGCCCGGCTCCTTGGCGGAAACGGAATCCGAGGTCTTCGCGCCGGCCGTGTCGAGCGCCGTACCTGCCATCACGCCACCGGCCCCGCTGGCGGTCTCGCTGGCACTTGCAGGGGCGAAATAGTCTGCGAGGCCCTTCTTCTGCTCATCCGTGGTCATCGAGATGAGCCAGAGCAGCAGGAAGAAGGCCATCATCGCCGTCACGAAGTCGGCGTAAGCGATCTTCCAGGCGCCACCGTGATGGGCGGCATGGCCCTTCTTGATTTTCTTGATGATGATCGGTTGATCGGACACGGCCATGTGCTGCGCTCCCCTGCCTTAGCGGGCCGGCGTGAGGTTGGCCGTCGCTTCGTCGATTTCGAGGAAAGTGGGACGGTCTTCCGACATCAGCATCTTGCGCGCGAACTCGATCGCCATCACCGGCGGCGTGCCGGACATATGGGCGAGCAGGCCCGTCTTCATCGACAGAAAGTATTTGGACTCAGCCTCGTAGATATTGCGCAGCGCCTGCGCGAACGGGCCGAAGAAACCATAAGCGACGAACACGCCGAGGAAGGTACCCACGAGCGCGCCGCCGATCATGTGGCCGAGCACTTCGGGCGGCTCACTGATCGAGCCCATGGTCTTGATCACGCCGAGAACGGCGGCGACGATGCCGAGCGCCGGCGTGCCGTCGGCGAGACTCTGGATGGCGCCAACCACGCGATCGTTTTCCTGGTGGTGGGTTTCGAGTTCCTCGTCCATCAACGCTTCAACCTGATGCACGTTGTTGGAGCCCAGTGTCATCATGCGCAGGTAGTCGCACATGAATTCCACCGCGTGGTGGTTCGCGGCGAATTTGGGGAAACGGTTGAAGATTTCGGAATCCTTGGGATTCTCGATATGCGGCTCGAGGGCGAGGATGCCCTTGGATTGCACCATCTTGAACAGCGTGAACTGCAGGCCAAGCAGTTCGACATAGGCCGCCTTGTTGTAGCGCGAGCCACGGAACAGCGAGCCGAAGACCTTGCCCACCTGCTTCAGCACGGGGCCGGTATTGCCGATGACAAAGGCGCCGAAAGCGGCGCCAAGAATGATCACGGCCTCGAACGGCTGGATCAGCACCTCGAGATGTCCGCCCATGGCGACGAAGCCGCCGATGACGCTGCCCAGAATGATGACGATGCCAATAATCAGACGCATTATTGCAAAACTCGACGCTGAACCAAGGCCGCTCGAACGCCCGGACGGAGGCAGGACGGTCGTCGGCAACCACACGGGTTCCCGTGCCTTTCCAGTTATTGAGGGTCGCGCTTAACGCCCGGTTTATTTGGACTGGCGGCAAACACTTAGATTGGGTCGAAAGCGGAAGCTGCGCGGTTGGGTCGCGGGCCGGGTGATGTCGCGGCCTATTCCTGCAGTTCCGGCCGGCCCTCGCCCGTGACGCTGTGAGTCTGCTCCAGCACAGGTCGGACTTCGATCCGGGCGATCTTGGGGATTTCGCCCTCGGCGGCGATCGCCACGGCTTCGTCCATGTCCTTGGCCTCGATGATGGTGAAGCCGCCCAGCCATTCCTTGGTCTCGGCGTGCGGGCCGTCTGTGCGTTGCAGCTTGCCGTTGCGGACGCGGACGTTGACCGCCGTTTCGGGCTCGCCGAGCGGCTGGGCGAAGATCAGCTTGCCGCTGTCACGCAGGGCGCGATCCTCTTCGATGGTGGCGTCGGTCAGGCGGCGTCCGTCCTCGTCGGTGAAGCCGGCAAAGCTCGTGTCGTCGAAGTAGACCAGGCAGACGTATCTCATGAGTTTCTCCGGAGTTTGCGGCTCTGGTCGTCCGGGCGCCCGCGCCCTCGACTTTTGCCGAGGCATTTTCCGCTGAAGGCAGCAAACGCAACCGGCCCGATGCCAGTGCGTCCTTCGAGTCACAGGCGGCGGATTTCGGTGCCCGGGTCACCGGTCCGTCATCGCCGGGGGGCTCGAATCGCCTAGACAGGATGCAGTTCTTGCCCCCGCGTTGTGCCCCGCCATGATGAAAACCGTCTCGCTTTCCCTCCTGTTCCTGCTCGCCCTCGGCCTGCTGTTCGCCGCCTACGCGACGCTGCCGCTCGGCTGAACCGTTCAGCCGCCATTCAGCCAGGCTGGCGCATTGGTGCCATGCTGTTTCGTCGGTGGCGAAGCAGCGGCAACCCCGAATATCAACCGCGCAATCCTCGCTTAAGGACTCTCGTCTATAAAACGCGCCGCGCTGCGTAGTGCGCCTTTCAGTAAAGCCCCGCCAAAATGATCAAGACCTTTTCCCTCTCCGTCATGTTCTTCCTCACGCTCGGCCTGCTTTTTGCAGCCTACGCGTCGGTCCCGGCGGGCCTCTGAACCTCACAGTTTTAAGCGTTAAGCACGCCCCTTAAGGCTGCCGCCCGGATTCACGGGCGTTAACGCGACTGCTCGGCTAAGCCGCCCTCTCCACGCCTGGAGCATGCGGCCATGTCAGGTTCGAAAAACCGTCTCGAATGGGTTGATACCGCCAAGGGGATGTCCATCATCCTCGTGGTGATGATGTATTCCGTCTTCAATGTCGGGCAGGATGCCGAGGGCATCGGCCTGTGGCATTGGGTGATCGGCTTCGCCACCCCGTTCCGGATGCCGGAATTCTTCCTGATCTCCGGCCTGTTCCTTAGCCAGGTCATCGACCGTCCGTGGCGCGCCTATGCCGACCGCCGGGCCGTCCATTACCTCTACTTCTACGCCCTGTGGGCGGTGATCCACATCGTGCTCAAGGTGGGCATCCTGTCGGCCTCGCCGGTCGAGGCGATCCAGCTGATCGCGCTGTCCGTGATCGAGCCCTACGGCGTGCTGTGGTTCATCTACCTGCTCGCGGCCTTCAGCCTCGGGACCAAGTTCTTCCACGAGCTGCGCGCCCCGAAATGGGCCGTGTGGATCGGTGCCGCGATCCTCCAGATGGCGCACATCCAGACCGGCTCGTACCTCATCGACCAGTTCTGCGCCTATTCGGTGTATTTCTACTCCGGCTTCATTTTCGCCGGGCTGATCTTCCGGATCGTCGAGGTTGCGATGGCGAACAAGCCGCTGACCTTCGCGCTCCTCGGCCTCTACGTCGTGGTCAACGCGCTGCTGGTGTTCTCGCCAGGCTTCGTGTTCACGCCGCACGGCGGCGAAGGCGGCCTGTCGGCACTGCCTGGCGTCCGCCTGGTTCTGGCGCATGCGGGAGCGCTGGCGCTCTGCGTTACCGCCGCGATGGTCACCGGCTTCCGCGTCACCAACTGGCTGCGCTGGCTTGGGGAGAAGTCGATCGTCGTCTACCTCGTCTTCGTGCTCCCGATGTCGTTCGCCCGGATCATCTTCGGCAAGATCGGCATCGACGATCCCACGCTCCTGTCGACGCTGGTGATGGTCACGGCTATCGTCTCGTCGGTCGCCCTGTACCTGATCGTGCAGCGCACCGGCCGCGGCAAGTTCCTGTTCGAGCGCCCGGCCTGGGCCCACCTGCCCGGCACCAAGGGCAGCAGCAGCTACAAGGCGAGCGCCGTCCCTGCGGAATAGCGCCGGGCAAACGCAAGCCTCCCTTGCCTTTTGCCGGCCGACTCACGACAAGGTCGGCACATGAAATCCGCCGTCATCGTCTTTCCGGGCTCCAATCGCGACCGCGACATGATTGCGGCGCTGACCAAGATTTCCGGCACGCCACCCGCCGTGGTTTGGCACAAAGACACGTCGGTGCCGGATGTCGACCTGATCGTCATCCCCGGCGGCTTCTCCTACGGCGACTACCTGCGCTCCGGTGCCATCGCGGCGCGTTCGCCGGTGATGCAGACAGTGCGCGAGCGGGCCCACAAGGGCGTCAAAGTCCTGGGCGTCTGCAACGGCTTCCAGATCCTCACCGAGGCCGGTCTGCTGCCGGGCGTGTTGATGCGCAACGCTTCGCTCCGCTTCGTCTGCCGCGAAGTAAAGCTGCAGGTGGTGGACGGCGCGACCCCCTTCACCCGCGGCTACCGCACGGGTCAGGTCATCCGCACCCCCGTCGCGCACCACGACGGGAATTTCTTCGCCGACCCCTCGATCATTCGCTCGATCGAGGACAACGGACAGGTTGCCTTCCGCTATGTGGATGGCACCAACCCGAACGGCTCGATCAACGACATTGCCGGCGTGTTCAACCGCAACAAGAACGTGCTCGGCCTGATGCCGCATCCCGAAAATCTGATCGAGAGCGCGCATGGCGGCATCGACGGCCGCGGGCTATTCTCGGGCCTGTTGCAGGTCGCCTGAGGCTTAGTTCATGTCATTGCGGAAGTGGTTCGTGGTCCTCGCCATGCTTGCCGGCGTGGTGGGTCTGGCGCTCGATTTCAGCGTGATCGCGGGCACGATGGTCGCCTCACCGGACAATCCGGTGCCGCGCTCGCTGCTCGACATGCTGGTCTATTACTGGACCTTCCTCACCAACCTCTCGAACCTGGCGCTGCTGCTGATCTATGTCAGCTCACTGGTCGATTGGCCGTGGCTCGGGTGGTTCCGCCGGCCGGTCACGCGGGCCGGAATGGCGGGGATCATCGTGCTGGTGATGGGCTTTTATCACGTGATGCTGGCGCCGAATTTGCCGGACGTCCCGCTCGCCATCGACATCTCAAACGTCCTGCTGCATACGGTGACCCCGCTCCTCTACCTCGGCTGGTGGGCGCTGTGGTCGCCGCATGGCAGTCTGCGCGTGCGCGACGTGCCGTGGATGCTTGTTCCCGGGCTCAGCTACGTAATTTGGGTGCTGATGCGCGGGCTGTTTGCGGCAGAATACCCCTACACGATCCTCGATCCCACCTTTGCCATCCCCGGCCACGGCGCCCAGGGATATCTTGGTGTCGCGATCGGCGTGCCGATCCTTCTCGCGGCCGTGGCGCTGTTCGACTTGCTCCTTGTCGTCATTGACGGTCTTATCGCTCGCCGGCTGGCGGCAAGCGGAGGCAGCGCATGAAAACCATCGCGACCTGGATCGGTTTCATCATGGGCGTCGCGGCGCTGGTGACGCAGTTCATCCTCACCATGACGCTGCGGCTGGGCAACGGCGACGGCATCTTCAGCGCCTTGATCTTCTTCTTCACTTTCTTCACGATCCTCACTAACCTCATGCTGGTGCTGATCTATTCGTCCGAACTCTGGCCGCGCGAGGCGATGCGCTGGTTCCGATCACCGGTGACGCGCGGCATGATGGTGGCGTCGATTGTGCTGGTGATGGTGTTCTACCACTTCATCCTCGCCGCGACCTGGAACCCGCAGGGCTGGAACCTCGCCTGCGATATCGCGCTCCACTACGTCACGCCCATCTTCTACGTGCTCTGGTGGGTCGTGTTCATGCGCCACGGCAAGCTCAAGTTTGGCGACATTCCCGCGATGCTGCTGCCGCCGACGGTCTATCTGGTGTGGGCGATGGCGCGTGGCGCCGTTATCGGCGAGTACCCCTATCCGGTGCTCGAAGCGAACCGGATCGGCTACGGCGCTGTGGCGATCAACGTGCTGGCTGTGCTGGTAGGCCTCCTGCTGCTCTGCGCCATCGTGGTGGCGGTCGACAAGGCGCTGACCCGCGTCGACATGCCCGGACCATGACGGTGAACGCGCCCCAGGCGGAGCTGAATGTCCTCGGCGAGCCGCTTGAGGCATGTTCCGAGGACCCGATGACCGGTTTTTTCCGCACCGGTGCCTGCGCGTCGGGACCGGATGATACCAGCCGCCATCTGGTTTGCTGCGAAATGACCGCCGAGTTCCTCGCTTTCTCGCGGCTTGTCGGGAACGACCTCTCCGAGCCGCGACCGGAAATGGGCTTTCCCGGCCTCAAACCCGGCAATCGCTGGTGCCTGCTTGCGCCGCGCTGGGCTGAGGCCCACAGGGCCGGCAAGGCGCCGCGCGTTGTGCTTCTTGCCACCCATGCCGGTGCCCTGCGCTACACCACCCTCGCGGCGCTCAAGGCGCACGCGCTCGACCTCAGCTAGTAATGGCGATCGAGATCGAGCGGCGGTTTCGCGTCGTCGGAGACAGCTGGCGGGCGGCGGTAAGGCGCGAACAGCACATCGTGCAGGGCTATCTCGCAACGCGCGACGTCGCGGTAATCCGGGTGCGGATCGTCGACGACAGCGCGGCAGTGATCACTGTGAAATCGCACAAGACCGGGCGGTCGCGCACGGAGTTCGACTACCGCATTCCGCTGGCCGATGCGCGGGAGATGCTGGCAATGGCCGGGAACGCCGTCATCGACAAGCGCCGTTTCACCCTCGACTACGCTGGAAAGGTCTGGGAAATCGACATCTTCGGCGGTCGTCACGCAGGGCTGGTGATCGCCGAAATCGAGCTCACTGCGCCGGATGAGACGTTCGAGCACCCGGACTGGCTGGGCGACGAAGTCACCGACGACCCCTCGCTCGCCAATGCGGTGCTGGCGAGGCGCTGAGCCTGTTGCAAACTGGCGCTTTGCCCTGTCACGGCGCCCGGCCATCCGCTAAGAGCGAAATCGGGCCCTCCCCCTCGCCCTGCGGTGCACATGGCTTACGACAACAACATCCAGATCACGCCTAAAATGGTCGCCGACCACGGGCTGAAGACCGATGAATTCCAGAAGATCATCGGGCTGATCGGCCGTCTGCCGACCTACACCGAACTCGGCATCTTCTCGGCGATGTGGAACGAGCACTGCTCGTACAAGTCATCGAAGAAATGGCTGCGCACGCTACCCACCACCGGCGAGCGTGTGATCCAGGGGCCGGGCGAGAATGCCGGCGTCGTCGATATCGGCGACGGGCAGGCCGTGGTCTTCAAGATGGAAAGCCACAACCACCCGAGCTTCATCGAGCCGTACCAAGGCGCAGCGACCGGTGTCGGCGGCATCCTGCGCGATGTGTTCACCATGGGCGCGCGGCCGATCGCGGCGATGAACGCGCTGCGCTTCGGTGACCCGGCTCATGAAAAGACC
>JBEBHC010000212.1:0-4425 GCA_040081185.1 Devosia sp. | reverse complement strand
GCTCTGGCGCAACAGGCGCGTGGCGGTGAGCCCATCCATCACCGGCATTTGCATATCCATCAGGACGAGGTCGAACGCCCGATGGCTCACGGCATCGAGGGCCAGCTGGCCGTTTGTGGCCAAGGTGACTTCCGCGCCCATGTTCTGCAACAGGCCGGTGGCAACCTGCTGGTTCACATGGTTGTCCTCGACGAGCAGCACATGCAGGCCGGCGACCGGGCTTGCCTCGGGCGCACGGGCAAGCGGCGCAACGGCCGATGGTGTCTCGGCGACAATGCGGCACGGCAGTTCGATCACGAACCGGCTGCCCTGCCCCGGGGTGCTGGTGGCGGTGATCGAACCGCCGAGCGCCGTAGCGAGACGCTTGCAGATGGCAAGCCCCAGACCGGTGCCGCCGAAGCGACGGCTTATCGACGGATCGCCTTGGGTAAACTCCTCAAACAGGTGCGACAGTGTTTCAGCAGACATGCCGATACCGGTGTCTGCGACGCAAACCTGGAGGACCGAGCTATCACCGCGCTGCAGCACGCGCCCGGTGACGCTCACTTTGCCGCGTTCCGTAAATTTGATGGCGTTGCCCACGATATTGATGAGGATCTGCCGCAGCCTTGCGGGATCGGTCGCGATCATGGCGTCGGGCATGTCCACGACGAGCTCAAGCTTTCTTGCCGCGGCGCGAGGCGCGAGGATTTGCTGCACGGATTGGACGACCTCGTCGAGATGAAACGTGGTCACGGCAAGTTCAACGCTGCCCGACTCAAGCTTGGAGAAGTCAAGGATGTCGTTGATCACATCGAGCAGAACGTCGCCCGACTGGCGTATGATGCCGAGGCGGCTGCGCTGGTCAGCAATCAAAATGCCGTCCCCCATCAATTCGGTCATGCCGATGATGCCGTTGAGCGGGGTACGGATTTCGTGACTCATGGTTGCGAGAAATGCTGACTTGGCACGGTTGGTGCGTTGTGCCTCTTCGGCCGCCAAACGACTAGCTGCACCCAGCTTGGCGATGTGTCGAAGCTGCGCCGCGAGCAGCATGACAAAGGCACCGAAGACGACCGTCAGTCCCCCGACATTGCCAGCCATTTGTACGTAGAGTGTGTTGACCGCCTCACGCTCGGCAACTTTGACCTCGTTGTTGCGGGCGTTTGTGGCGATCACCAGATCGGAGGCGTGCTGATCTACATCGGTGACTCCCGATATCAGGCCAGGCAACCTGACCGCTTCGATTGTGCCGCTCGAGTCCATGGCGTCGAAGTCGGGAGCCAGCGCAACGATGTCGTTTCGCATTTCGGCGACCAACGCCGAGAGCGTTTCATCTTCCCCGAAGCGCTTTCCAAGTTGTCCCTGGGTGAGCAGTCCGGTGCGGCTATACAGGATGTCGTAGCGCTGCGTGAGGTCGGGCACAGCCGCGGTTCCCTGCGCCGCGGCCTCGAGCAGGTCGAGAAGTGTGGCGGCTTCATTTGCCAGCTGGTAGGTGGCCCAGACTGTATCTTCCCGCGCGGCCTCCTTCGCCGTGCGCGAACGCTCGTTGAGCGACAGGAACAGTCCGATCAGATTGACCAGAAGGACGACGCTGGCCACTGCAAGCAGAGCCGTTCCGAGGCCAATCGGCGTGCGGGCACGGGCCAGCCACTTCTGAAAGCCGGCAACGGGCATCGCTTAATAGACCTCTATGCTCTTCACCTGCCAGGCGGAACGGCCGTAGTAGGTTTCGTTGTTCAACTCGGGCGATTCATCGAACGGATAGATGATGAAGATCGGCCCCTTGTCCCGAACCGAAAGCACCTGGCCATCGAGTGCGGTGGCCAACACGACACGATAGTCCATGAAGTCGGATACCGGAATTTCGGTGACGTAGTCATTGAGGGCCGTGACGCGGAGCATGGTGCCCGATGCCCCCACTTCGTTCAGCACCGCCGAGCCAAGCGGGCCGGAGAATGCGTGCGCGCCATCGTACCAGGGCGCCGAGGTCGTCGTCGTGCGGCTCTCGATTGAGTTCAGCATAGCCATGTCGAAGTCGGCGTTGCCGGCTAGATTGGTGTTGGCGATCAGGCCGCTGATTTCGAGAATGACAGGACCGGCTGGGTGAGGGAGCTCAGCGGCAGCGGAAAGGGTAGCGGAAAACAACAGGGCCGCGGCTGCGGCAGTCAGCGATTTCATGTTATGAACCTATGCAGAGAGGGAGAGGGAAGGTGTGCCGGCGGCCACGGAGGCGGAGTAGAGATCGACGATCTCATCCCACCGCTCCGCGAATGCCGTGACGCAATCGGGATCGAACTGGGTGCCGGAGCATTTTTCGATTTCGAGACGTGCGGCAAGGAGTGGCCAAGCCGGCTTGTAGGAGCGGGCGGTACACAGCGCGTCGAAAACGTCGGCAACGCTGACGATCCGTCCTTCGATGGGGATCTGCTCGCCGGCGAGGCCCTTGGGATAGCCCTTGCCGTCCCAGCGCTCGTGGTGCGTTCCGGCAATGCGGCATGCAGTGCGGACGAGGTCGGACGAAGCGTCGCCGAGAATATCTTCGCCCACGGTGGCATGTGTGCGCATCACCGAAGTCTCGTCGGCCGATAGGCGGGCCGGTTTGAACAGGATGGCATCGGGTATGGCGACCTTGCCAATATCGTGCAGCGGTGCGGCGAGGTGAATCGTGCGGCAGCGGTCTGCGGGGAGGCCTAGCTGCTGCGCAATGAGCTGCGAGACGACGGCGACGCGCTTGGTGTGCTCGCCGGTGTCGTCATCGCGGTATGTGAGCGCGCGGGAAAGCCGCCAGACCACTTCTTCCTGCTGCTCGACAAGCTCGCGCGTCGCCTTGGCGACTTCGTCTGCCAGCCAGTCGGCGCGTGCCGACAGGTCGCGCTGTGCCTGCCGCAACGCCAGCAGATTGCCGACGCGCGCTTTCAACTCAACGGGATCGACCGGCTTGTTGAGGAAGTCCGTTGCGCCGGCCGAAATTGCGTCGAGACGAGTTTGGCGATTGGAATCGGCGGTGATCATGACGATCGGTATGTGGAGGTAGGTGGGCCTCTGCCGGACCTCTGCGATGAACTGCGTGCCGTTCATGCCCGGCATCATATAGTCGACCAGCATGAGGTCGAACGGCTCACCGGCGTTGTCACGGACACGGGTCGACGCCTCAAGCGGGTCAAGACAAGCCTCGACGTCGCATCCAGGGATTTTCTCGAGGATACCCTTGAGGACGAGAAGATTCGTCCGGTTGTCCTCGACGATCAGCAGGCGCATCAGTTTTCTCCTGATACGACCCTACTCTCCAGTTCCGAAGCTCCGATTAATTTCCGGGTACGAATGTAACGGTTTCGAGGTCCGCTTGTGACCTGATATCTGCGTCATCGCGAGAGAAATGGCGGCTGTAGAGCACCCGGAAGGCGGCACCGATGGCCGGTGCAGTTCCGCCAAGGTGGCCACGGAAGATGGTCGGCCGGTCGAACGTCAGCACCGGCATCTCGGCCATGTGTGTGCGTGTCCCCTCGAGCAGGCGATCGAGGATTTCCGGCGGCATTACGCCATCAAGAACTACGGTGTCGAATTCGAAGACAGCTGCGGTGTTGAGCAGTGCCTTGGCGATGGCGCGGGAGCCGTCCTCGATCCACTCCGCCACGTGCTGCTCCCAGAGTGCCCAAGGCCAGAACTCCGGCGATGTCGGCGGAACGGCGATGCCGGCTGCGGTCAACCTGTGCTCAAGCGCATAGATCGAGGCCAGAAGGTGCAAAAATTGCTGGTTGCCGTTGCGGTCGGTGACGAGCATCGAGCCCAGATTCGCAGAATTGCCGGTCGGACCCTCCCACAAGCGGCTCTCGGCGAGAATGCCGGCGGCGATAAAGGTGCTGACCAGCACATAGGTGAAGCTCGCCGGGCGCGGCTTGGGGCGGGAGCCCACTTCCGCCCAGCACGCCGCGTTGCCGTCATTGTAGATAGTCACCGGAAAAGTCGATGCTTTGCGGACTTCAGCCTCGAAATTCATGGCCGACCATGCGGCGCCTATGGCTGGGTCGGGAGTGAGCAGCGAGATGTTTCGGCCGATATTGTTGGGCGTGGCGACGCCGACACCGGCGATGCGATCGCGCGCTTCCGGCGGAAGGCGCGAGGCAAATTGCGCGATGACGCCGGCCAGCTCGGCAAAGATGGTGCGACTGTCGGGATAGGCATAGTCGCGCCGGTATCGCGCCAGGATTTGCCCGCCGATGCCGACCAGGGTGGCCTCGAGATGCCGCCAGCCCAACTCGACGCCTATCGCATAGGCACCTTCAGGATTGACGGAGTAGGGACGAGGCGGCTGTCCGCGTTTTCCGCGGATGACTTCGCCCATCCGCACCAGTCCGGCGTCTTCCAGATCCTGAAGGATGGAGGCGACCGTCTGTGGCGCGAGCCTAGAGATGCGCGACAGATCGGCCGCCGACGAGCCCGGAT
>JBEBHC010000211.1:0-4431 GCA_040081185.1 Devosia sp. | reverse complement strand
TCTGAAAGTCCGGCGTCCCGGGGTGGCTGTGTTCCACCCTTCATATCTCACGGGACGCAAGCGCCCCGGGGCCCGCCTCTCGGCGGGACATGAGGAGGCCAGCACGGCCTCCGTTCCTTGAGATCGCTGGGAGGCCAGCGGATGCTTCCGCTCGCCCATTGGCAGGCCCGTGCCGCCCTACTCCGCCGCCGGCAAGCCGCGCTTGACGAAGCCCTCGGCATCGTTGGCGGCGAGGCGCGCGGCTTCTTCGGCCTCGGTCGCTTCGCGCTGGCGGTTCCACATCTGCGCGTAGAGACCGTCGCGCATCAGCAGCATCTGGTGCGTGCCACGCTCGGCGATCACGCCATCGCGAAGCACGATGATCTCGTCGGCCTTGACCACTGTCGAAAGCCGATGCGCGATGACGAGCGTCGTGCGGTTCTCGCTCACCACGTCAAGCGCCGACTGGATGTCCTGCTCGGTCTTGCTGTCCAGTGCCGACGTCGCCTCGTCGAGAATAAGGATCGGCGGGCCCTTGAGCAGCGTCCGCGCAATCGCCACGCGCTGCTTCTCACCGCCCGACAGTTTGAGCCCGCGCTCGCCGACCTGCGTATCGAAGCCCTTGGGCAGCGTTTCGATGAAGCGCCCGATCTGCGCCAGTTCGGCCGCCTTCTTCACTTCGCCCATGCCCGCGCCCGGGCGGCCGTATTCGATGTTGTAGGCAATGGTGTCGTTGAACAGCACCGTGTCCTGCGGAACCATGCCGATCGACGCTCGCAGGCTCGACTGCGTCACGTCGCGGATGTCCTGCCCATCGATCGTGATGCGACCCTCGATGGTCTCGTAGAAGCGGTAGAGCAGCCGCGAGATCGTCGACTTGCCCGCACCGGATGGTCCGACGACAGCGATAGTCTTGCCCGCCGGGATCTCGAAGCTCACGCCCTTGAGGATCGGCCGATCCGGGTCGTAGTGAAACTTCACATCCTCGAAGCGGATCACTGGGCCGGTGATCTTGATCGCGGGCGCGCCGGGCTTGTCTTCGATCTCGGGCTCGCGGTCGAGCAGCTTGAACATCTCTTCGATGTCGGTCAGCCCCTGCCGGATTTCGCGATAGACGAAACCGATGAAATTGAGCGGCCGATAGATCTGCATCAGGAATGTGTTGAGCAGCACGAAGTCGCCGATCGTCAACTGCCCGTTCATCGCGCCCATCACGGCAAGCACGCCGATGACGATCACGCCGGCGTAGAAGATCGCGGCCTGGCCGAAGTTGAGATAGCCCAGCGAGGTCCAGATCTTGATGGCGCTGCGCTCGTAGCGCGCCATCGATTCATCGAAGCGGCGGGCTTCCATCTTCTCGTTGGCGAAGTACTTCACCGTCTCGAAGTTGAGCAGCGAGTCGATGGCCTTGGAATTGGCGTCGGTGTCGCTCTCGTTCATGTCCCGGCGGATCGAGATGCGCCAGTTGCTCGCCTTGATGGTGAACCACAGATAGAGCCAGATCGTCACGATCAGCACGCCGAGATAGCTCACGCCGAACATGGTGACGAAGATCACCGCGACGATGACGAACTCGACGAGGGTCGGCGCCGTGTTCAGCATCGTGAAGCGCACGATGGTCTCGATACCCTTGGTGCCGCGCTCAATGACGCGGCTCAGCCCGCCCGTGCGACGTGCCAGATGGAAGCGCAGCGAGAGCTTGTGCAGGTGCTCGAAGGTCTGGAAGGCGAGCTTGCGGACGGCATGCTGGCCGACACTGGCGAACAGGATATCGCGCAGCTGCTGGAAGCCGGCGTCGATCACATTGCCGATGCCGTAAGCGAGCACCAGCACAACAGGCACGGCGATACCCATGACCAGCGCATTGTTGCCGCCGGACGCCGCGTTGAGGCTGTCGATGATGCCCTTGTAGGCAAACGGCGTCAGCGTGGTGGCGACCTTGCTGATCAGCAGCGCACCGACCGCGAGGATCACGCGAACCTTCAGGTCGGGCCGATCTGAGGGCCACATGTAGCCCCAGAGGTTGCGAACAGTCGAAAGCAGCGAGCCTTCGCCGGCGTCGACGGTGGGCTTCTTGCCCGTCTCGGTGGAGGTCATCAGGCGGGCTCGGAAACCGTACGGCGCACCGAGCCGTCATCGGTGGCGAGTGCCTGGAACAGGCCGGTGAATGAGCTGCCGAGCTGGTTGAACATCTCAGTGTTCACCGAGTAGCAGTTGCGCGTCCCGCGGGCGTGGCGCTCCACGAGCCCGGCATCCAGCAACACCTTGATGTGCTGGCTGACGGTCGACTGGGCCAGCGGCAGGCATTCGGTCACATCGGTGCAGCAACAATCCTGCGCCCGCTCCGACAGAATGCGCAGAATCGACAGGCGCACCGGGTGTCCCAGCGCGCGCATGGCATTGGCGAAATCTTCGTCCTGCATCGGCTTCATCGCAATCTACCGATAGAAGAAGCCTTGCCTCAAAGCAAGACGCGACTTAGCCGCCGAGTTGCAGCGTGATGATCGAGGCATTCGCACCACCCGTGGGCGGCGGCATCAACGTGACACTGGGCGAGCCGATAAACTCGAACGGCTCAGTCTCAGGCGGATTGGGCTCCGGCGCAGGCACGGGTTCGGGCGCAGGCGGCGCCGCCGGTTCAGGCACCGGCTCGGTTGATGGCGCTTGCGCAACGGGCTCGGGAGACAGATCGGCGGCAGCAACCACAGCGCCGTCAGGCTCCTCCGCAGCTGCGGTAAGTGTCGCGATCCCTGCCTCGCCCGGCTGCAACTCTACCGGTGCGGGAACGGGCATTGCGGGTTCCGTGGGGGTCGCGCGGGCGGCGATCAGCACTGAAGACGCATTGAGGGCACCAGTCGCAGGCGCAGGCGGCGGCAGGGCCGCCAGACGTGTAGTGAGCGAGCCGCTGGCGGGCGCTAGCGTGATGGAGCCGGTGATATCGGATGATGACTCCACGCTGCCGCCCGCGGCCACGCGGGCACCGGCCGTGAGCGCGACCTGTTCGGCATCACGCGCGCCGGACACGGTCGCGCCTGCCTCGATCGTTCCAGGGGCAACTTGCAGTGACACCGGCGACTCTTCGGTCACAAGGGCCATCGTCGGCTTGGCTGCCATTTCGCCACTGGCTGCCTGCAACTCCGTCGGCGCAGCCGCCAGCGCTGGCGACGCAATAGTGGCGCCGGTCGCGGAGCCCTGCTGGGCGGGCAAAAGGTCCGCCTCGATCAGCTTGTCATGCAGGCATGCCGCGACGCCTTCGTCGGACGCGCGGCACTGGCTCATTGTGGGCAGAAGCAAAATCGCGCCCACGACCAGCATGGTCGCAAGCGCAATAGCGGTCGTCGGATACAGCAAATCCGTGCGGCGCACGTTGACGAGTCCTACCCCTGACCGGGGCATCTCATTCAGGTCGCCCGTGCCTCGGTCTTCATCAGTTTATAGGTGATGGACTCGAAAAGCGCCTCAAAAGAGGCGTCGATGATGTTGGCGCTGACCCCGATCGTGTACCAGCGCTCACCCGTCCCATCGCGGCTTTCGACCAGTACACGGGTGACCGCGCCCGTGCCGCCGTCGAGGATGCGCACCTTGAAGTCGACCAGTTCGAGGTCTGCGATCCGGTCCGAAAACTTGCCCAGATCCTTCCGCATCGCAAGATCGAGGGCGTTGACCGGGCCGTTGCCTTCGGCCACCGACATGAAGCGCTCGCCATCGATGACGATCTTCACCACGGCCTCGGTGACGGTGATCTCGTCGCCCTTGGCATTGTGGCGGCGCTCGACGCTGGCCCGATAGCTCTCGACATCGAAGAACTCCGGCAGCGTGCCAAGCACTTCGTGCGCCAAGACCACGAAACTGGCCTCGGCGCCATCGTAGGAATAACCAGCCGCCTCGCGTTCTTTCACCGTTCGCAGCAGCCGCTCGAGCTTCGGATCGTCCTTGCCCAGCGCGATGCCGTGGCGCTTGAGCGCCGTCAGCAGGTTGGACTTACCAGCCTGCTGGCTCACCATCACGTTGCGCTCGTTGCCGACGCTCTCCGGTGGCACGTGTTCGTAGCTCGAGCTTTCCTTCGCCAGCGCCGAGGCATGGATCCCAGCCTTTGTCGCAAAGGCAGAGGCGCCGACGTAGGGCGCCTGGCGGAATGAGCCGCGATTGAGCAGATCGTCGAAGGCGCGCGAAATGCGCGTCAGTTCCTGAAGTTGATCGGTGCCAACGCCTGTCTCGAAGCGATCGGCGAAAGCGGGCTTCAGGGCGAGCGTCGGGATGATGGTGACGAGGTTGGCGTTGCCGCACCGCTCACCGATGCCGTTGAGCGTGCCCTGCACCTGCCGCACGCCCGCGTTCACGGCAGCGAGCGAATTGGCGACCGCCTGCCCCGTGTCGTCATGTGCGTGGATGCCAAGCTTTGAGCCCGGCGCAACGCTCAGGACATCGCGGACGATGGCATCGACCTCAGCC
>JBEBHC010000210.1:0-4433 GCA_040081185.1 Devosia sp. | reverse complement strand
GGCCTCCTCGCCGCGACCGCCCGCAACAGCCGCGCCTGGCCGCTGCGCCTTCTCGCCTCCGCCTATATCAACTTCGTCCGGAGCATTCCCGACGTCCTGTTCTTCCTCTTTTTCCCCATCGCCTTCGAACAGGGCCTCGAGTGGCTCCTCTCGTCGCGCGTCTGCACGCCGGAGACTCTCGCGCTGAACACCGGCCAATGGCCGCCTTGTGACGGCGCCAACCTGCACTGGGGCAGCACCGAATATCTGCTGCTCGCCGGTATCTCGCTCGGCATCGTCTACGGTGCTTTCGCCGGCGGCGTGATCTCGGGCGCATTCAACGCCGTGCCGCGAGGCCAGCTCGAAGCCGCCCGTGCTTTCGGGATGAGCCGCTGGCAGGTGCTGCTCCGCATCCACATCCGCCAGATGTGGATCTACGCCCTGCCCGGCCTCGCCAACGTCTGGATGACGCTCATCAAGGCGACTTCGCTGCTCTCGCTCCTGCAGATCCTCGACATCGTCGCGCTCGCCCAGCGTCTCGGTGCCGCCAATTATTCCGCCGTCGCCGGCCTCGTGCATGGCGACTGGCGCTGGGCCTACTATCTCGCTTTGCTCGTCTTCTATATCGCCCTGACGTTCGTCTCCGAGAAAATCTTCGCCGTCCTCTCTCGCTGGGCCGGCCGCGGCGTTGTCACTGCAAACGGTGACGCCGCATGACCGGCTGGCTCGACCCCATCATTGCCGACCTCGTCGAATTGGCCGTGCCCGCGCTCTACAACATCTACTTCGCGCTCGCCTCGATCCCGCTCGGCTTCGTCCTCGCGATCCTCCTCGCCCTCGGCAAGGCCTCGCGCAACTCGCTCATCTCGCGCCTCTCCCGCGCCTACATCTACGCCTTCCGCGGCTCGCCCTTTTTCATCCAGCTCTTCTTCGTCTATGCGCTCGCGCTGAGCCTCAACCTCAGCTTGTGGCAGCCGCTCGGCATCGACTGGCTGGTGCTGCACCCGCTGTTTCTTGGGCCGCTGGTGCTCACCCTCAACACCACGGCGTACACGGCCGAAATCTTCTACGGTGCGCTGCGTGCGGTGCCGCGCGGTGAACTTGAAGCAGGCCGCGCCTTCGGCATGACGCGCGGCCAGCTATTCGCCGCCGTCACCTGGCCGAACCTCATCCGCATCGCCTGGCCGGCCTACACCAACGAGGTCGTCTTCCTCTTCCAGGCCACCGCGCTCATTTACTTCACGCTTCCGGTGATCGGCGACCAGCAGGACCTGATGAACCGCGCCGGTGAACTGTTCGAAGGCGACTACAATGTGCTCCTCCACTTCGGCGCAGCCGCGCTCTACTTCCTCGCCATATCGCTTTTGATAGTCGGCACGTTCAACGCCGTGTACCGCCACCTCATGCGTCACATGCAGGTCGCAAGTCCGGGCCTCGGTTTCCGCCTCCTGCGCCGCTAGCGAACGCCGAACTCGGCGTGCTCCATCGCGCGCATCACGCCGCGCAACTCCGCCAGTCCCCGCATCCGCCCGATCGTCGGATAGCCCGGCTGCGACCGGCGCCCAAGATCATCGAGAATGTCCTGCCCATGGTCCGGCCGGAACGGGATCTGGTGGTCCTTGCGCCTGGCCGCTTTGCGCCGCTTCTCCTCGGCAATCGCCCCCGCGATCAGTGCCACCATGTCGGTGTCGCCACCCAGATGCTCCGCTTCGTAGAACGACTGCGCAATCTCCGATCCGCCGTCGCGCTTCACGTTGCGCAGATGGAGAAAATGCACCTTGTCCGCGAACTGCCGCATCATCGCCGGCAAGTCGTTGTCCGGTCGCGACCCCAGCGAGCCCGTGCAAAGCGTCATCCCGTTTGCCGGCGACTCCACCGCCCCTAGCATCCGGCGGTAATCCTCCGCCGTGGACATCACGCGCGGCAGTCCGAGCAGCGCATAAGGCGGATCATCCGGATGGCAGCAAAGGCGCAACCCCAGTTTCTCCGCCACGGGCACCACCTCGCTCAGGAAGTCGACGAAATGCTGCCTGAGTTGCTCCGCTGAGATTCGTCCATACTCATCGAGATGCGCTTGCACTTGCGCGATCGTCATATGCTCGGTCGACCCCGGCAGCCCCATCGTGATGTTGCGGGCCAGCTGCTTCTGCGTCTCCTCGCTCATCCCCACAAAACGGCGTGCGGCTTCCTCGACCACTGGGGAACTGAAATCCGCAGCAGCATTCGGTCGCTTAAGGATGTGGATGTCGAACGCCGCGAAATCGTTGATGTCGAACCGCATGCAAGTGCCACCATGCGCCACACGATAGCGCAGGTCAGTGCGCGTCCAGTCCAGCACCGGCATGAAATTGTAGCAGATGACCTCGATCCCGGCTTTGGCCACGTGCTCGAGACTCGTCTTGTAGTTCGCGATATGCGCGCGCCACTCGCTCTTCTGCTTCTTGATGTCCTCGCTCACCGGCAGGCTTTCGATCACCTCCCACTTGAGACCGGACTCCGACCCGTCCTTGCGCGTTGCAATCTCGCGCTGCCGCTGCGCGATCTCGTCCGGCGTCCACACCTGCCCGTTCGGCACATGGTGCAATGCAGACACGACGCCCTCGACGCCCGACTGCAGCATGTCGTCCACGCTGGTGATGTCTCTCGGCCCGAACCAACGCCAGGTCTGCCGCATGTCCCCTCCCACAAAAACAAGAGCGGCGGGTCACCCCACCGCCCTGCAAAACTCTAGCCGCTGGCGGCTCAGGCCGACAGGCGCTGGCCCGTTTCGGTGTCGAACAGGTGCACCGCGCTCGATTGCGGCGTGATGCGCAACTGCTGGCCGGGCTGCGTAGTTATGCGCTCGCGGAACGCACCCATGATTTCCTGGCCGGCAAAGCGCGCCACAACCTGGGTTTCGGAACCGGTCGGTTCCACCGTCACCACCTCGGCGGGTACACCCGCAGGGTCGAGCGCAAAATGCTCGGGCCGCACGCCCAGCGTAATGGCTTTGCCCGCGGCACCCGATGGAGCCGCACGGCCCAGCGGTATCCGCGCGCCGTCGGCCGCGACGAACGTGTCGCCATCGAGCTTGCCCGGCAGCATGTTCATGGCCGGCGAGCCGATAAAACCTGCCACGAATAGATTGGCCGGACGATCGTAGAGTTCGAGCGGCGAGCCGATCTGCTCGATCACGCCGTCATGCATCACCACGATCCGGTCAGCCATGGTCATGGCCTCGATCTGGTCGTGCGTCACATAAACCGTCGTCGTCTTGAGGCGCTGATGGTTCTGCTTGATTTCCGAGCGCATCGCCACGCGCAGTTTGGCGTCGAGGTTGGACAACGGTTCGTCGAACAGAAACACCGCCGGATTGCGCACGATGGCGCGGCCCATCGCCACGCGCTGCCGCTGGCCACCCGACAGGTGACGCGGATAGCGCTTGAGGTATGGCTCGAGCCCGAGAATCGACGCAGCGTTGGAGACGCGCTTGCGTATCTCTTCCTTGTTCACGCGCTGCAGCTTGAGCGAAAAGCCCATATTCTGCTCGACTGTCATGTGCGGATAGAGCGCGTAGGACTGGAACACCATTGCAATATCGCGATCCTTTGGCGCCAGCGTGTTCACCACGCGGTCGCCGATCGAAATCTCACCGGCACTGATCTCCTCGAGCCCCGCGATCATGCGCAGCAGCGTCGACTTCCCGCAGCCCGACGGCCCCACGAGAATGACGAATTCACCGTCCGCGATATCGACGGAGACGCCGTGCAGCACCTCCATGTTGCCGTAGCTCTTGCGAACGTTCCTGATGCTCACCGCACCCATTTTGGCTTCCTCCAAAAACAAATGACGAAAGCCGGCGCGATCTCTCGCCCGGCGATGGAATAAGGCCGAAAGCCCGGCTCTCCGCGTATCGCGGCATATCCATCACCCCAAGCTGATCAGGAATCCCCTCCGTCGCCTAGTCACAAAATCGCACCTCCTCTTCCTCCCCTGCGACGCAGTCGTGGGGGAGGTGGCGCCGAAGGCGTCGGAGGTGGGCGCCACTGGCACCGCGAGACGTGACACGTCTCCCCCTACCCCATCGCCTCCACCAGCATCCCCCGATACTCCGCCGCGCTTGGCTGCACCGGGTTCGTCGCGTGAGAATGGTCCGCCAGCGCCCGCTCGATCACCCAGTCGAAATGGTCCTCGCGTACGCCCAGCTGTCGCAGACCCTTGGCTATGCCCAGCCGCCGGTTCAGCCCATCGAGTTCCGTATCGAGCCCGCCGCTCATCCCCATCGCGGCGCGCAGTTTCTCCATCTTCCCACCAATAGCCGGTGCATTGAACCGCACGACGATCGGCATCAGGATTGCGTTCAGCGTCCCGTGATGCAGCGACACATCCTTGAGCCCACCCAGCGCATGGCTCAGCGAGTGCACCGCACCCAGCCCCTTCTGGAAGCTGAGCCATGCGCTGGGTGGGCTCAAGGA
>JBEBHC010000439.1:0-1110 GCA_040081185.1 Devosia sp. | reverse complement strand
GTCGACCCAGAACTGCTCCCACTTTTGGCTGACGCGATCGTAGATGTTGAGGCTGCGGCCTGAGTAGGGTTGGCCGACGCTGGTCCAGTGTTCGGTGATGACGCAGCCTCCATCTTCGGAGCGGACGGATGAGCGGCCGGCTGGCGCGTGCGTGTCGGCGCGCTCGGCGTCCCACTCGCCGATCCAGAAATCGAAGGCGCGATATTCGGAGGCTTGGCAGGTTGGTGCTGGTGGTTGTTGTTGCTGCGCGTGAGCAGGGGTTGCGAGCGCCAGCAAAGCTAAGACAGTGAGAAGTGAGCGCATGGTGATCCTCTGCCGGCGAGGCGATCACGCGTGGAGCGCCGCGTTCAACTCACGAAAGACGGAAGTAAGCGTGAGCGCGACGAGCGCCGTTCATCTGGTTGGAGCGAAAAGGTGGTGTGTCACCCTTTCGAGGAACTTTTCAAACGTCATTCCAGCCCCTCACAAGCTGCAACCGCTCTATGTCCCAGTGCCCGTCCGACATCGCAGATAAAAGCGCGCGAACGGCTTGGGCGACGCGCTGCAAGAGCGCGAGGTCGCCGCTCAGCGCGTCTAGTTCTTGGAGGTAGAAAAGAGCGCTGGGATCCATCCCTCGCCCGCCGCCCGCATGATTGAAAAAGCGCACGCCAATTTCGAACCGTACGACGCGATCCAACTCGGGCGCGCTAAACCTAAATGGGATCGAAGTGATCGGCTCATTCTCGGGGCGATAGTTGCCAAGCTCCAACCGCCCGCCATCATCGCTGACCACGCTGTGCGTAACGAAGCGCGGCATATCCGGCAGAGGCGTCTTCACGTACACCCATTTATTCGCATCAAATGGCGTGATCTCAATTGTGTCGGTCATCTTCTCTCAGTTTCCTCTAAGCGCTGCTTCAGCGCGAGGAGAGAAATTGAATGGTGCGAGGCCGACGGGTTTTGCTCTTAGGCAGCGTCCCGCGCCGCTTTCCCGATGACGCGGTTGCGGCCGCCGCGTTTGGCTTCGTAGAGAGCTTCGTCGGCGCGCTTTAGGAGAGATTCTGTTGTGTCGTCGGCGCCCTCGGTGGAGGCGACGCCGATTGATATCGTGACGTCGAGCGCGTGCGGCAG
>JBEBHC010000209.1:0-4442 GCA_040081185.1 Devosia sp. | reverse complement strand
TCCGTAGGCAACATGGACGACATAGGTGCCGGGCTTGAGCGACATCTGCGCTACGGCATCGTTCGACTCATCCGCCAGCGCAAGCTGCCCCGACGAATCCGTGCGCGTATCATAGACGCGCCAAGTCAGCCCTTCCGCTATCGGCCCGCTGCCCTCGGTTACCTGCGCCGTCAGTGTTACCGGCTGCGGATTTGCCATCGCGGCGCTGGCTTCGCTGGCCGATACGGACGTGGTGGAAACGGTGCGCGTCACCGGCCCGGTGCCCGGATCGGCGGCGACGTCCGGGGTGATGGCCGCCTCCGGCATCAAGTCGGTTGGTGCGAGCTGGATCTGGTTCTGGCGGAAGGACGGCAACGGAGCCGGGAACGGATCGGCCGCGAGCGCAGCGGCGACCGGCGCAAGCAGCGCTGCCGCGACGAGGATCGCCAAACCCTTGCTGAAACTCAACCGCCCACCCCCGCCAATTGGTCGCGGCACAATGCCGGGCACCCGTGGGCTATCCTTGGATTGGGGAAAAGCTGTGTCATAAGGGCGCCGCACCCGCAAGGACAGGAAGATGCCCAGGAACGATGCCCTCGTCGACTATTTGAAGACCCGCCGCTCGGTCGGCATCGGCTTCCTCAAGAACCCCGGCCCGTCGGCAGAGGAACTGCGCGAAATTCTCACTATCGGCACGCGTGTACCCGACCACGGTAAGCTCGCGCCTTGGCGCCTCGTGGTCATCGAAGGCGATGCTCGCCTGGCTGCCGGCGAAAGGCTCGCCGAGATCGCCAAGCGGAACAATCCGGCAATCGACGAGGCGTCGCTCGACAACGAACGGCGTCAGTTTTTGCCGGCACCGCTGACCATCGGCGTAGTCTTCTCGCACCGTCCGCTCAACAAAGCGCCGGAGATGGAGCAACTGCTTTCAGCCGGCGCGGTCGCGTTCAACCTGTGCAACGCTGCGTTCGCGCTTGGCTACGCGGCAAGCTGGGTGACGCGCTGGTTTTCTTTCGACACGGCCGCCCAGCAGATGCTCGGCGCCAAGGGCGGCGAACGCTTCGTCGGCTTCGTTCACATCGGCTCGCCGACTATCACGCCCGACGACAGAGACCGGCCGGACATCGACAAGCTGGTGACGCGCTGGCAGGGTTAACGCACTGTTAACGCCTGTTAGCGCTCTGTTAACACCGGTCGACCAGCCGGATTCGCCATGGCCGTTACGCCCATCGCCGTATCGCCAAGCCTCGCCGTCGTGCTCAACAGCGCCGGCGACAAGTCCAATGTCGACTTCGACTACCTGCTGCAGACTGCCATGCGTGAGTCCAGCCTCAACCCCGAGGCCAAGGCCTCGTCGTCGTCGGCTGTAGGGCTGTTCCAGTTTCTCGAAAGCACCTGGCTGCAGGTGATGAAGGAGGAGGGGCCGCGCCTCGGCTACGGCAAATACGCCGATGCCATCACCCGCACCCCCGACGGCGACTATACGATCAAGAACAAGACTAAGCGCGCAGAGATTCTTGCGCTGCGCGAAGATCCGCAGATGGCGGCCGACCTTGCCGCGGCCTTCACCCAATCCAACGGCGCTTACCTCAAGGACAAGTTCGGCCGCATGCCGAGCGCTGGCGAACTCTATATCGCCCACTTCCTGGGGCCGCAGGGCGCCGAGAAACTGTTCACCGCCGGGCTGGAAAATCCCGATCAGGTTGCGGCGAACCTTTTCCCACGCCAAGCCAAGGCCAATCGCCAGATATTCTACTCGGGTGACCATGCCCGCACCATTCGCGAAGTCTATCGAGCGCTGGTCGCCAAGCATGAGAACACCGGAGCAGCCGACGCGTCATTCGTGACGCAACAACTGGCTGCTGCGCCCGAAGTCGTCCCGTCGGTCGACCCGCTTGAAGGTCGTTTCCGCTGGCCTGTCGATGCCTCCGCCAGCGCTCAGGATGCCTCAGGCTTCGCCACGCTCTACATGGACCCGGTTGCACCGCAACTCGTTCCGCCGCCGTCCTCCGCGATGCAAGCCGTCGACGCTCTCGCCGGGACTAGTGCCGCTGCTCCCGAGGACCAGATGCTGGGCTACGTGCCTTTGCCGGCTCCACTGCCGCTGACCGCGCCGCAGGACGAAGTCTCGATCCCGCACCTCATCCCGGCACCCGCCGCCGACGCGACACCGCGCGCGCGGGTGCTGATGACCAATCGCCCCGCCGCAGCGGATGGCAATGCGTTTCTCGCCCAGATTTACGGCAACTGAGCGCCTAACGCTTCCCTGCCGCGCATGGTGAACCGTTCCTTAAGCACTGGACTCTAGGCTCCGATTCCAGAGTTTGGAGCCGTTGATGGTCGCGTACGGGGATTTCGTTGCCCTGAGCCAATCGGGCGACAGCGAAGATCGCGGCACGGCTGCGCACTTCGCGGCCAAGGCCTATCTCGCGCATACCGGCCCGGCCGACGAACACGCCGCGCTCTATGCCTCGCTGATCGGTTTCCTCGACGATCCTTCCGTTCGCGTCCGCGCCGCACTGGCCTACGGCTTGCTGCACGCGCCCGACGCGCCGCGCCCGATCCTGCTGTCGCTGCTGCAGGACAGCGAAATCATCGCCAAGGCCGTGGCTCAATATTCTCCGGCGCTCATCGATGCCGACCTCATCGGCCTCGCGCGGTGCGCCGACATTGTCATGCTCACTGCCATCGCGCTGCGCGAGAAGGTGAGCGCCCGCGTCGCCGACGTGCTGATCGCGCGCGGCGAAAAGAGTGTGACGCTGAAGCTGCTGCCGCGCGACGAGGTACCGATCCCTCCCGCGCTGCTCTCGCAAATTGCAACGAACTTCGGCGTCTCGGACGCCGAGTATCGCGGCGCGCTGCTCGGCCGGAAGGACTTGCCGGCCAGTGCACGCCTGGTTCTGGTCGAAGCGGTGGCCACCGCCCTGCGCGGTGCCCGCATCGTCAAAGGCGCCATCGTTGCGCCGCGCCTCGATAGACTGCTGCGCGATGCCACCGACACGGCAATGACGATCATTGGCGAGGGCGAGGCGACGACCGGCGAGGCCGGTTACGCCAAGGATCTGATTGCGGTAGAACGCCTCTCCATTCGCACGATGCTGCACGCCATCGTCAACGGCCACGTGCTGTTTTTCGCAGAATGCATCGCCGCTTTGTCGGAGACGCCGCGCGAGAAAGTCTTTGCGCTGCTCGAAAACGGCGGCCGTCCGGCGCTCAACGCCCTGCTGTCCCGTTGCGGTCTCGGTGCATCGGTGCGCAACCTCGTCGCGCGGCTGATCGCACTCGCGCGCACCGCCGACTTGGCGGACGACGTCACCGCCCGGCACTATATCGTCACCGCGCTGACCGAAGAACTGATTGTCGAGCATGACGGCGTCATTCCGCCCGAGCTCGAGGAGGCCTTTGCCTATCTCAGCGAACAGAACGTCTCGCTGGCTCGCCGAGCCGCTCGTGGCGTGATGTCGGCTTTTGCCGGCGATGCCGGCCAGCGCACCTTGCCCGGCATCGCGGCGCCTGAACAGCGCCTGGCGCTGCCCGCCGCCTAATAGCGGAACTGCTCGGACAACACGCGTTCCTCGAGCCCGGTGCCCGGATCGAACAGCAGTGTCACGCGATGCTCGCGGTTCTCGCGGACGGAGACTTCCACCGCATTCTGGAACTCGACATTGTCGGCAACCGCGCTGCAGGGCCGCTTTTCCCATTCCTTAGTCCGGAACGTCACCGAGGCATGGTTTCCGATGATCGCGCCGCGCCAGCGCCGCGGCCGAAACGGCGAAATCGGCGTCAGCGCGAGCAGGGGGGCGTCGATCGGCAGGATCGGCCCGTGCGCAGACAGATTGTAGGCGGTCGAGCCGGCGGGGGTCGACAACAGGATGCCGTCGCAGATGAGCTCGTCCATCTGGACTTTGCCGTCGACCGCGATCTCGACTTTCACCGCTTGGTAGGTCGTGCGGAACAGCGAGACCTCGTTGAGCGCCTCGGCTGTGTGCTCGCCGCCGTTGGCGTCACGCACCGTCATGGTGAGCGGGTAGATGTGCGTGGGCTTGGCCGCTTGGAGGCGCTCGAAAAGCGCCTCGCCCGAGAAATCGTTCATGAGGAAGCCGACCGACCCGCAATTCATGCCGAAAACCGGCACCGAGCGCGGCATCGCCTGGTGGAGGGACTGCAGCATCAGCCCGTCGCCGCCAAGGGCGACCACCACCTCTGCCGAGGCCTCGCCAACATCGCCGTAGCGCTTGCGCAGCTTGTCCTGCGCGGCGTCCGCTTCCGCCGTACCGCTCGAGACGAAATGCAGGCGATCGGGCGCGAAATCGGGCAAGGTAATGGTCCTCGGGAGGGCATGGGTGCCTAACACGCGCAAGCGCTTGCTGTCAGCCTGTCACCGCTTGCCCACCCGCCCCGCCAATGTTAGCTCCCGGCTGAGGCCGGCATAGCTCAGTTGGTAGAGCACCTGATTTGTAATC
>JBEBHC010000208.1:0-4449 GCA_040081185.1 Devosia sp. | reverse complement strand
GAGTGCCACAGAGCCACTCACCGTGACAGACGATGAGCCCATAGAGAAGTTTGTTTGTACGGCACTTCCAGTACCTGCAAAGAGAGGTTCCATGTCAAAGACATTGAGGCTGCTATTCGTTGCAGCAATGAGAAACGTCCCCGTTTCATCCATTGCGAGGTCACGCACATCGGAACCAAGGCCAGCCACCACTACAGACGTGCCGAGCGCACGGTCATGCATCACGATCGATCCACCCTCTGTACCAGAAAACACATACGCACCATTTGGTGTTGCAACGGCCGTCGTCGGCTGCATGCCAATCAGAGATCCGGTCCATTCCGTGACGCCCGTATCTGGATTGATGACATGAACTTTATTATCTGGGCCTTTGTACTGTGCCCAGTCATTCTCGAGTGCAAGTACTTTGCCATTCGCCATGGCATCCAGATCCGCTAGGTGAAGCGCTCCATTCAGTATTCTGGCTGACTTCGTTGTCAGGTCGAAGGCAATCGGTTCTATCTCATGTCTGCGCACAAAAAGCGTGTTCCCATCTGGGGAAACATCGACACCCACGGCAAGCTGCCCAATGGAACCAGAGTCCCACAGAAGTGAGCCATCTGTAGCGTACTGACGAACAGACCTATCGTACGATGCTGTAAAGAAACTCGAGCCATCTGGCATCCATGCTGCACTGATGACGCTACTTTCATGCCCTTGCAGCGGCGTGATTATCGCACCTGTTTTGGCATCAACAATACTCGCTTTTGCAAATTGCCCTACGACGATTGCTTTGCTGCCATCGGGGCTCAGAGACACATCGTACAAATTGGCTCCAGGCAAAATATTCGCTTGCCCGAGGACATGTGCTGCATCGTTTCTTCCCTCACTCCATGAGATATCAGCTGGCGTCAGCATGTCCGTGTCTCCCGTCATGACCATCCTCGCTTCTAAACTCTGCACACCTGCGAGTAGTCGACGATGATTTGGTCGACGCTGCGGTGCTCCGATGCCAAACAATTTTTTCAGTGTTGAGACTGTTCTTTGCATCATGCCTTCTGTCTGCTTCGGCACACGCTGTTTGTCCGACTGCTCGTGTCCCATCTCAGATGATTGCATCGTCGTATCCTCAGGCTGATGTGAAGCCGCACCCATGCGACTGAAGAGAGTGTCTGCTGCGTCACTGCTGATATCGGGGGTTGGGGAGCCTGATGTCATGATTCGAGGGGGGAAGTGATGATCACATTCCACGCTTCATGAGGCTTCCGAGGCAGGTCAGTCTGATGATGCTTTTCTGGGTATGCGTACTTTTTGGCTTACCAAAGGGTTCATCTGCGTTCTTTTGCACAAAAGAACATCAGTATTTCCAGAGTCGCGAAAGCATTTGACAGCATACATTTATATTGCGCTATAGCACCTTCTAGCATCCTCAAAACAGCGTTTTTATGCTACAATACTAAGATTTCCCGTGCGCTATAGAAGAAGCGCGTACGCGCGAAAAATAACCAACACATACATGGACCAGACACACATGACATCAAAACAGAAGCGCCATCATGTGCTCGTGGTGATGATTGTCGTGTGTATTGTCATCGCTCTTGCGCTCATGCAGTCACTCGTTGGTGCGGCAGGAAATTTTGTGAAGCGCACCGAAACAGCGCCAGTTGTTGTCACGAAGACGCAGTCATCTGCATCGTCATCTATGATGTCATCTGCTGCGTCAAAGTCCGTCACAGTTCTCACTGAGACTGCGACACGCGTTGCAGGATTTTTTGGAACCAATATCGGCACGGCATCGTCTGCATCATCACTTCGAGCAGCGGCACCTGTGACGGTTATTACCAAGCCTCTATCGAAGGCGCTGACACTCCGAAACTTTTTCTCCGTTGCGGGTAAGCCGCAAGACGGTCAGGTACTCATGTACGTAAATGGCCGCCTCGAGTGGCACGATCTTGTCACCGCTGCGATGAATACGAATTCTACGGAAGGAAGCGTGCATATCAGCGGACGCGGCAGAAAGCCGATCTACCCGATCAACGGAAGCGAAGCTCTTCATTCCGCTGCAGGCAGCGACGTATCTCCAGAGCGTCACTACGGTGGTGGAGGAGGAAGAAATTCTGGCTCTTATACGACTGGTGGAACCACGACCAATGTCACGAATAATTATACGACGTACAACACAGGTGGCAGCGGCAGTGCAACGTTTATTGGCACCACACCGATCACTACGTACAACGGTCAGTTCACCTCTGGACTGAAGACTGGTTACGACGCTGCAAATACGATCTGTGATGCTGCGTACACCGGCAGCCACATGTGTCGTACGGATGAAATTTTGAACACGATTGCAACGAAAGATATTTCCACGCTTTTCTCAGGCATCGCTGATGCGTGGATTGCCGAAGGTCCTCCTGGTTTTACCGCTGACTCCAACGACTGTCGTGGATGGACATCCAGTAGCCTCACGCACCTCGGACCATGGTGGGATTTCAGTACCTCCGGAGGTGGCATCGGATACCTGACAAACTGCTCCACAACCAAACCAATTGCGTGCTGCAAAGCGCAGTAATCATCTCACATTCCCATACACACAAACCTTACATCCTTGGCTCAGAAAACTATGATCCGCTTCATCGGCGGTGTCATGGTGTTTGGTCTTGCGATGCCGGTAGCGACCGCGCTTACGCCGTCGTATGTGACAGATCCAAATAGCTGTCCTTCGTCACATTCTCAGTTCCCAGGACAAAACTGTTCGGGTGGCCTCAATATCTGTGGAGTCGATACATCAACTCCGACGGAGGTGACGCAGTGTTACGACAACTCAACGATTTCTGCACCTGGTGGATCGGCAACATCGAACACCTTATATACAGGCAGCCTTGGAGGAGGTTATGTCTTGGACTGTTTTGCGCAGGTAGATAGCTCTGCTCCGTACTGTGACAACAACGGCGCATGGCTCTGTAACCGTTCCTCAACGTGTTATACAACCAAGCAACGTGATACGACGTGTACGGCTCCGGGTGTTGCATCGTGTGGTAGCTGCCGCAGCGGATACCAAGACTGTGGAGGAGATGACGCCTGTGAAGTACAGACCGGAACCACAAACTACCCAACCGGTGGGAATAACAACTACGCCACCTCCTGTGGTGTGCAGTGTGACAGCGGATACTTGGACTGTGATGCCTCGGGTGCAGGTACAGGCAACGGTTGTGAAATTCAGGTTGGTGGCGCTTGTACGACAGGTGATGGTGCTGCTGGTACCTATAGTGGATGTACATGTGTACCGACGAAGAGTTATTTCCAGACGGGAACACGCTCCACATATTCCACCAGTAATCCGCTTCTGTGGGGTACGCAGCTTCATGGCACCGGTAAGCTCATCAGCTTCGCTAATAAGGTAGGAGAGATGTTTGCGGTCTATAACTCTGGTGCTGTGAAGATCGGGAATTTCACTGCTGGAACTGGTACGGGTGCTGGAACAATTCGTTGGACCGGTGCGGATTTTGAGGGATATGACGGCACATCCTGGATCAGCATGACAGGCGGTTCCGCTGGAGGACTCACGATTGTCAGTGGTGATGCGCGTTACGTACGAAAAGCAGGTGACACGATGACCGGTTCACTCATCGTGCAGGCCACGATGTCTGGTCGTCACCTTATTGTTTCTCAGACGGCATCGTTCTCTGGCGCATTGATTGCAGCGGGGAACGCTACCGTACGCGGTACACTCTCTGGCTCACGGCTCGTTGTGTCAGGACATACGAATATTTCAGGATCGCTTCTCGTAAAAAATGGCATTACATCACGCTATACCATTTCTGGATCTAATATTTTTGCTACCAATTCGATCTCAGGTACATACCTTTATGTTGCAAATACTTTTGGAGGAGCTGGCCTTGGCTCGTGTAATGAGCCCACGAGTAAGCTGCTTTATAACGCAACGAGCAAGAAATTTGAATGTGGAACGATCACCGCCGCTGGAACGTTCTCCACCGGTAACGTCCTCACGATCGGTGACGCTCGCTACGTAAAGAAATCAGGTGACACCATGACGGGGGCACTCGTGATCAATGTCACAGGTGGTGATATCAACACGCTCGGACTTCGCGTCATAAACTCTCTCTCTGGAGCTCTTCTGCATGCGGAAAGATTGCTCACATCCTCTGGTATGATAGTTGGTGAATCTGGCGCTCTCCTGGGCGGTGGAACACTCTATGTAGATGCTGGAAATAACCGCGTAGGTGTCGGAACTACTGCGCCTTCTGCAAATCTTCACATTTCAAGTGCTTCAACACCGACTACGATGATTCTTGAAAGCACATCTGGAAATGTACGCTTTGATCTTAAGACTGCAGATACAAACTACTTCTCGCTTCAGAGAACGAATGCTGGAAATGATTTGAGGTTCCAGTACAACGGCGCATCAGTTATGACACTGCTTTCGTCCGGTAATCTTGGTATTGGTACCAC
>JBEBHC010000438.1:0-1114 GCA_040081185.1 Devosia sp. | reverse complement strand
TGGGGGCCATTGCTCGTCGAGGCGGCGCGGCGCGACATGGAAACGCGTTCGAGACTCGCGGCGAGCGGCGATCTCTTCAAAGGGTATCATCCCGAGATGGAGGCCGTGCACGACGAGAACGCAGCGTTACTCGCGCGCGTTTTCGACGATATCGGCTGGCCGGGCCGGCGCGAGTACGGCGACGACGGCGCAGGCGCGGCGTTTCTGATCTTGCAGCACGCGATTGGTCATCCGGACCTGCAGCGTCGCGGACTAGCGCTCATCTTGGACGCAATCCCCGAGGGCCAAGCTAACCCGCTGGACGCAGCTTATCTCGCCGACCGCATCGCCATTTTCGAAGGCGGCGCGCAAACGTTCGGTACGCAATTCGATTGGGACGTAAACGGCCAACTCTCTCCCGCGCCGGTGCGTGATGAGGACGCGCTGGACGAGCGCCGCGCCAGCGTCGGCTTGCCGCCAATGGCCGAGACCATCGCACACATGCGCGCCAACGCCGCTGCGGAAGGTGAGACGGCGCCGAAGGACCTCGCCGAACGGCGCGCCGAATACGACGCATGGGCGCGCAAAGTCGGCTGGCGCGCTTGACGGCGCGCCCGCGCCGCGCACTGTGGCGCACGACGGAGGGGTGTCATGTTGCGTTGGATTATCGGGGGCTTGCTCGCCCTCGTCGGCTTGGTCGCGATCGTGGCGGCGGGCGCGTATTTCACGCTGAAGCGACCTGACGTCCCTTACGAGACGCTCGCGGCGCAATATGAAAACGCGGCGTCACGTTACGAAGATTTGCCGGGCGGTATTCGCGTGCACTATCGCGATGAAGGCCAAACCAATGGGCCGGTGTTGGTGCTGATCCACGGCTTCTCGGCTTCGGTGCACACCTGGGAGCCATGGGTGCAGCGGCTCGGTGAAGAGTATCGCATTATATCACTCGACCTGCCTGGACACGGGCTGACTCGCGCGCCGGCTGGCTATCAGGCTTCGATTGAAGCCTATCGCGACGTCGTGCATCAATTTTTGGAAGCGCGCGGCATTTCAGAATTCTCGCTCGCAGGCTCATCAATGGGCGGCAATGTCGCGTGGGAATACGCCTTGGCGTATCCCGAGCAAGTCAACGCGT
>JBEBHC010000207.1:0-4456 GCA_040081185.1 Devosia sp. | reverse complement strand
CAACGGGTGCAGGCGGCTCGAGGGCTTCGAGCGGCGACCCGACTACGGGAGCGGACCCACGGCTACGCGCCAGTTCGAGTTCGACGCGGCTGATCGCGGCCTCGAGATCTTCCATGTTGCGGCGGGCGGCGTTCTCGTCAGGCGCTTCGACTGCGAACTGCAACTGGGACGCCGTTCTAAGACGGACGTAGAATTTCAGGCGGTCTTCAGCGGCGCCGGGATTGGTCAGGCGCTGAATGGCGCTCATGACCGACGGGTAGTAGTCGGTGCGTAGCGCCTTGTCCTTTTTCGGGGGCAGCGCCACCGGTCAGAACTGCCACTCGCGCGCCTTGCTCACGAGAAAATCGCGAAACACACCGACGCGCTTGCTGTTCTTGAGGGCGGGGGGATAAACGAAATAGGCCTCGTACGCAGGGAGCTCGACCCCGGTCAGCACCCGCTTGATGGTGGTTTCGTTCTCAGTGACATAGTCGGGCAACATCGCGATGCCGATGCCGGCGCGGCAGGCCTGCATCATGCCATAGATGGCGTTGACCTTCATCGAGGAGCGGCGCGGTGAAGAATCGGCGCGGCCGAGGCGTTCGATATAGTTGATGTCGCCGAGGTGCTGCGGCACCGGCTCGCCGAACGTGATGATGCGATGTTCGTCGAGGTCCTCGAGCGTCTTGGGCTCACCCCGTTCAGCGAGGTAGTCGAGCGAGACATAGAAGTGATTGTGCACGGTGAACAGCTTGCGCTGGATCATCTCGGATTGGTTGGGCCGGTGCAGGCGGATGGCGACGTCGGCCTCGCGCATCGCAAGATCGAGTTCGGCATCGTTGAGTTTGATCTCGATCTGGATGTCGGGATAGAGCCCGAGAAACTCGTGGATGCGCGAGCTCAGCCAGGTGGAGCCGATGCCCACCGTGGTGGTGACCAGTAGTTGCCCGGTAGGCACGTCCTGGCTCTCGGACATCTGCGTTTCCACCTGCTGCAATTCGGCGTGCATGCGGTGGGCGGTGCGGAACAGTTGCTCGCCGACTTCGGTCAGAACGAGGCCGCGAGCGTGGCGGATGAACAGCTTGAGGTTGAGGTCTTCCTCGAGCGCCGAGATCTGCCGCGAAACGGCTGACTGGCTCATGTTCAGCTTCTCGGCAGCGTGGGTGAAGCTCCCGGATTCCGCAGCGTTATGGAAGATCCGGAGCTTGTCCCAGTCGAGCATGTTTACTCCGCCGCCTCGGCAAGGTCTTCGGCAGCGAGGTATCGTTCGGCTTCGAGTGCGGCCATGCAGCCCATGCCGGCGGCAGTGACGGCTTGCCGGAACACATCGTCGGTGACGTCGCCCGCTGCATACACGCCGGAAACATTGGTCTGCGTCGTGCCCGGCTTCACCAGCAGATAGCCACCCGGCTTCATGTCGAGCTTGCCGGCAAAAATCGCGGTGGCCGGCGTGTGGCCGATGGCGACGAAGATGCCGTCGACGGGCAGGGCCTCGGTCTGGCCGGTCCGGGTGTCACGCAGCAAAGCGCCGGTAACCGACGGCGGCATTGCGTTGCCGGTAATGTCGGCCAGTTCGGTGTTCCAGCGCACTTCGATCTTGGGATGCTTGAACAGGCGGTCCTGCAGGATGCGTTCGGCGCGGAACTCGCTACGGCGATGGATGACGGTAACCTTGGACGCGAAGTTGGTGAGGAACAGGGCTTCCTCGACGGCCGTGTTGCCGCCGCCGACAACCAGCACATGCTTTTCGCGGTAGAAGAAGCCGTCGCAGGTGGCGCAGGCGGAGACGCCGAAGCCCTGGAACTTCTCTTCCGACGGCAGGCCGAGCCAGCGCGCCTGCGCGCCGGTGGCGACGATGACGGAATCGGCGGTGTAGATGGTGCCGCTGTCGCCAGTCAGCTTGAACGGCCGATGATCGAAATCCACTTCCACGATCAGGTCGCTGACGATGCGCGTGCCGACATGCTCGGCCTGGGCCTTCATCTGCTCCATGAGCCAGGGACCCTGGATGACGTCGGCAAAACCGGGGTAGTTCTCGACATCGGTCGTGATGGTCAGCTGGCCACCCGGCTGGGTGCCATTGATCATCACCGGCTCGAGCATTGCGCGCGCCGCATAGATGGCGGCCGTGTATCCGGCCGGCCCCGACCCGATGATGATAACCTTGCAATGCATGGAGACGCTCCGGACCCTCTCCTCCGAAGCTCTAAGATAGGTCTCCCGGCATGTCGCTTTCAAGGCGCAGATTGCCGGGAATCCGTGGCTTTTGCGGCCAACTCACCGAAATGTCACAGCAGTTGCGGCGATTGCCCAAGGCTTAGGCAATTTTGCCACGCGGCGAAAAGGGAACGTGGGCAAGGTATGCAGCAGGTGGGCTGGCACAGCTGTTTGGCTGGGATGAAGGTCCGCCGGCCTTTTCAGGGGGCAGTTCCCGTGCAAATCTCGGTAGTCACATAGGGAGGCAAGACGTGTCGGGACTCAGAGCCTTTGTTTTTGCTTTCGGCGCGGCAGTTCTTGTGACTTTGCCTGCAACCGCCAAGGAAGACCCGCAATGGGCCGCGCCGGTACAGGAATTTCTGAGCAACCGCAACTGCGATCCGGGTCCCGTCGACGGCCAGTGGGGCGGCAAGAGCGAGAAAGCTCTTAAGCTCTACCTTCAACTCACAGGCCTCGCTATCTCCCGGCCATTCGATGACCGGTCTGTTTTCAGGCTGGCCCAACTCGATATCGACTGCACGGCAGCAGAGGAACTTCTGCCCGTTCATGCAAAAGTCTTCAAAGATGCCGACCTGATGATCGGTCAGGAATGGCGCAATCATCTCGAGACTGGGCAGCGCGCCGGACGGGTATCGATCGAGAGCGACCCTGCCCACGTGCGCAGCGGGAAGATATCATTGCGTCTCCATCTCGAGCCCGACGATTGCGGAGGAGATGTAGAGCCCAATCCGGCGCCGTGGAACGACTGTACGAGCCCGGTTGCGCAGGGCGGGATGGCCAACGAGCGCGTCGCGGTGATCAGCAATCCCGACGCCAAAACAGGCAGCACCTACTGGTACGGAGTCAGCCTTTTCCTTGACGGCGACGCCTTTAGAAAAAGCCCCAAGAGTGAGCCGGCGCACAAGGAATGGCACCAGGTCAATCTCTACCAGTGGATCGCGGATCAGCCGATGTACGATGTCGTCTGGTTCAGCAACGAGCCTGACAGCCTGTCTTTGAAGATTCGCACCCAGGGATGCGACCGTTGCGAGTTCCAGCCGCTGGTCAGCAACGCTCTCGACCGCTGGGTGGATATCGTCACGCATGTGAAGTGGTCCAAGAAGGACGACGGCTTCCTTACGATCTGGGTCGATGGACAAAAGGCCTACGATCACAAGGGGCCGACCATGTATCCCGAGCTTTCGACCGGCGGCATGGGCCAGCAGGCACAGATTTACCGCTACACAGGTGTCGGGCAGGGGTGGCCGCCGTTGACGGCGTGGTTCGACCAGATCATCCGCAGCAAGTCATCCGATGACCTCGCGCGGTACTTCACGATTACCGACGAAATGAAGGCAGACTGATGCGCCCGGTTTCTCGCACTCCGCCGCTCGGGCTCTTGGTTCGATAGTCTGGCCGTTGGGCGCGTCGCGCTCCCAGCGATTACATATGATTACAATCGCTTACACACCGGCATAGCCGAGTCAGGCAAGAAGCGCGCTCCAGAAAACGACCTACCAAGGAGCGTCTCATGATTCCGATCCAGCACATCCACCCGATGCTGGTGCACTTTCCTATTGTCTTGATCATTCTTCTGGCCGGCGCCGAGATGGTGGCGGTTGCCCTCGGGCGCGACGTCAGCGGGCGGACGCCGATGGGAAACCTGGCCGTTGTGATGCTTCTGCTTGCTGCGCTGGCGGCCATCGCCGCCTTTTTCATGGGCGACATGGCGCTCACCATCGCGGAAAACGGCGGGTTCGAGAGTGACGTTGCGGAGATTCACGAAGCGCTCGGCAAAGCCGTGGCCATCTCCGTCTCGATTTGGGCGCTTGTCAGGGCAGGGCTGTGGTGGCGCGACGTGCGGATCGAGCGGCCATGGGCGTTTGTCTTTCCGGCCGTGTCGATTGCCGGTGCCGCGCTCGTGATCTGGACCGCCTACTACGGCGGCCAGTTGGTGTTCGATCTCGGCGTCAACGTGGCGCACGCGGCGGCTGGCTGACGTACCAACACCACCATGGCGCCATTCGCGCCCAACCTCTCCCGCAAGCGGGGGAGGTTGCCGGCAAGCAGATCAGACGTACTTCAGGTCGATGATCTCGTAGCTGCGGGTGCCGCCGGGGGCGGGGACTTCGAAGCTGTCGCCCTTGGATTTGCCGATCATGGCGCGGGCGACGGGGGAGGTAATGGCGATGCGGCCATTGCTCAGGTCCGCCTCGGCTTCGCCGACGATGATGTAGGTCGACTGCTTCTCGGTGTCCTCGTCGAGAATCTTGACCGTGGC
>JBEBHC010000437.1:0-1117 GCA_040081185.1 Devosia sp. | reverse complement strand
GCCCACGCCCACGGACGGACGCGGCGTGTTCGTCGAGCCGCTGGATGACATCGCCACGCTCTGGGCCAAGCTCAACACGGCGGTCAACATCCCCGGCTTCACCGCACCACTTCTCTTGCTGGGTGGTTACACCCTGGCGGAGTTCAACACGGTGCTGGCCGCGTTGAAGACGCAGTTCGAGACAGTGGCCAAGGAGCAACTGGGCGTGACCCTCAAGATCGGCGACCGCAACGCGCTGCAAGACGTGATCTATCCCGTGCTCAAGGCGTATCGGCAGTCGGTGCCCACGAAGTTCCCCGCGACGGACCCGCTGGTGGTCACGCTTCCCAAGTTGACGCCCGATGCCGGCTCGACGCCCGATGCAGTCCTCGCGAATGGCGCTTGGAAGCGAGCGCAAGCCTCAGCCGGCACGAAACAGCCGCCGACCAGCTGAATATCTTCAGCCCCGGCGCTGCGCTCAATGCGTCCCTGGCGAGCGGCGACCTCAACACAGCCTTCAATCCATTTGGCGACGGCGCAAATTCGCCCGCGGCCGCTTTGGTTGGACTGACGTTCGATGACCACCTCGAAGGCGTCTCCGATATGGTCGTCTACGGCGCGAAACTCGACGGCCCCTTCATGCGCTTCTGGGGCGGGCCGGCGCGCCTAGCCGTGGGCATCGAGCGCCGGGATGAAACACTCGAACTCAGCCGCAGACGTGTGGCGGCCACCGGCACGACCATCACGACACCCGTGCCTCACTCCGAGCGCACCACCGACGCGATTTTCGCCGAACTGTTCCTGCCGCTCATTGGGCCACAACAGAACATCTTCGCCGTGCAAGGCTTCGACGTGTCGATGTCCTTGCGCCGTGAGAGCGCGAGCGACTTTGGCGACGCCACGACGCCAAAGATCGGCGCGACGTGGACGATCAACGATGAGCTGACATTGCGCGGCTCATGGGGTGAATCGTTCAAGTCCCCGCAATTCCAATACCTACGCGGCAATATCGTCGGTACGCTCACCTTCGCGACGCCCGCGCAAGATCCATTCGCGACGAACGGCTCAACCGGCGTGCTCATTCTTGGCGGCGCCAATCCAGGCCTTCGTCCAGAAACAGCCGAGAATTGGACTGCTG
>JBEBHC010000071.1:0-16783 GCA_040081185.1 Devosia sp. | reverse complement strand
GGGGGGGGGGGGGGGGGGCGCCGCTTGCGCGATTGCTGCAACAACTGCTGCTGGCCGCTCGGTCACATCGGCCGAAGTGAATCGGATGACCCTGACTCCCTGACTAACCAGCCAGGCACCACGCTGCCGGTCATGCTCGATCTGATCCGGCTGAAGGTGGATGGGACCGTCGACCTCGACACAAAGCCGCGCCGAAGCACAATAGAAATCGAGGATGTATGAGCCAATGGGGTGTTGTCGGCGAAATCGCAGACCAATCTGCTTGCGCCGTAGAATATACCATAATGCCCGCTCGGGCTCGGTCATATCCGAACGCAGCTCACGCGCGCGCTTGAACGACTGAAAAGCAGGCATAGGGCCTCCACTCGTGTGCGCCCCCCTCCGTCGCCTTCGGCGCCACCTCCCCCATGCTTCGCATAGGGGAGAAGCCGACTGCGATTATTGGGGCCGCTTGAGCTTCTTCCGCTCGGCCTCGCACGGGCCGCGGCAGATGCAGCCTTCGATGTGGTCATTGACCAGTCCCATGGCCTGCATGAAGGCGTAGACCGTTGTCGGGCCGACGAAGCTGAAGCCGCGTTTGCGCAGGTCTTTGCTCAATGCCTTCGATGCTTCGGTTTCGGAAGGAATGCTCCCCGCGACGACGAACTTGCCATCGGGCTTCGGCTCGAAGCGCCAGACATAGGCGGAGAGGCTGCCGAACTCCTTCTGGATGTCGAGCACGCGAGCGGCGTTGTTTATGGTCGAGGCGATCTTGCCGCGGTGGCGAATGATGCCGGCGTCGAGCAGCAGGCGCTCGATATCGGCTTCGCCCATGCGCGCGACCTTGCGGATGTCGAAACCCTTGAACGCCTTCCGGAAGTTCTCGCGCTTGCGCAGGATCGTCAGCCAGCTCAGCCCCGACTGGAAGCCCTCGAGGCACAGCTTTTCGAACAGCCGGTTGTCGTCGGTGACGGGACGGCCCCATTCCGTGTCGTGATACGGAATGTAGTCCGGCGTCGACTCGCCCCACGAACAGCGTTTCACTTCGGCCATTAGCATCCCCCGGAACACCACATTTACGATAGCGAAACCATAAGCAGCCGCAAAGGTTTAACCATGCGGCTTCACCTCGATTTTGCGCATTTGAGGAATGATCTCTCAACCATATCCACCACGTGAAGAGACATTGCCATGCGCTCACGCTTCCGCGCTTTCCTTCTCGCCTTTGGTTTCACCGCCAGCTCCCTGGCTGCGTCCCTGCCCGCATCTGCGGCACCGGGACTTTTCGCCGGACTGTTCCAGCCGCCGGCCGGGGTGACGACGACGACCGGCAACCCGACGAACGGGCTGCAACTAAAGAACGGCAAGGTGCGGCTCGATGCCAAATTCATGCGCCAGGTCGTGCCCTACGACACCAACGAAATGCCTGGAACGCTGGTGGTCGCGACCGGCCAGAAGTTCCTCTACCTCGTGCTCCCCGATGGGCTCGCCATGCGTTACGGCATCGGCACTGCACGCGACGGTTTCGAGTGGAGCGCGACGCTTAAAGTCACCCGCAAGGCCGAGTGGCCGGGCTGGACGCCGCCGGCCGAAATGAAGGTCCGCCGGCCGGATCTGCCGGACTACATGCCGGGCGGCATCAAGAACCCGCTCGGCGCCCGGGCGCTCTATCTCGGCTCGACGCTGTACCGCATCCACGGCACAAACGAGCCCTGGACGATCGGAACCGACGTCTCGTCCGGCTGCATCCGGATGGTCAATGACGACGTGATCGACCTTTATGAACGCGTGAAAATTGGCGCGAAGGTCATTGTTCTTTAGTTAGGATTATCCGGCAGAATACCCGCTTACCTGGGGCTGCCGGACTGTCCAACATGCGTCGTTTCACCGACCTGCTGAAGCGCTTTCATAAAGACGAAAGCGGCAATTTCATCATCATCTTCGGAATTCTCGCTGTGGTGCTCATCGCCACGGCGGGTTCCGTCGTTGATTTCACATCGGTGCAACAGGCCAGGGCTCGCACGCAGACGGCGCTCGATTCAGCCGCCCTCTCGCTACAGCCGCGCATCACCCTCGACAGCAACGATACGCTGAAAACCAAGGCGAAGGCGATCATCGTCGAGCGCCTCGGCGACAGCACGATCACCGTCGATGTCCCTACCGTGGTGACCAACACCACGGAAGGCTCGATCAAGATCAACGCCTCGATCCGGAAGTCGACGTCGTTCGTCGCGCTGGTCGGCGTCAACAGCATCACGGCGCAGCTGGTGTCGCAGGCGACACGCAAGCAGCTCGATCTCGAAGTGGCGATGGTGCTCGATAACTCGGGGTCGATGGCGTCCAACAGCCGCATGACCAACCTCAAGAAGGCGGCACGCTGCGCGACCAACATTCTCTACAACGCGATCACTAGCTGCACGGATACCGTGCTGAACGCATCGGACTCGCTGACGCCCACCGTGGCCAATGTGAAGATCGGCATTTCGCCGTTCAACGAATTCGTCAATGTGGGCACCGGCTACAAGACCGCGGCCTGGATGGACCAGACCGGCGCGACCAGGGTGGCCAAGGACGGGTTCGACAACGACGACAGCGATGCCAACACGTTCAACACCAGTGTGAACCGCTTCAACCTGTTCACCGCCATCGGCGTGCCGTGGGAGGGCTGCGTCGAAGCGCGGAACCACACGACCGGCGCCGGCGGACTCTACTACGATACGTCCGATCTCGAGCCGAGCACCGGCATCGCCGACAGCCTGTTCACGCCGGCCTTCGCCCAGGACCAGGCCGACGGCTACGACAACAGCTACATGAACGACCGCCCGGTGGCTTGCACCAACAAGGACCAGGGCAGCTGGGTGCAGACAAAGGTGAAAACGAACTGCTCGCAGAACGGCGCCGGCAGCGCGTCCAACTACACTGCGTGCGGCAGCTCCGAGACCACCACGAGGACGCAAACCGACCAGAACAACGCAGCCGTTACGCCTGCGGCGGCAACCGAGCCGGCCACGGTCAACGGACAGCCCAAGAACTGCACGGACGTCTATACAAGCGTCCGCACCCAGACGAGCCCGAACCGTTACACCAACACCTACGTCCGTACGTGCTCGTACACGTTCTCGCCGCGCGAACTGCATGAGCGGCTCTGCAAGTATGTGGCGGCCAATACGGTATCGTCTGGACTGAGCGGCGGACCGGGCGGCATGACGGGCCCGAATGCTGACTGCAACATCTCGATGCTGCCGCTGACGGCGACGAAATCCAGCGTGATCTCGAAGATCAGCGCGATGGCTTCGCAGGGTGGCACGAACATCCATCAGGGTGTGATGTGGGGTTTCCACATGCTGTCGCCGACCGAGCCACTGACGGAAGGCAAACCGTTTGCGGGCACGACATCGAAGGTCATGATCGTGATGACCGACGGCGAGAACACGCATAGCTGGACCAACGACTATGCGGGCGCCGACTGGTACACGGCCTACGGCTACCCCTACCAGGGCCGCCTAACGGGCGCTGACAACACGGCTTTGCAGACCGAAATGGACAATCGCACCAAGACGACCTGCACCAATGCCAAGGCCAAGGACATCGTGATCTATACGGTCGGCCTCAGCCCGCCGAACCAGTCGACGCGCGACATGCTCACGGCTTGTGCGACCGATGCCACCAAGGCTTATTTCCCGACTACGTCGACGGAACTGGTCAGTGTGTTCCAGGCTATTGCCGGCCAGCTGGCGGACCTGCGCCTGGCGCTCTAGGCAACCAAAAGGCGAGCCCGGCGTTTGTCGGGCTTACATGGAGGCGACCATGGGTCTTGCCCGGTATTTCGTATTCAACCGCAGCAATAAGTGGGTGGTGGCGCTCGAAGGCGTTGCCATGGCCCGGCACGGCTCCAAGCCGGAGGCGCTCAGCAGCGCCATCGTGATGGCGGACCTGATGGGTGCCATGAAGCACGAGGCCGACGTGATGGTCGAGGACGAGGGGCGGCTGGAGCTGGCCTGGACCTACGGCCGCGACGCGATGCCCGATATTCTCGCTGATCGCAGATCGCCGCCCGCGAACGGAACTGCGCTGCAAGCGGTCTAGCTAGACCTTTGCGGATCCTGGCGCGCAGCGCAGCTCTAGCCCGAGCAGTTTGGTAGAGTCCGAGACGCTCAACACTGCAAGCTGCTGGCCGAGATAGGATACACGCGAGCCGCGTGCCACATGCGGCATGTGCGCGATGTGGAAGATGTAGCGCTTTGTGCTACCCCCGGCATCCTTCTCTTCGCCGGCCACGGCATCCGCCGTCGACATATCCCACACGCGCACGCGCATGCCGTTGGGAATGGTGCGCCACTCGCCGCTTTCCTTGCCCGGAAGACGGTGCTGGTTCTGAATACGGATGAATTTTTCGATGTCGTTGGACATAGCCGCGCCGACGTTTTCCCGGCGCACAAGCTAAGCGGACAGTATGAAAAGTCCCTGACACGGCATCGCCTGCGGCGCAACGGCCGCAGCGAAAAGGAATGGTACCGCCTCCCCGGCTTGAACGGGGGACCCCTAGATCCACAATCTAGTGCTCTAACCAGCTGAGCTAAGGCGGCCCAAGCAGGCGCGGCGGACCATAATTCGCCACCTGCTGCAAAACAAGCGGCCATTTGCCACTTCGTCCATGCCCGGAAAACCCCTCCCGAGCTTAACCATTTCGCCGTTTGGCAGGGCCCGCAGAGCCTTGAAAACTGGACCGTTTCAGGCCCGCGCTATATTTAGGACAAGATTAAGTTTGCTGTGCGGCTTGTCTCAAAAAGGCACAGCCGAGGGTTGTGGGGCGCGTGGACGCTGAGTGGATCAAATCGCCGACGGCGCGCCGCATCCTGATGCATTGGGGCGATCCGCGTCCGGCATGGCTGTGGTCCCATGACGGCACGACCCTGCTCTGGCGCAATCCGACGGCACGCTACTTCTACGGGCGGATCAAGAAGTCGGGCCTGAAGCTCGCGCCGGAAGCCGTGCCGATCAAGGGACAGATCGCGCGGTTGATCCGGCTTGGCGCCGAGGGACGCTCCAGCCTGTCGCGCATCCAGTTCCTCGCCGGCGATCGCCCGGTCTCGACGACCTGCTCATGCACGCCGCTGGCGTTGCCCGACGGCGAGGTAGCGATGCTGCTGGTCGGGGTGGACCCGATCGATCCTGAACTGCTCGACGCGCCGCAGGAGTTTGTGCGTGACCGGATGGCGGAAGCGCTCTTTCCCGCCGGCGCCGACTACCTGCTGATCGACGATGGCCAGGTCCGCGGTGGCTCGCCCCATGCTTTGTCCGCCTACGCTCAAGACATCGAAGAGCATGGTCTCAACGGCCTGCCCGAGGGTGGCGACGGCACGATGACTTTCGGCGGCGAGGTTGTTCATGTGACCCGCTTGCGCGCCAGTTCGCAGGATGCCGTCCTGCTGATGTTTTCAGGCGGGACCAATGCGGGGCGCATTGCCGAGATCCGGGCCGAGGAAGGTCTGGAGGCGGAGCGGGCCAACGACACCGCCGAACCGATGCTGCCGATGGGCTTGCCGCCACTCGAGCCTTCGGACGAGCGGAGCGCCCAGCCGCTGCAAGAGCCGATGCTGGTGCCACCCTCATCGGACCGCTCGCTGACGTCGCTGTTCGATCGTCTCGCCGACGACGCGGGGCTCTATACGAGCCTCACAGCGGCCGACGAAATTTTCACCGGCGCGCCGCCGGATGCCAACGCGGCAGAAGCGCCGCCCGAGACTCTCCTGCCAGTCAATGCGACGATGTCCGACGTGGCGGAGGGTGCGGCGGAAACGATCGAGGCCCCAGTTGAGGAGCCGGCGCCGGACTACGAGCACGGCCTCGTCGGCGACATCATCGAATATGCCGATGATCCGGAGGCCGACGAGCCCGATGCCGGCGACAACGCGACCGAGATTTCGCAGTGGCAGATTGCCGGCCGTGGCTTTTATGCCTATGAGGCTGACGAGCCAACGGATCCTCCGGCAGAACCGATCGTGCCACCGGACGTCGCGGTGCCTCCGGCCGATTCCGACAAGGTCTCGCGCTACAATTTCGAAGAGCTTGGCCGCATCCTGACTGACCGCGTCGCTGGCGAGGCGCCGGTCGAAATCGATCCGCCCATCCCGCCCCTGCCTGCACCACCGCAGCAATTGCGCCCTGCCCGCGTCGCCGGGCCCGACGCGGTCATCAACCTCAATGCCGAGACTCTGGTGCTCAACCGCCTGCCGCTCGGCATCCTGTTGTTCCGCGATCAGCAGGTGCTGTTTGCCAATCGTGCGCTGGTCGAACTGCTTGGACATGAAAGTGTCGAGCAGCTGCGCGCTGCGGGTATCGCCGCAATCTTTCCGGCGACCTCTGTGTCCGAAGCCGGACCCGTGACGCAGTTGCTGCGGCGCGATGGAACGATGCTGCCGGTGGGTGCGCGGTTGCAGAGCGTGACATGGCAGGGCAAGCCTGCGCTGATGCTGTCAGCCGCGGTCGCAGAGCAGCGGACGGGGCATGAGGGTGCCGTTCGTGCCTTCGCCGAGATTGCCGCCGATGCTCGCGGGGAAGGGTTTGTCCAGACCGACCGCAACGGTGTCGTGACGCTTGTCTCGGCGCATGGTCGCGTGCTGCTCGGCGCGACGGAAACCGATCTCACCGGACGTCCGCTGACGGCGCTCATTGCTGCGTCGGAAATCGACGCACTGCGCAAGTTCCTCGACCGCCCGGCACGCTTTGCCGAGACGGCGCGGCCGAGCCTTTTGACCCACACCGTCGAGCCGGGCGTCGACCTCGTGGTGTTCGCCGAGGGACAAGCGGGCATCGTCACCGGCTATTTTGGCATGCTGCGCAAGACGACTGCCGCTGCGCCTGTCGCCAAGGTGACCGAGGACGAGCTCGAACCCTCGATGCTGGCGCGCCTCAGCCGCGGCATCAGGCGGCCGCTCAATACGATCGTCGGCTTCGCCGATCTCATCCGCTCATCGGCGTTCGGCGCGATCGAGAACCAGCGCTATGTAGAATATGCGCGCGACATCAAGACGGCCGGCTCGGAGATTGCCGCGCTGGTCGACGAGCTCGACGATTTCGCACGGCTCAAGGACGGCCGCTACGCGCCGCGCCCATCCGATGTCGATCTCGCCGCACTGCTCGAGTCCTGCATGATCCGCGTCAAGGGTCAGGCGGGTAATGCGCGCGTGCTGGTGCGCAGCGCAATCTCGGAGCAATTGCCGCGCATCCGCGCCGATCGCGCTTCGCTCGGGCAAGCGGTGCTCAACCTTCTCGCCAGTGCCATCGACCAGACGCCGGTGGGCGGCTCGGTAATCCTTTCGGCCCAATGGCAGGACGACGGCGGCATCGCCGTGCATGTGCGCGACGGCGCGCAACTTGCCGCCGATATGGGCGAACGCTTCGTGGTGTTCCGCGATGGGGTCGGGCGCGACGGCGAAGTGCTTGCGCCGGTCCGCTCCAGTGTCGGCCTCGCGCTCACGCGGTCGCTGCTGGCGGTGAATGCCTGTTCGCTCTCGGTCGACCCCACCGCGGGGACCGGCACACTGTTCTCGCTGGTGATCCCGGCGGAGCTGATTGTCCGCACCTGACGGAATGCCGCAGCCGGCTCGCCGGCGGGCTAGCCAACTGAATTCGTTTCAGTTTCGCATTGCCGTCTGGAACCGTTCCAAACAGCTAAATCCTTGAGTCTGCAGCATTTGTTGACTTCGCCAATCAAGTTGGCGATAGGCTCGCCTGAATGGAGCCCTCGATGGTCAGATTTGCCCCCCTCTTCGCCTTCGCCAGCCTGTTTCTGGCAACTCCGGTTTTTGCACAGAGCAGCGTCGTCAACGTCTATTCCTATCGCGAGCCGGGACTGATCCAGCCGCTGCTCGACCGCTTCTCTGCCGAGACCGGCATCAAGACCAACGTACTGTTCGCCGGTGACGGGCTGATCGAACGGGTGCAGGCGGAGGGTGATCTGTCGCCGGCCGACCTGATCCTCACGGTCGATATCGGCAATCTCGCCAACGCCAAAGATCTTGGTGTCAGCCAGACGATCGGTGCGGATGCACTGGCGCGTGTGCCGGACGCCTATCACGATCCCGACGGGCAGTGGGTTGCGCTGTCGCTGCGAGCGCGGGTGTTCTACGCGAGCAAGGATCGCGTGAGCCAGACGGCGCTCACCTACGAAGACATCGCCAAGCCCGAGTGGAAGGGGCGGCTGTGCACGCGCTCAGGCCAGCACGTTTACAATATCGGGCTCATCGCAACGCGCATTTCGCATTGGGGCGTCGACAAGACCCGCGACTGGCTCGCGGCTGTTCGCGACAACCTCAATGGCAAGCCGACCGGTTCCGACCGCGACCAGGTCAAACAGATCTTCGAAGGCTCGTGCGACCTCGCTATCGGCAACACCTATTACATGGGGCTGATGCTCACCAATGAGGCGGAGCCCCAGCAGAAGGACTGGGCCGCGTCGGCGCGCATCATCTACCCCGACCCGGATGGCGACGGCACGCAGGTGAACGTGTCTGGAGCGATCATCGCCAAGTACGCGCCGAACTTCGCCAATGCCGAAAAGCTGGTCGAGTTCCTGCTCTCCGACGAAGCGCAGCACCTCTACGCGAGCGGCAATTTCGAGTTCCCGGTTGTGCCCGGCGTTGCTCCGTCGGACTTGGTTGCAAGCTGGGGCACGCTCAAGGCGGACCCGACGGCGCTCAGCGAAATTGCGGCGCATCGCAAGGAAGCATCGCAGCTGGTCGACGAACTGAAGTTCGACGACGGGCCGCAGAGCTAGGGGATCGCCATCGCGCTGACCGGCACCGCCGCACCACGACTAGCCCGCGACCGGTCGTGGCCCGGCGCGGGCACGCTGTTGCTCGTGCTGCTGATGGGGCTGCCGCTGCTGTGGCTGATCGGTGCAGCGATCTTCGCATCGAACGGCGAGAGCGGTGTTACAGCGGCGATGGTGCCGATCGCGCTGCGCGAGACCGGATTGCTGATGCTCAGCGTTGGTGTTGGTGCAGGGCTGCTGGGACTGGTTTCGGCGTGGCTCGTGACCAACCACGATTTTCCACTGCGGCGCGTATTCGACTGGGCGCTGGTCCTGCCGCTGGCGATCCCGACTTACCTGGCGGCCTATTGCTTTACCGAGTTGCTCGATTTCACCGGTCCCGTGCAGCAATTGCTCCGTGCCCTCACGGGCGCGACGAGCATCAGGGAGTACTGGTTCCCCGAGATCCGTTCGAACGGCGGGGCCGCGCTGGTGCTCAGCCTCGTGCTCTACCCTTACGTTTATCTCAGTTGCCGGGCCTTCTTCCTGATGCAATCGGGCTCGGCCGCCGCAGCCGCACGGACGCTGGGCGCGAGCGGGGCCCGGGCCTTCTTTGCGGTGATCCTGCCGCTGTCCCGTCCGGCGCTGATCGTGGGTGTCACGCTGGCTATGATGGAGGTCGTCAACGATCTCGGCGCGGTGCAGTATTTCGGCGTCAACAGCCTGACGGCGGTGATCTATTCGACGTGGATCAACCGGCAGAGTTTTGGCGGCGCTGCGCAGCTCGCCGTCACCATCGTGCTCATCATCTGTGTGCTGATCCTCGCCGAGCGGTGGGCGCGGCGTGACCGGCTCTATCTCAGCCATCGCGACAGCAAAACGCCGCCGCCGCGCGTGACGTTGTCGGGCGGCCGGGCTTTGCTCGCGGCGGGATTTTGCGGGCTGTTGCTGATCGCCGCGTTTTTATTGCCGGCCGGACAGTTGCTCTCACTCGCCGCCCGCTCTGCGGGAAGTGCGAGCCTGGCTGCGACGGGTAGCGCGTTGCTCAGCACGGTCACACTTGCACTGGCTGGCGCGATGCTCACCGTGATCATCGGGGTCTATGCGGCGAAACGCGGCAGCAAGGATCGACCGGCAGCGTCTCGCGGAGCGGTCCGTCTTGCGACGCTCGGTTATGCGATGCCGGGCACAGTGCTGGCCCTCGGGCTGTTGCAGCCTCTCGGACTTGCGGACCGGCTGATCAACGGGTTTACGCGATCGACATTGGGCTGGACGCCGGGGCTGATCCTGTCGGGGACTATGCTCGCCCTGCTCTATGTCTATGCGATCCGGTTTCTCGCCGTGACGCACTCGACGCTCGGCGAGGCGATGGATAAGCGCGGACGCTCGATGCTCGATGCGGGGCGCGTGCTCGGCTCGCGCGGGCTGGACCTGCTTGTGCGCATTGATCTCCCCACGCTCGCTCCGGCCCTGCTGGCGGCCGGGACGCTGGTGTTTGTCGAGATCGTCAAGGAACTGCCCGCGACGCTGCTACTGAGGCCGCTGGGTGTCGAGACTCTTGCAACCCTGATCTACGGCAAGGCCAATGCCGGGCTGTTTGCCGAAGCTGCCCTCCCCGCTTTAGGCATCGTGATGGCGGGGCTGGTGCCGGTCGTGCTTGCCGTGCGGCTCAGCGGGCGAAGCGCGCGCTAATCGCAACCTGTTGGCTGCGCATTGGAATCCGTCGCGTTTCGCGATATTGTGCGCGTGCGCAACCGATCGGCATTTTCCATCCTTCCAATGGCCAGCACCGAGCCGCAAACCCGACAGGCGAGTCGGGATGCCCGCCCGATGATCCGGCTCGCGGCCTTGTGGCTGGCGGGCCTGCTGGCGACTCTGCTGGTGGCAGCCGTAGTCATTTTCGCCACGCTGGCTTTCGTGCCGGGACAGCCTGCCGACGGCCCGGACTTTCCCGCATGGCTCGGCGGCATGCTGATCGGGCAGGCGGGGCAATCCGATGCCGCAGGCGGTTCTATCGGCTCAGCACTCGCGGGGCGCCTTGCAGTCACATTGCCGCTGGTGCTGTTCGCTGCGCTCATCGCGCTCGCCCTGGGTGCGGTTGGCGGCTATCTCGCCGCCCGACAGAACGGGCGCTGGCCGGATCGGGCGGCGCGCGTCGCAACGGGTTTCGGTGAAGCAGCGGCGCCGTTCTGGCTCGGCATGATGCTGGTGCTGATCTTCTCTATCGGGCTGCACTGGCTGCCCATCGGCGGCTTCGTGCCGTGGATGAGCAGTATCGGTCGCGCCGTCGCGTCGCTGATCCTGCCGGCGCTGGCGCTCGGGCTCCCCGCGGCGGCTATGATGGCTGCGGCCACGCGCGCCGAACTCGTGGCCGCTCTCCAGTCGGACTATGCGAGGAGCGCGCGGGCGCGGGGGCTCACCGAGGCCGAGGTGCTGCGGCAGCACGGATTGCACAATGCGTTGCCTGCGTTGCTGCGCAGTGCCGGGGTTTTGATGGTCGGGTTGATCGCTGGATCGATCGTCGTCGAGGCCGTGTTCTACCTGCCCGGGCTTGGACGGTTGATGCTCGACGCGGTCGACGCGCGCGACGTGCCGCTGTTGCGTGGCACGATCATGCTGATCGTTCTGCTTGTCGCGATCGCCTTGTTCGCCGGCAGGATCGCGGCTGCGCTGATCGACCCCAAGGATCGCGCCTCGCGGCATCCATCGCGCCCTGCCGAACGGTCGCGGCTCGATGCGCGGATTGCACTGCCGGTCGCGACATTGGTAGTGGGCTTGGCGCTGCTGTCGCTGCTGTGGACGCCCTATCCGATCGACCGGCTCGAGATCGGGGAGACACTCGAGGGACCTAGCCTCACGCACCTGCTCGGCACCGATCTTCTCGGTCGCGATACTCTGTCGCTGGTGATGAAGGCGCTGCTGACCGGACTCAGTGCTGCGGCGGTGGGCGCGATGATCGCAGGCCTGGTCGGATTGCCTCTTGGTCTCGTCGCCGCTTCGATGGGCGGCTTCGTAGGTCGCGCCGTGCTGTCGGTCTCGGATTTCCTGATCGTGCTTCCCGCGGTGTCGGTCACCGCAGCGCTGTCTGCTATCGTGGGCGCGGGCACCGTGCCCGTCGCCATCGCAATCGGTATTGCCGGCGTGCCCCTGGCAACGCGCGCCGTCACGACAGCGGTGCTGCGGGTGACTGGACATGACTATATCACGGCCAGTCGACTCTCCGGATTGAGCACAGGCGAAGCGTGGCGTAGCCACGTGCTGTCACCGGTGCTGAAGGCGACGCTGCTCGCGATGGTCGCCATCCTACCGGCGGGATTACTGGCCGAGGCGGCGCTGTCCTATCTCGGACTCGGCGCGCAGCCACCGGTTTCGAGCCTCGGCTCGATGCTGCGCGATGCGCAGGCGCAGATGCCGCTGAACGCTTTGCCAGCAATCATTCCCGGCCTCGTATTGGTCGCGGCGGTCGCGAGCCTCGCGCCGGCCGCGGCGGCGCTGAGCCGCATCCGCCTGCCGCGCCCGCCCATGCTGAAGGGGGTTGGCGATGGCTCTGCTTGAGGTCAGCGATCTCAGCGTTGCGTTGGATGGCGTCAAGCGCCTCGACAATCTGCGCTTCACGCTCGAAGCGGGCGAGCGGCTCGGCATCTTTGGCGAGAATGGCGCAGGCAAGTCGCTACTGCTGCAAGCGGTGGCGGGTCTGTTGCCGCGCGAGGCGATGGTCACCGGCGCGGTAAGCATCGACGGGGCGCCGATACCGGCCAATGAGTCCGAGCGGGCCAAGCTGCGCGGCAAGCGCATCGGCATCATCGTCCAGCACGGCGGGCTCGACCCAATGCTGACGATCGGAGAGCTGATCGTAGCGGCACTGGTTCGAGCCGGAAAGGTGGAGGACGCTGAGAAGCGCGTCGTTCCAGTGCTCGCTGATGTCGGTCTCGAGGCCGACCTCGCACTACTGTACCCGGCCGATCTCACGCCAGGTCAGCAACGGCTGGTCGACATCACCATCGCCCTTGCGGGAGAACCGGAGCTATTGATCGCCGACGATCCCGGCAACGGGCTCGACCTGTTCGAGTTGCGCCGCGCGGCCGACCTGATTGCGCGCCATTGCGCCTCGCGCAAGATGTCGCTGCTGGTCACGTCGCATGATCTCAAACTGATATCGGCGCTGTCGACCAAGGTGATGGTTCTCAAGGCCGGCGCCATCGCAGAGCTGGTCGAGAAGACGTTGCTCTTTACCTACCCACGCAATGAGCACACGCGGAAGCTGGTCACCGCCGGACGGCTGCGTCCCAAGACGTTGATGCGCGCGCCAATCGGGCCGCCGCTGCTCGAAGTCGCCAATCTGAGCAAGCAGTACAGCATAGAAGGTACCCTGCCCTTTGTGCCCGCGGCATCAGTTCCGGCGCTCGACAATGTCAGCCTCGTGCTGCGGACCGGCGAATCCGTTGCCCTCATGGGAGCAGCGGGTGCGGGCAAGTCGACACTGGCGCGAACGGTTGCGGGACTCGACCTGGCGCGGTCGGGCGAAATCAAGTTCGACACCGCCACCTATCACGGCGCCGACCTGCCGCGGATGTTCCGCCGGGATATCAGTTTCGTATTCGCCGATCCCCTCGAGAGCTTCGATCCATCGCGGCCTGTGGGCGACTCTGTGGCCGAGCCGCTGCGGCTTGAACCGCAACGGCTGGCCGAGGAGATCAGCGAGCGGATCGTCGAAATTCTGGGTGCCGTCGGCGTACCTCATGACCTGCTGTCGCGCTATCCGCGCGACCTGACGCGTGGGCAATTGCAGCGTCTCGCCATCGCGCGCGCGCTAATCACCAAACCACGGCTAATCGTCCTGGACGACCCGACGGGCACGCTGGACGTACTGGCCCGGGGCGAGACGCTGCTGTTGCTCAACCGCCTGCGCGACGACTTCGGCATGACATTCCTCATCGTCACGCAGGACTTCGAGGTGGCGCAGGCGGTGTCGGACCGGGTGATGGTCATGGACCGTGGGCGCATCGTCGAAACGGGCGCACCGGCCTATCTCGTCGATAGCCCGAGGGACGACGTGACCAAGCGGCTGGTGGCCGCCAGGCTGCCCGATATCGCGACGGCTCAGGCCAACCCGATATAGGCGCCGTAGGGCGGCAGGTTCAGCTTGCCGCCGACCAGTTCGTCGACGATCCCCGGAGCATCGGAAGGACGCGACGTCACCGGAGGCGTGACGCTGACGGGCTTTTCGCTCATGTTGAATACGCAGAGCAGACGCTCGCCACCGCCTTCGCGGGTAAAAGCCAGCACACCCTCAGGCGCATCATGGGTGGTGATCGAGCCCTCGGACAGCGCCTTGTGGGCTTTGCGGAAGGCCAGCATTTCCTTGTAATGCGCGAGCATCGAGGACGTGTCCCCGAGCTGGCGATCGACGGCCTTGGTCATGTGGTCGGCCGGCACCGGCAGCCAGGCGCGATTGGCGGTGGTGAAGCCGCCGAGCTGGCTCTGGGTCTGCCACACCATCGGCGTGCGGCAGCCGTCGCGGCCCTTGAACTCCGGCCAGAACTCAATTCCATACGGATCGACGAGATCCTCGAAGGCCAAGTCAGCCTCGGTCAGCCCGAGTTCTTCGCCCTGATAGAGGCAAACCGAACCGCGCATGCTGAGCAGCATGATGCATGCCTGCCGGGCCAGCGCGTCCTGGTGCTCGTGCGTAGCCCAGCGGCTCACATGCCGCACGCAGTCGTGGTTAGAGAACGCGAGACAGATCCAGCCATCTGGGGCGCTTGCTTCGGTGAGATCGATCGAGCGGCGGAAGTGTGCGGCATCGAACACGCCTCCGAGATAGTCGAAGGTGTAGGCCATGTGCAGCCGGTTGGTGCCCTTGGTGTAGGCGCCCATCACCTCGAGCTGATGCTGTGCATCGCCGATCTCGCCAACGGTCGAGGTCGCGCCGAACTCGTCGGTCAGCGCGCGCAGACGTTCAAGGAACTTGATGTTTTCGGGCTGGCTCTTGTCATAGAGGTGCTCCTGGAAATTGTACGGGTTTACCTTGGGTGCGGTGAAATCGTTCATGTCCTCGGGGCGCACCGGCGGGTTGGATTCGAGACCGCGCGAGTGGAAATAGAAGTTCACCGTATCGAGGCGGAAGCCATCGACGCCGCGCTCGAGCCAGAAGCGCATCGCATCGAGATGAGCCTGCTGCACATCGGGATTGTGGAAGTTGAAGTCGGGCTGGCTGGCGAGGAAGTTGTGCAGGTAATACTGCATGCGCCGCCCGTCCCAGGTCCAGGCGGACCCACCGAAGATCGAGAGCCAGTTGTTGGGTGGATTGCCGTCGGGCTTGGGGTCCGACCACACGTACCAGTCGGAGCGTTCATTGGTGCGATTGAGCCGGCTCTCCTGGAACCAGGGATGTCGATCGGACGAGTGCGAGATGACCTGGTCGATCATCACCTTGAGCTTGAGCGCGTGCGCTTTCTCGACCAGCCGATCGAAATCGCCGATGGTGCCGAAGATCGGATCGACGTCGCGATAGTTCGAGACGTCGTAGCCGAAGTCCTTCATCGGTGAGGTGAAGAACGGCGAGAGCCAGATGGCGTCGACGCCGAGATCGGCGACATAGTCGAGCCGCTCCGTGATGCCCACGAGGTCGCCGATGCCGTCGCCGTTGTGGTCTTGAAACGAGCGCGGATAGATCTGGTAGATCACCGCGCCACGCCACCAGTTCTTGTCAGAAGCCGGCCCCGAATGCGCCTTCTGCTCGGTCATCAGTGGCTGCGCGACCATCGGCTGTCTCCCAAAGCGCTTCGATGGCTGTTTCTAGCTATCTTCCCGCATCGGCGCAACGCGAGTGCGGACGGATCAGCGCGTGTTGTGCAGCATCCCCTGGAACGCGCGGTAGCTGCCTTTTGGCGTCCGCTGCTGGGTTTCGTAGTCGACATGGACGATGCCGAAGCGCGACGAATACCCTTCGCCCCATTCGTAATTGTCGAGCAGCGACCAGGCGAAATAGCCCCTTACATCGGCGCCCTGTTGCTGTGCATCGAGCACCGCCTTGAGGTGGCGGTCGTAGAAATCGACGCGACGCGCATCGTCGGCTTCGCTCATGCCGTTCTCGGTGATGTAGATGGGCAGCTTGGTGTAGTCGTGGGAGACCCGCACGAGCAGGTCGGTCAGCCCCTTGGGGTAGATTTCCCAGCCGAGGTCGTTCTTGTCGAGCGTGCCGGGAACGGTGCGGATGGGCACCCCTTTGCTCGCTGGGTCGGGGTTCCACGCGTAGAGCCCGCGTGAGTAGTAGTTGATGCCGGCCCAATCGAGCGGCCGGCTCACGACTTCCATGTCGCGATGCCAGTCCCGCGGGAGATACGGCGCCAGCAGGTCGGTGAGCACCTTCGGATACTGGCCCTTATAGATGCCGCCGAGGAACCAGCCGTTGAACATGGCATCGCCGATCGCGAGGGCACGCTGATCTTCTCCCTTGTCACTCGCCGCTTCGGCTTTTTCGAGATTGGTGACGATGCCGATATTTTTGACGCCATTCGCACGAAGCGCATCGACAGCGGTGCCATGCGCCAGCAGCACGTGATGCATGGCGCGGGCCCCGGCGCGCAGATCGCGATAGCCCGGTGCGTGACGGCCGAGGATGTGGCTGAGGATCGACACGCACCACGGTTCGTTGATGGTGGCGGTGGCGTGCAACCGGTCACCGAATTGCTCGGCGACCAGCGCCGCGTAGTCGGCAAAGTGTCCGGCGATGTCGCGGTTCATCCAGCCGCCCTTGTCCTGCAGCGGACTGGGCAGGTCCCAGTGATAGAGCGTTGCGAACGGCTTGATGCCGCGCTCCAACATGCCGTCGATCAACCGGTCGTAGAAGTCGATGCCAGCCTGATTTACTGGGCCGGTCCCGTCCGGGATCAGGCGCGGCCAGGCGAGCGAGAAGCGATAGGCATCGAAGCCGGCATCCCTGATGAGGTCGAGGTCTTCGGGCCAGCGGTTGTAGTGATCGCAGGCTATGCGGCCGTCATCGGCGTTTTTCACATTGCCGGGGGTGGCCGCGAAGGTGTCCCAGAT
>JBEBHC010000070.1:0-16793 GCA_040081185.1 Devosia sp. | reverse complement strand
CGAGACCTTGGATCTGGCCGCCATCGTCACCTACACGAGCAGCGGGTCCACCGCGATCCGCGCCGCCCGCGAACGCGCCAGCAAGCCCATCCTGGCGCTGAGCCCCAACCATCGCACCGCCCGCCGGCTGTCCATCGTCTGGGGCGTCTCCTGCGTGCACAGCCCCGACGCCGTGAACCTCGACGACATGGTCGACCGCGCCTGCATCATCGCCTACCAGCAGGGCCTGGCCCGCCCCGGCGACCGTATCGCGATCACCGCCGGCATTCCGCTGGGCACACCCGGTGCGACCAACATGCTGCGCATCGCGTTTGTGCGGCAGGATGGCGCCGGCAGCAGCTGAGCTGCCACGAGCGCTGCCTCGCGCTCAGGCCCGCGCCGGGGCTTTACCCTTGGCCTTGCCGGCCGCTTTCTGCGGCGCGCAATAGATGCCGTAGAGTGTCGTCAGAATCTTCCCGACCTCCTCGGATGCGAGGCGGTAGAGGATCATCTGCCCGTCCCGCCGCGTCGCCACCAGCCGTAGCATCCTCAGCTTGCTCAGGTGCTGGCTGAGCGGACTCTGCGCCAGCCCCACGCGTTCGCTGAGCTCACCCACGCTCAACTCCTGGTCCAGCAGGTGGCACAGGATCAGCAGGCGCTTGGGGTTCGCCATCGCCGCCAGCAGCTCAGCTGCGTCATCGGCGCGCGGCTCGATTTCCGTGATGTTCATTCTTGACATATTAGAATATTCGAATATATATGTCAACGAACGACGACCAATCCACAGGAGACGCTTTCATGTCCAACGTCGGACCCATCGACCGCATCATTCGCGCCGTTGTCGGCCTAGTTCTCATCGTCACGCCGTTCGTCCTCGCTGGCCCACGCTCGCGCTGGTGATCAGCGCCGGTGTCGGCCTCGTTCTCATGCTCACTGCCGCCATCGGCTTCTGCCCAATCTATGCCGCGCTCGGCATCTCCAGCAAGCGACGCCCGCTGGGAAGAACCTGAAACCGGAACGCGCGACCTCAACGCTCGACAAAGGAACACCGCCATGTGGCCATTCTCAACCGCCGACGCCGGCCCCCGCTACCGCACCATCGACCCGGATTTCGCCATAGCCGGCCAGATCACCGCGGCCGACTTGCCAAAGATTGCTGAAGCCGGCTTCAAGACGATCGTGTGCGCGCGGCCCGACAACGAAGAGCTAGGCCAGCCGACCTTCGCGGCCATCGCCACGGCGGCCAAGCAGGCTGGGCTGGAGGCTGTCCACATCCCGGTCACCGGCTTTCTTGGCGAAGGACAGCGCATCCGCATGGAGCAGGCACTCGCAACTCTTCCCACTCCCATGTTTGGCTATTGCCGGTCGGGCGCCCGCGCCGGGTCGCTGTTCGCTTCAGCCAAGTCCGCTGCTTGAAAGGGACGCAAATGCAGGAAACCTGGAACGACTACCTGAAGTCGCTGTCGCCGCAGCTGCGCGACCTGCGCACGGGCGCGCCCGAGGTCATGAAGAGCTTCTCGGCCCTCGCGCAGTCGGCGCTGAGACCGAATGCACTCGACACCAAGACCAAGGAACTGATTGCGCTCGCCATCTCGGTCGCCACGCGCTGCGATGACTGCATCGGGTTCCACGCCAAGGCCGCCGCCGAGCAGGGCGCCAGCCGCGAAGAAATCATGGAAACGCTCGGCACCGCCATCTACCTCGGCGCCGGACCCGCCGTGATGTACGCCGCCCACGCGATCGATGCCTTCGACCAGCTGGCAGCGGCCATCCCTGCCGCGCGGCCGCCCACGCCCGAAGCCATCCCGACCCACGTCCAGCCGCCCGGCTAGTCTCGTCGACGACGACCTGAGCGGGCGCCCTCCCAGGCGCTCAAAGGAGAACGGCTCCCCGATGGAGCCGTTCAAATCGCATTGCCTGTGACTTCCGTCAGTTGATCAGTGGCGTCATCTGCAGCGTGAGCAGCGGCACGCAGTTGCCGGGTTCACCCACAGTCCCCTTGAGGCACACGCAGACCTTCTGGCGCTTGTCGTAGAAGCTGTCGTCCGGGCACTGCGACGGCTCCGGTTCCGGGTTGTCGACGATCGGCTTGCACTGGCCGGGCTGGCCCTCGGTACCGCGGGCGCACACGCACTGACCGCGGTTGTTGAGGCGGCTGTCGTCCGGGCATTGCGGCTCCTCCACCACAATCGGTTCGCACCGGCCAGGGCGGCCTTCCGTCCCCTTGCCGCAGACACACTGTCCGCGATTGTTCAGGTGGCTGTCGTCGGGGCATTGCGGCGCCTCTTCGATCGGCTCGCACTGCCCCGGCTTGCCTTCCGTGCCGCGGTCGCACACGCACTTGCCGTTGTCGTTGAGATGGCTGTCCTTCGGGCAACTCGGCTCATCGACGATCGGCTTGCACTGGCCGGGCTTGCCTTCGGTGCCCTTGTCGCAGACGCACTTGCCCGCGTCGTTGAGGTGGCTGTCGCGCGGGCACACCGGCTCGTCGACGATCGGCTCGCACTGGCCCGGCTTGCCTTCGGTCCCCTTGTCGCAGACGCATTTGCCCGCGCTGTTGAGGTGGCTGTCGTCGGGGCAGGTCGGCTCCTCGACAATCGGCTTGCACTGGCCCGGCTTGCCTTCGGTGCCCTTGTCGCACACGCACTTGCCGGCCGAGTTGATGTGGCTGTCGTCGGCGCAGATCGGCTTGGGCGGCGCGCACTGCTTGCCGTTCCACACCTCGCCCGCCGGGCAGCATTCGCCGTTCGGCTTCTGCTGCTTGGCATCGCATTGCGGTGACTCGCCGCACGCTACGCCGGGCAGTTCCGCCGTCGCCGAGGCCGTGTACTGCACGCCCTCAGCGCTGTGCAGCACCTCGGCCGAGATCGACGCCTCGACCACGTTGGTGATGCTGCACTTGTTGCGCCTGGCCTCTTCGGCACTGGTGTGCACGACGATATTGGTCGCCGTGTACTTGCCGACGGGCATGTTCTTGTAGGGCGACGAGCAGTGGACGTCGTTGCCCGTCGTCGGCACGCAGGTCCAGTCGCTCGAAACATAGGACGTCCCGTCGGGCAGGAGGTCGTCGACTTCCACCGTGCCCATATAGGGGTCCGGTCCGGTCGAGATCGCCTTGATCTGGAACGTCGTATTATAGCCGTCACCCGACTTGACGGTCTTCACCACCGTCTTTTCGAGCTTCAGGCTCGGCGGGTCGCAGTACACATAGACCGGGCCGGGCCCCAAGTTGATGAACAGCTGCGGTACCTTCTGGCTGTCCTCGGCCCAATGCCCAGGGTCAGAAAGCGAGCCCGGCGCGTCGATCCACGCAATGTTGTCGACTGCACAGTCGGCAATCGTCACCCCGTTCGGGTCGACATGCGTGGTGGCCGAGAACGACCAGCTTGCACCCGGCCCGATCGAAGCGGCCCGCGTGCATTCCCAGAAGTTGGGCGCCAGCGGTCCGCAAGCGGCCGTGCTGAAGGTGGTGGGCTTGCCGTTGAAGTCGCGGACCACGATCGGTCCCGGTTGCGACACCGGCCCGAGATTTTCGACCTTGATGTCGAAATCGCAGAGCCAGTAGGTGCTGCCCGGATCATCCGCGCAGCCCGTTGCGGTCTTGGTGATGTTGAGCACCGGCAGGCCGGCACAGGCCGGATTGGGGATGGCCTGGCCGACACTGACCGAGTCGTTCCCGGCCGGATTCTGCACCGAACCCGGATTCGGGTTGTCGACCGTGATCGAATTGCTGGCCGAGCAAAGCGATGGGCTCGTGTCGTATGCCGTGTAGAACGTGAACGGGAAAGGCACTCCCGGTGGCAGCCATGCGATCGGATAATCGCAGGTCAGGTTGTCCGGAGTTCCCGTGCAGCCGCCGCCCATCGCCGAGTCGAGGTCATTGTAGGTCGCCCCGATCGCCTGGTCCGTGACGTTCAACGGCCCGAGGTAGTTGTCGGCACCAATGTTGGTGATCGTGATGGTCCATTGGCAGTAATAGACGATGAACCAGCTGCAATAGTCGGCAGTCTTCTGCACCTCGATATCGGTGTCGACCGCCGGCGCGAGACAGGCCGGCGACAGGATATGCGTCGTCGCCGTATCGAAATCATTGCCCGGCAGGATGTTCGTCGGCGAGCCACCGAGCGGGATGGCGATCTGCGCCTTGTTGTCGAGGTCGCAAGCGGGCGGTGCCACGGGCTTGGGCATCGGCGCCTGGACGAAGAACACCGACGACCAGCCCGGAGGCACGTTCACCGGCGCGCTGTTGATGTCGCAGGTGAGCACCGGACCGGTCTGTCCGCAGGTCCACGCGCCGAACACGTTGGCAGTCACGTTGACGCCCAGCGTGTCCTTGACCTGGATCGGCCCGGTGTAATTGCCCGGCCCGGTATTGGTCACGAGGATCCCGTAGATGCAGAGGTAATCTGCGCCACCGCCCGGATCGAAGCAGTTCGACGGGAAGGTGAACTTGTTGAGCGTCAGGTCGGTCACCCCGCCCGGCGGCACACAGCCCGGGGCCGGAACGTGAGCCACCGCGCCGTCGAAATCGTCGCTCGAATCCGCGTCGTGCCACCAGAACGGGAACTGGATGCCGGCGACATTGACGAGGTTGCAGAGGCCCGGAGCCGTCGGCTTGGGCAATTGCACCGTTTCGTGCAGCACCACGGCATCGCCGGGGAACAGCAGCACCGGGCCGGTCGCGCAGGTCTGCGCCGCCGGACCAGCCGGCAGACAGTTCCACTGCGGCGTGGGCCAGAAAGTCATCACCGCACCGGCGGGATTGGCCGGCAGATGGTCCTGCACCGTCACCGGACCCCAGTAGGGTAGCGTTCCAGTGTTCTCGACACGGATGGTATAGGTACACCAATAGTCGGTGGGGCCATCGAAGCAGGTATGCGGCGACGACCACTTCTCGAGCGAGAGGTTCACCTCAGCGCTCAGTTCGTAGTCGTCCTCGTCATCCTCATCGCCCGGTGTGAAGACATAGGGCGGCTCGACATCGGGCAGCGACGCCGAGCCACTGCCCGGATCCTGCCAGATGGCCACCGCGCCGACATGGCCGGTCTCGGCCGAGGTCTCGTCGTCGGTATTGCCGTCATAGTCGGTGAACACGGCTTCCGTCGGCGGCTCGTTGAGCGGACGCACCAGCGTCCTCAGCGTGCCCTGCAGCCCATGCACGTGCATCGGCCCTTCGACGGGCGGCTCGATATCCGGGTTGTAACGGAGCGAATCCCCCGAGGCCCAGAGCGTCGCGCCGATCACACCGCTGAAGTCGCCGACGGTCGTGTCGTAGCCATAGCCCATCGCCACGCCGCCCGAGGCGGCGAAGCCGGAACTCGCGAGGCCGATTGCATAGCTGTCCGGCTCCTCGACCCAGGTGCTGGGCGTTTCGGGATCATCCGGGAACTCGCGCTCGTAGCGCACCACGGCCGAGGTCTCCGCTTCCGCGAGGGTGGTGTAGTCGTAGGCACCGATGGTAGCGCCGCGCTGCGCCAGGATCATCCGGCCCTGGCGATCGAACACGATGCTGGTGACGTTGTTGCCCGACGCCGGATCGCCCACATCGAGCTCCCAGCGCGCCGTGCCGAACGAGCCGTCTTCATTGAGGCGCACCGACCAGATCTGGCCCGCGACCCAGTAATAGATGCGGCCATTGTTGGCGGCGAGACCGTCGACGCGACGCTCTGCCTGCGTGAAGCCCCAGGTCGTCGGGTCCTCGGTGTTGAACGCGGCATCGGTGATGTCGGCCTGGATGCCGTCGTCCTCGACCGCCTCGAGCTCATGCATCGGCCGGCCGGTCACGCCGTGATCGAACGTGTCGATGATCGTGCCGTCCTCGGCCAGCCGGTAGATGAGGCCGGTATCGAGATCGGACACGAAGAACTGTTGCGTGCTCGGCTCGAACACCAGGCTGCCGAGGCCGGCGCCGCTGTTGACGACCGTGGTGAGCAGCGTCACCTCGCCCGTCGTGCCATCGATCTTCCAGATGCTGCCCGGATAGCCCTCGGCGCCGTCAGCACTGCCCCATTGGCCCGGCGCAAAGCTCGCCTCCGGCGCGCCTGTCCGGCTGCGCATCGAATTGCCGTCCGCATCCGGCACGACGATGTTGAGGCCGAAGGCGGAGCTTGCCGACACATAGATATTGGGCGCCAGCGCGCCGCTGGTCTCATCCGCATTGTCGAGGGTGACGCCGAACACCAGGCCCACATCGCGAGCCGTTGCGCCGAACACATCGGTGGTATCGAGCAACTGCCCATCGGGCGGACCGTCGGGGTCGAGGCTCTGGATGGCGAGCGACTGCCCTTCGAGATCGATGAAGGTGTAGTCCAGCGGATCGGCGCCGTCGGGCACCGTATCGGCCGGCAATGCACCGGGAAATCCTGTGATGATCGGCTGGCCCGGCGCATAGATCGCCTCGGCTGATATCGCGCCTGGCGCGGCAAATGCCGTCCACGCAGCAACAACCGCCAGCGCGGCGCCGTTCAGTAGAGCCTTCGTCGTCAAAGACAGTAGCGACACGATGGCAATCTCCTCTGCCAGTGTTCGCCCCAAGTTCACGCCCTCAACAGCATGAACTCCGCCCGATAGTGCTAGCACCGTGTCAAGCGCACGGCACGTCCAAAATTTTGCTTCGGTTCAGTTCCGGTTCAGCCGCCCACGACTATCGCGCGCGGGACAGTCGATGCGCTCTAGCCCTTCAGGGCGGCCAGTGCGTCGGCGAGCCCGTTCGGCGAGAACTTGAATTCCAGCGCGGTGCCGTCGGTAGAGGTCACCGTGACGGACAGCGCTTTCGCCCCGGCAAGCGAAGCCTGGAAATCCGCGGCGAGATTGGCGACTGCGTCGCAATTGCGCGCATTGCAGGCGCGGAACGGCACGGCAATCGGCTTGGGCGTCCCGGCCACCAGGACCAGTCCGTGATCGACGAGCACCCCGGTGGGCGACTGCCACACGGACACCAGACCGTTGGCATTGCGCACGATCTGCCACTGGAACAGCAGCGCGTTGCTCTTTGGATCGTTGAGCTGCTGGGTGATCGCGCAAACGGCAGCCGAACCGCCGGCAGGGGTTGCGCACGAATAGATCCAGTCGCCGATCTGGCGGGCAGCTGGAGCGTCGGCCGCCGCCATCGCCGGCGTCTCGCTCGATGCAGCGGCCACTGGCGCTGCGACGGAAACTTCCGCGCTCGGCATCACCGAACTCGTCTGCGCCGTGGACGCGGCGGCCGCAGTCGGCGTGCCGCCGAACTTCAGCGAGCCGGTGCCGATGGCAACGGCGAGGCCACCGAGACCGGCGGCAATCACCAGCATGGCCAGGATCAGGCGCGTGTTCGAAAGCATGTGGAGTCGTCCCGGGGATCATCCCGCGCTCATTGGAGCGCGGGACTAAGCCGTGAGTGCGGCCGTCAGAACGCGCCGCGCAGGCCCGCCTTGGCGGTGACCGAGCTTGCGCTCGTAGAGGCCTTGATGTTGCCCGACACGAAGGCCGTGACGCCGTTCATCTCGAGTTTGCTGGCATTCAGTCCGCCGCCCACTTCGATGAATGCGCCCGAGCCGCTGGCCGAGAATGTATCCGACAGGCCGTCGATCTCGGAAGCACCGACGCTGCTGGTCATGCCGATGAAGCCCGAGGCATAGGGAGACACGTTCCAGCCGTCCGTGCCGAAGCTGGAGCCGATGCGGCCACCGACCTTGCCTTCGAACGTCGCGCCGGCAATCGCCACGCTGTCGTCACCCACTTCGAGCGCACCGGCGCTCGCCGTGAAGGACGCACGGGCCACTGGCTCCACGAAGAAGCCGTCCATCTGCATCCGCTTGCCCGCTTCGATCGATCCGCCGAACGTGGTGAGCGCACCGTCGCTGCCACCGATGGTGTCGTTGAAGGCGAGGCCCAGCAAGTCGGCCTTCACCATCGCCGACACATAGGTGTCGCCATTGATCCAGTCGAAGTAGGTGCCCGCCGTCACGCCCGACATCTGGGCATCGTCGCCCGAGTTGAAGGCCACCGAGTCGGAGATGAAGCCCACGAAGCCGCCGGCAATGCCGGTGCCCTGCTTGAAGTTGAACGCCACGTCGCCGCCGATCTGCACCGAGGTCAGCACGTCGGCATAGCCGGTGTCGAACGTCACCGGGTTGCCGCCGACATCGATGGTCTCGGAACCGCTGGCCGAAGCGCTGGAGCCGATCGCGCGCGTCCACAGGCCGGTGCCGAGTGCACCGCCGCTGAACAGGCCCTCGCCCGGCGCCGTCGACGCAATCGGCTCGCCGCTCATGTAATAGTCGCGCAGATCACCCGACCGGTCGATCCAGCCATCCGAACTGCGCTGCCAAACCGACCCGGCAATCACCGGTATCGCAGCAAGGTTGTAAACCGACGCGTCGGCATAACCCTGCAGGGCCCAGATGGCAGACGGGTCGACCGTCACGTCATCTGCGGCACCGAGACCAGTGTTCGCGAGCTGGCTGGCGCCAGCGCCGTTACCGTCGGAGTAGGCAAGCAGCCCGGGACCCTCGATCTTCACGAGATCATAGCTGTAAAGGCCGACGTCGACGGGGCCGTCGGTAAGGTCAAAGCTTGCGCTGCTTGAGCCAGAGACCTGAATGATCGGGATGGCCGTTGCGCTGAGCCCACCGTGACCGCCGTTGAAATTGATGACGTCGACATAGCTGGCGCCCGTCGCGTTGCCGCCAATCAGGAATCGATCGGCATCGAACACCCCACCGGTGCCAAGCACGGCATCCACGATAACGTGCCCCGGGCCCCCTGCCCCTACCTCGTAGTTCCCAGTCGTGTAGGTCCGGTCGCGATAGAACGGGAGGCCAGCCAGCTGGTCGGCCATACGAATGTCGCCGCCATTGTTGTCCAACCTCTCGAGGCCAAGGAACTGCGAGGTTTCACTGGCAGTGTGGTCGATTGCCGTGCGGATGACGCCCCAGGTAAAGGAATCGACATAGTTGTTGTGCACCACGTCGTTCGAGCCGTCGAAGTTCGACTTGCCAGTGAAAACCCAGGTGTTGGGGCTGTTGTTGTTGAAGATCACCGAGGTGTTCGACGTTGAATTGAGCGTCCCGTAGATGGTGCCGTTATTGGTCACCGTCCATGTGGCTGGGCCCGGGCCAGTGCCATCAACCGACACCGCCACCGCTGCCGCCTGGGCGTTGGTGGTCACATCGTTGGAATAGACGAGGCCATTGTTCTCAATCGTTGAGTCTTCCTCAGCGTGAGCCTCGATGACGGCATCCGCGCTTGTCCCATCGCCGGCGATCGTCGCATTGGAACCGACGGTGATTGAGGCGGCGATCGCGCCCCCGACGAGCAGCCCGTTGCCCGTGCCACCATTGCCGCCAGTCACATTGGCGTTGGCCTGAAGCGTGACGTTGCCGTTCTGCGACGTACCGGCGAGGCCATTTCCAAACGCAGTGACGGACGCATTGTTGGTGATTGCAAGATAACCGAACGTGGTGTCGCCAACGATGCCCTGGCCGCCGGTCGAGGTGACTGCAGCGCCTGTCGTAATGAATGCATCGATGTCTTGCGAGTTGACGTTGATGCCGTCGCCAACCGCATTGATCGTACCGCCCGTAACGGTGTCGACGTGGGCCGATTTCGTTAAGTTTCGAGAAACCTGGCTCGCCGAATAGATGACCGCGATGCCCTTTCCACCAGTCGACACGACCGCTGCCGCAACGTCCACATCGGTCGATCCGCTGGTGGTGCCGACCTCGATGCCATTGCCGACAGCCTGGATGGAGCCACCGGTAAGCCCGCGATCTGGGTCATCATAGATGCTGCCCTGAAGCTCATCGCGCGCCAGCGTCTCGACCTTGACGTCGCCGGTGCTGGACTGCGCAAGGATTCCCACGGCTGTATCGCCGGTGACGGTATCGCCCGCAACGATGGTCACCTTGCCGCTCGTCGAGTTGTTCACGTTGATGCCGTTGACACCGCGAACAGTACCGAAATCTCGCGTAGTGACCGAGGCGTCGCCCGCCGCACCGCCGACGCGCACGCCATCGTTCAGGAGAGACCGAACGCTGTTGGAGATATCGACGTCGACCTTCTCCGCGGCAAGGGTTGCGCCCGACGCGACGTAAATACCTTCCCCGTTCGACACGATGCCGCCGGTGTCGCCGACCTTGATATCCACCACGCCGGTGTTCGTATTGACCCAGATGCCGCGGCCAGTGATCGGTGTGCCCACGGCACCAATAAGGCTGTTGAGGCTGACCGTCGCCTTGCCCGATGTGGTCGACTCTCGGATACCGCCATCGAGTGCAGCGGTGATGTTGGCGCCCACATAGGTGGTCACCTTTGCCTCGGCCGCTCCGGTAATCATGTAAACGCCGTTGTTGCCTGCGGCGACCGTGCCGCGCAGATCCACATTGGCCACGGCGCCGCTGGCCTTCGAAACGACAATGCCGTTGCCGGTGGCCGAAATCGTCGAGGAAACGTCGAGGTCGATTTCTGCAGTGGTCGCTGCGACATCGAGAGCGTCGCCAAGACCGGTGGTCGCCGCAAGGCTCGTATTTATAGTGGTGGTCACTGTGATCTTGCCGTCGAGGCCGTCGATTTCCACGGCGTCGCCGCCAGTGTTTATCACGGTTGCAGAGCCTATCGTTGCGCCCGGTCCACGTCCGTTGATCTCGACATCCACGGTGCTGCCCGCGCCGGTTTCGACCACGGCAATTCCGTTGGAAATTGTGATGTCAGCAGGCGAAGTGGGCTGCACCAGGACATGTGCGTTCACTGCGGTGTTAAGCGTCGTCCCGCTACCGCTGACGAGACAGGCAAGCTCGCCCGTTGCGTTGTTCGCCGTGCACGCCATCGCCGCATCCGGCATCATCACTGCCGAGACCGGCAGGCCGAATGCCGCGAGGCCGATCGCGAATACGCTGGTGCGGAAAAGCTGGCCGGTAGGCTGGTAGTTCGGAATGGCGCGCAGTGTCGTCATGAAATGTACTTGCCCCCGCAAAGGATTAACGCAGCCGGACCGGCATGCCGAAATTGAGGGGCGCATTAACGCCCGGATTTCGCCCGAATCCGAGTCAAATCCCGCGGCGGGCGCAGCGCCAGGATCACAAACATTCGGGTTTACTTGCGCGCGTTGCAAAACGGCAACGGATAAACTCGCAATGACTCTTTAGAGCAATTTGTCCATAAATTGAAAACGTTAAGGTTAACAGAAGGTTAACACCTATTCTTTGAGTGATTCCAACGCGGCTTGCGCGGTGTCTTCGCACAGCTTATCCCCTGCCTTAACCAACCGGATTTGCCCCAATGCCCACGACGCCCACGACCGCCCAGATCGATGCAGCCCTCGCCTATGCCGATGCCCACCTGGAAGACAGCCTGGGCCGGCTGAAAGACCTGGTTGCCATCAAGTCGATATCCACCGATCCGGCTTATGCCGGCGAAGTCCAGCGCGCCGCCGATTGGCTGGTTGCCGACCTGAAGTCCGAAGGCTTCGACGTGTCCGCCCGCAAGACCCCCGGCCATCCGGTGGTCGTCGCGCACGACCCCAAGGGCAAGGGCACGCACGTCCTGTTCTATGCGCATTACGACGTGCAGCCGGTCGACCCGCTCAACCTCTGGCACACCGATCCGTTCGACATGCAGCGCATCGCCCAGCCCGACGGCGAGACTCACCTCGTCGCCCGTGGCACCTCCGACGACAAGGGCCAGCTGCTGACCTTCACCGAAGCCTGCCGCGCCTGGCGCGCCACCATGGGCAGCCTGCCGCTCAACGTCACAATGACCCTTGAGGGCGAGGAAGAATCCGCCAGCGTCAACCTGCCGGTGTTCCTGAAATCGGCCAAGGACGAGCTCAAGGCCGACGTCGCGCTGGTCTGCGATACCGACCTGTTCGACAAGAACACCCCGTCCATCACCACCATGCTGCGCGGCCTCGTCGGCGAAGAGATCGTTATTACCGCCGCCGACAAGGACCTCCATTCCGGCATGTACGGCAACGCCGCCCGCAACCCCAACCAGGTGTTGGCCGAGATCATCGCCTCGCTGCGCAACCCGGACGGCTCGGTGGCCCTCGCGGGCTTCTACGACGATGTCGATGAAGTCGACGCCACGACGATGGCCAGCTGGAATTCGCTCGGCTTCGACGGCGCCGCCTTCCTCAAGGATGTCGGCCTGACCAAGCCAGCCGGCGAGGCCTCGCGCTCGGTGCTCGAACAGACCTGGGCCCGCCCCACCTGCGAAATAAACGGCATGATCGGCGGCTACACCGGCGACGGCTTCAAGACCGTCATCCCGGCCAAGGCGTCGGCCAAGATTTCCTTCCGCCTCGTGTCGCGCATGGACCCCGACAAGATCCGCGCCGCCTTCCGCGCCCATGTGCAGGCGCGCATCCCGGCCGACTGCTCCGTCGAGTTCATCAACCACGGTGGCAGCCCGGCCGTCGCCGTGCCCACCACCGGCCCCTACCTCGCGCCGGCCCGCGCCGCGCTTACCGAGGAGTGGGGCAACGAATGCGCGCTGCGCGCCTCTGGCGGCTCGATCCCCGTCGCCGGTGACTTCAAGCGCATCCTCGGGCTCGACACGCTGCTGATCGGCTACGCCCTCGCCGACGACCGCATCCATTCGCCCAACGAGAAGTACAACCTCAAGAGCTTCCACAAGGGCATACGCTCGTGGATCCGCGTGCTGGCGGCGCTCGCCTAGAGCTGCTCGACCAGCGCTTTCAGCCGGTTGAGGTCTGACTCGATCCACTCGATGTCGGACGCGAACTTCTCGTCGGTGACATCGGGGTGCTGCATCACGGTGTAGATCAGCTCGCAGCCATCGCCATTGGGGTAGAGCCGGACCGGCACCACCCGCCCGTTCGGTGTGTTGGGCCAGTAGGCCTGATAGTCGAGTACGCCGAACGAGTTGCGCGGCGCAAAGCGGATCGCCACCTGCCCAGTCGGCACCTCCACCAAATAGGTGCCATCGCCCAGCGGCTCCACCTCCGTCCCTGGCACACTCGCCCAGCGGGCGAAGTTCATCGGGTCCGCGAGGAACTCATAGACCTGCCCAAACGGCTTTCTGATCGGCACCTGCACGATACGTGAGGCCAGCATCCCCTCTGCCCCGCTAACTCTGGATCACGATGGTATGCTAGGGCACAAACTAATGCCTGCACACCCGAAAGCATCGGTTATTGAACCGAAAACGTCCTCGGGGGCGAAAATTGGACAGCAAAAAGTCCGCCTCCGTGGGGAGAGCGGGCTCTGAAGCCTCAAAACAAGCAGACGGAACTCAGCCCTGGCGGGCCTTGTAGCGCTTGTCGACGCTGTTGATGATGTACAGGCGGCCGCGACGGCGGACCAGCTTGTTGGCGCGATGCCGGCCCAACAGAGCCTTGATGGAATTACGGACTTTCATCGGCGGAGCCTCGGCAGAAACAAAAAGGGCGCGCAACGCGCCCGACAACTGGGCGCCTCAATAGGGTCAAATCCCCGGGCTGTCAACGCTTTGCGGGCAGTCTCAGGCGATCGCCGGGACCGGCTCGCCGGCCACCACGCCGGCCGCGATTTCGCGCCACCGGTGGCACGCCACTAGTTGGCCCGAGCCCGCGTCTTCGAGCGGCGGCCGCTTTTCCGCGCACAGCGGAATCGCATAGCGGCATCGTGTCCGGAATGTGCAGCCCGAAGGCTGGTTGATCGGCGACGGGATTTCGCCCTGCAGCGCATCGATATTGCGCTGCCGCGCCCGCCGCGGGTCGGCGATCGGTACCGCGGTCAGCAGCGCCCGCGTGTAGGGGTGCTTGGCCTCGCTGTAGATCTGGTCGCCGGTGGCGAGTTCGACCTGCCGCCCCAGATACAGCACGAGGATACGGTCCGACACGTGCCGCACCACCGACAGGTTGTGCGAAATGAATACGAGCGTCAGCCCGAACGTATCCTTGAGCTCGCTCAGCAGGTTGAGGATCTGCGCCTGGATCGACACATCGAGCGCCGATACAGGCTCGTCGCAGACGATCAGCTTGGGCTCGGTGATCAACGCCCGGGCGATGCCGATGCGCTGCGCCTGCCCGCCCGAGAATTCGTGCGGATAGCGGTTGATCATTTCGGGCTGGAGGCCCACCGCCTCCATCATTTCCATCACGCGCTCGCGGCGTTTGCCTGCCGGCAACTCCGGCATCAGCGTCTTCAGCGGGTCGGCGACGATCTCACCCACCGTCATGCGCGGATTGAGCGACGCCTGCGGATCCTGGAAGATGATCTGCAGCTCCTTTCGGCGCTTGCGCATGTCCTCGCCGTGCAGCGTCGTCAGGTCGTTGCCCAGCCAGAGCACCTTGCCCTCGTCGGGCCGCAGCAGTTGCAGGATGCAGCGCCCGAGCGTGGACTTGCCGCAACCGCTCTCGCCGACGATGCCCAGCGTCTCGCCGCGGTTGATGGAGAACGAGATATCCTGCAGCGCCTTGAGCTTCAGCGGCTTGGCGAACATGCCGGCATTGATCGCGAAGGTCTTGCTCAGATTGTCGACGCGCAACAGTTCGGTGGGGGCGCTCATGCGGCGTTCTCCTCGATCATGAGCTTGCCCTCATAGTGGCAGGCCTTGGCCCGGCCGGCATCGAACTCTTGCAGCTCGGGCACCTCGGCGAAGCAGCGCTCGAACCGGTACGCGCAGCGCGGATGGAATGCGCATCCACGCGGCAGGTGTTCGAGATTGGGCGGCGAGCCGGTAATAGGGTTGAGGCGGCGCGAGCGCTCCTCGATATGCGGTGTCGAAGTCAGCAGCCCCAATGTGTAGGGATGGCGCGGATCGTAGAACAGCTCGTCCACCGTCCCCTTCTCCACCGCACGGCCGGCATACATCACCATCATCTTGTCGGCGAGACCGGCCACCACGCCCAGATCGTGCGTGATCATGATGAGCGCCGTTCCGAACTCGGTGGTCAGCGACTTGAACAGCTCGAGCATCTGCGCCTGTACGGTGACGTCGAGCGCCGTCGTCGGCTCGTCCGCGATCAGCAGCTTGGGTCGGCACAGCAGCGCCATCGCGATCATGATGCGCTGGCGCATGCCGCCCGAGCACTCGTGCGGAAAGCGTCGGGCGATGTTCTTGCCGTCGGGCAGCTTCACCGCATCGAGCAAGCGGATCGATTCCGCTTCCGCTTGCTGGCGGCTGACGCCCTTATGCTGCACCAGCACTTCGACCATCTGCTCGATCACCCGGATATACGGGTTGAGCGAGGTCATCGGGTCCTGGAAGATCATCGCGATCTTTTCGGCCCGCACCTTGTTCAACTCGCTCTCGCGCAGATTGAGTATCTCGCGACCCTCGAACTGCACGCTGCCGGTGGCATAGCCGTTATTGGCCAGCAAGCCGACGATCGAGAATGCGGTCTGCGTCTTGCCCGAACCACTCTCGCCCACGATGGCGAGGGTCTCGCCCGGCTCCAGGCTGAAGCTTATCTTGTCTACGACCTGCACGTCGCGGCCGGGCATGTGAAAGCCGATGGAGAGGTCTTTGACGTCGAGAAGTGCCATTAGCGGTCCTTGGGGTCGAGCGCGTCGCGCAGCCCGTCACCCACGAAAAAGAATGCGAACAGGATGATCGTGAAGAACGCCAGCGGGAACGCCAGCTGCCAGAGCACGCCGTACTGCATGGTCCGCGCGCCCTCGCTGATCAATGCGCCCAGGGAGGTATTCGGCTCCTGGATGCCGAGCCCGAGGAACGAGATGAAGCTCTCGAGTAGGATCATCTCGGGGATCAGCAACGTCGCATAGACCACCACGATGCCCAGCAGGTTGGGCACGATGTGGCGCACCACGATGGCGAACGGTTTCACGCCGGTGGCGACGGCAGCCTCGACGAACTCGCGGTTCTTGAGCGTCAGCGTCTGCCCGCGCACGACGCGTGCCATGCCCAGCCACGACACCAGCCCGATGCCCATGAACAGCAGAGCGAACGAGCGGCCGAAAATGATCAACAGCAGGATCAGGATGAACATGAAGGGGATGGAGTAGAGGATGTCGACGAAGCGCATCATGGCGCTGTCGAGCCGTCCGCCGAAATATCCCGCGATGGCGCCGTATAGAGTGCCGAGGACCACGGCCACCGCCGAACCGAGCACGCCAACCGTCAGCGAAATCTGCGTGCCCTGGATGGTGCGGATGTAGAGGTCGCGCCCGGTCTGGTCGACGCCGAAGAAATGGCCGTTGGCGATCTGCGGCGCGCCCAGTTGCGGCACCTTCCCCAGAATCGACCAGTCGACCTTGGCGATGGTCCACTTGGCGAAATACGGACCCACGATCGTGAACGCCACCACGATAACCAGCAGGATCAGGAAGAACAGCGCGGCCTTGTTGCGGACGAAGCGGCGTCCCGCATCCTGCCAGAGCGAGCGGCCCTTGACCGGCACCGCCTCGGGCGTCACGCCGACTGGGAGTCCTTCAGTACGAGCTTCAACTGCCATGGCGAGCTCCTAGTATCGGATCTTGGGATCGATCCATGCATACAGCACGTCGACCACAAGGTTGGCGGCGATCGTGAGAGCGCCGAGGAGGATGGTGATGCCGAGGATCGTCGAGTAGTCACGTCCGAGCGCGCTGTTGACGAACCATTGTCCGATGCCGCCCGTAGAGAAATACACATCGACCACCACCGAGCCGGTGATCATGCCTACGAATACCGGGCCCAAATAAGAAACGACCGGCAGCAGCGTCGGTTTCAGCGCATGCCGCACAATCACTTGCCAGCCCGGCATACCCTTGGCGCGCGCCGTGCGGATGAAGTTGGAATTGAGAACCTCGAGCATCGACGAGCGCGTGATGCGCGCAATGTTGGCGAGGTAGGTCGCGGCGAGCGCGATGACCGGCAGAACCACGTAGTTC
>JBEBHC010000436.1:0-1125 GCA_040081185.1 Devosia sp. | reverse complement strand
ACGAAGACGAATCCCCTTGCTGCGGATACCGATAGAGATGGTCTTGCTGATCGCTGTGAAGACAAGAATATGAATGGCGATATCGAAAAAGATGAAACAAGCGCACTCGTCAGTGACACAGATCGTGATGGCCTATGTGATGGTAATGGCTCCGGTAACGGCTGCCCTGAACCTCGTCAGGTTGTCTGTTTCAATGATGCACAAGGCGAGCGGGCATGTATGGAGCGTCCTTCCTCCCCAGTCTTTGGCGAGGACATGAACCAGAACTGCACTGTCGACCAGGGCGAAACAAATCCAAGGAACCCTGAGACATTTGGACGCCCAGATTGGGACTATAAGTGGAGCCTTCTACAGTCTCAGGATGGCAGCCGTCTCACGGACTCAGCACGCGGCGTTGATGCGCCTGAATTCCCTATCCCTAACCTCCCTATGGATACGGACGAATAGTCCGGTCCTTGTAAAAATGAGCAACAAAAGGTATAATGCAGAGAAACATTCACACAAAATCTATGGACAAACATTTCCTGTCCGTCGCACTTGCCACCTTTGGCATCGTAGCTCTGTTCGCTCCAGCGACTGGGTCTGCGTACCTCGCTCCTGAACAAGTATTCGGTGGCCAGAGTCTGACATTGCAGCCTGCACCGCCGACCGAGCGTGAAGGTGAAGCAGTAATTCAGACGCAGCAACAGCGCCAGGCAGAAGTTCGTGCTGCTGAGCAGGCTCAGCTCCAGTCCGTTCAGGCTGATCCTGTTGATACATATGTTCCGGATAATTCTCCGCAGCCAAAAGGACTGCTGGATCAAGATGCTACGTACGAGCGTCGTCAGGAGCGTATTGCAAATGAACGTTCTACGGGTGGGCCAACCATCATCATTGGTGGCGACAGCGTCGTGACCGATGCTAATGGCAACGTGCTTCACAGTGGAGCGCCACGCGTCACGGCTACGGGTCCTGAAAGTGTTCTCGCAATTGCAGCCATGATTCTCGCTGCTGTCAGTACATTTGCATACGCACAAATTCGTGCGCGTCGCATGGCATTTGCTGCCTAAAGTTCTCCATGATTTCATCTCCACTTCCAGCATCGTGGGTCTCGAAGAAAGTGCTCCTCGGAGCAGCGGGATCAGT
>JBEBHC010000435.1:0-1133 GCA_040081185.1 Devosia sp. | reverse complement strand
TGCGGCGCGGAAATTGACCACTTCGTCTCGGCGAAGCCCATAGGTGGCGCAAAGATCCTCCACGCTGTCGCCTTGCTCAAGTTTCGTGGCGATGAAAGCGGCCTGCTGCACCGGCTTCCAGTCGACCGTAAACAGTTCTCCGGCGTGCTTGGAAAACATCACCACTTCTGCATCGAATCGATTGGGCACGATTTCGACTGCGATTTTCTTGGGCAACTTCGCTTTTTCCGACAGACGGCGGAACGTGCGTTGCATTCCAACCGGCGCGAGGTCCGGTTTCGCCAGCACCTTTAGCGCGCACAAGCGGCGGTTCCCTTCGTAAACGATGTTGGCTTTGCCCTCTCGGAATACGATTAGCCGATCTTGGCGAAAATAGCCCTTATCCGCCATCGACCTGGCAAGAGCCTCGATCTTCGAGCGCGTGCAGAGTTCATGAATGATTTCTCGTTCGCTCGCTTTACCCTGCAACTCGGGTAGGCGCGGATTGGCTGGGTGGAATTGGAGCTGGTTGAGGCTAATAAATCTGGAATCCCAAGTGTCAGAATCAATGAGGGGCATAGGCGAGAGTTTCCTTAGTTTTTGCCGAAGAGCACTTGGCCGTCGAGGCAGAACCTACCCCAGACGCTTGCCCATCCGGGAGATGCGCTGGCGGGCTGGTTGTTTTGTCGTGCTTCGCGAAACTCTTATGCCGAAAGCGAAAGGGCCGCGACACCTTGCTCCCAAGCGAACTTCATGCGGGAGCGTGTCTCATGTGCGTCCTGATCGAGGTCTGAGAATGGGGTGAGGTCTTTGCTGACTGCGACCACCGCTTCGGCGACTTCTGACAGGATGGATTTGGCGGCGGGTGATGTCAGCCCGCAGTGGCGAATGCCAAATTTCACGAGGCGTTTGGCGTCGGGCCAGCGTTTCGTGCCGTCGAGAGTGAGGGCGAGGCTGTCGTTGGGCAGATACAGCGTCGTCGTGATGACGTCGAACGTGGGGGCGAGTGTGACGTGGCCCGTGGCGTCGCCGTAGATCACGCCGAAATTCTTTCGGTGCGCGTCGCCGTTACGCACGGCGATCGAGAGGACGAAAGAACGGAAAAATTTGGCGAGTTCGGCGGAGGTTCCGTCGGGCCCGCGCAGCACGCTTGC
>JBEBHC010000434.1:0-1134 GCA_040081185.1 Devosia sp. | reverse complement strand
GTCTTCCTTGTCTTCGCCGGTGACGAGCCACGAGCCCGACACGTACCAGCCGCGGGTGAACATGTTCGACAGGTCGCCGTCGTCCACGCCCTGTCCGAGGCGTTCATCCGAGGCGTTGATCCATTCCGCCTTGAGGCTGGCCGGGCCCGACACGAGCGCCATGTCGAGGCCGGTGCGGACGCGATCGCCGTTCACCCAGACACGTTCGAAGTAGTCGTAGCCGAAGACCGAGTTGCCCTTGAAGCTGTTGAGACCCTCGGCCACCTCCGACCAGGCGCCGCTGGCGCCGAATTCGAGGTTGCGCAGGCCCGACGGAAGGCTGGCCACGCCGTCGAAGGGCTGCACCGTGACGCGGCCGCTGACCGTGCGGCCGAAGCTGTCGGCGCCCTGGTCGTCGTCGAAGAAGCGGTCGCTGTCGGCCACGAGGCGATCGTCGGCGTCGAAGACGCCAATCGCGTAGGTGAAGCGCCGCCGCGCCGCCTCGCCGTGGACCATGGCGCCGATGTCGCGGCCAGGCGCCAGGGCGCGCGTGCCGAGCGAGCGGAAGATGAAGTCGTGTTCGACCGAGCTGGTCGAGTTGTCGAGGCCGAACGGCAGCTTGAACTTGCCGCCCCGCGCCTCGAGCAGGTCGTGCACCTTCACGTTGACCCAGGCATCACGCCACGGTTCGACGTCGTCGCCGAACTCGCGCTCGACCTCGAATTCGACGCGGTTGAAGAACTCCCCGCGCACGGCCAGCCGGCGGCGCCGCCACGTGAAGCCTTCGTCCTCGGGATCGACCACCGGGTTGAACCACGCGCCGTCGTTCTGGATCTTGGCGCGCAGTTCGAGCGAGAAGTTCTTGCCCGAGGTGATTCGCGGCCGCGGTGACCAGCGGCCCTGCAGCTGTGCCGCGGGTGCGCCCGGCTCGGTCGCCGCCGCATACTGCTGCCACAGGCGCCCATTTCGGGACCGCTCACCCGCCATCGGTCACCTCCTCCACGAATTCTCGCAGCGCGCTGAACGCGGGATCCCGCTCCACCACGGCGCGAAAGCGGGCCCGGGCCAGTCGGAGCCGGCTCTTCACGGTGCCGAGGGGGGCCCCGGTGAGTGCTGCGACCTCGGTGTCGGACCGATCCTCGACGAGGCACAACA
>JBEBHC010000206.1:0-4534 GCA_040081185.1 Devosia sp. | reverse complement strand
AACCTGCCCGAGTGGCAGCAGTATGGGCACGACGTGCCGCTGCTGGTGAACCTGCAGCCGGCTGGTGAATATCTCGGCGAGGACTATTACCACGCGGGTGGTGTGCCGGCGGTGGTGGGCGAGCTCATGAAGCAGGGGCTGATCCGCGAGAATGCACCGACCGTCAACGGCAAGTCGATCGGCGACAATTGCCGGAACGCGACTATCGAAGACGAAAAGGTCATCCGGCCTTTCGCCAATCCGCTGAAGAAGAACGCGGGCTTCGTGGTGCTCAGCGGCAATCTGTTCGACAGCGCGATCATGAAGACATCGGTGATCTCACCGGAATTCTTCGAGCGCTACCTCAACAACCCGGCGCACCCGGGAATGTTCGAGGGCAAGGCCGTCGTGTTCGACGGTCCGGAGGATTACCACAAGCGCATCGACGATCCGGCACTCGAGATCGACGAGCATACGCTGCTGTTCATGCGCGGCGCCGGGCCGATCGGCTATCCGGGCGCAGCGGAAGTGGTGAACATGCGGCCGCCGAACTACCTCATCGAAAAAGGCGTCACGGCGCTGGCCTGCATCGGCGACGGACGCCAGTCGGGAACATCGGGTTCGCCGTCCATCCTCAATGCTTCTCCGGAAGCGGCGGCCGGCGGCAATCTCGCGATCCTGCGCACGGGCGATCAGGTCCGCATCGACCTCAACAAGGGCGAGGCCGACATCCTGATCTCGGACGCCGAGATTGCAACGCGCCGTGAGGCACTGGTGCAGGCCGGCGGCTACAAGTATCCGGACCACCAGACGCCGTGGCAGGAAATCCAGCGCGGGCTGGTCGACCAGCTGGGCTCGGGTGCGGTGCTCAAACCGGCGGTGAAGTATCAGCGCCTGGCCCAGACGGCCGGTATTCCGCGCGACAACCACTGAGGCTGGCCGCAATCTTGCGCCCGATCATCGCCGAGTGCGCGGCGCGCAATTGCGCGGCGAGCGGCTTTGCTCTATGTGCTGGCCCCCGCGGGGGCGGACGCATGAGAGGGTGAGTGCGAATGCCGGACATTCTGGATTATTGCCGCGGCCGCAAGGTCGAGAACTTCAAGTCCGGTGCCATGCTGGTCAAGCAGGGCGCGCAGGACGGCAAGCTGTTCGTGCTTGTCGAAGGCCAGGTCGAGGTGCTGCGCGAGGAGACCCAGGTCTCCTATGTCGACGAACCGGGTTCGATCTTCGGTGAGATGAGCATCCTGCTCGACATGCCCTATTCGGCGACGGTGAAGGCGCTGTCGGATGTGAAGGCCTATGTGATCACCGACCCGATCGCGTTCCTGTCGAGCAAGCCGGAAATCGCGCTGGAACTCGCGTCACTGCTGGCGCGGCGTCTCTACTACACGACGTCGTATCTGGTGGACCTGCAGCAGCAGGCGGCGGGAAAGCGCGAGGATCTCGACCTGGTCGACAAAATCCTGGCCCAGCTGGTCGAGACGCCCGAGGCAAAGGGCAAGAAGAAGAAATAGCTAGAGCAGGCCGCGCGCCTGCAGGACCAGGTAGATGATGCCGGCATAGGTCAGCTGGTGGAGCAACTGGTCGATGCCGTGCAGCGCCCAGAAGCGCGCCGGCTTGCTATCGACATGCACGCCGACCGAATAGTGGATCTTGGCGAAATCGAGCACGTAGTGGATGACGAACTCGGCCGCAAAAAGCATGGCGACGAGGCCCGCCGGCGTGCCGAAGGCGAGCAGTACCACCGCCGAAAAAGCGGCGTGGATGCCGGCATGAGCATAGCCCCCCGGCTTGGTGATGTCGCCCTTGCCGACGAGGATCCAGCCGGGCTGCATGAAGTAGTCGGCGATGTAGTGCTTGATCTCCAGACCGATAAGGAGACCAAAAAACAATAGCGTCATTACTCTCGTCCCCGGCCCCCCGGCCGAGCCGGAGGCGGTTATCCGCTCCGGTCGCATTCCGTTGCTACAGACCGCCGATGCTTGCCGCAACCCCGTGTCACCCGCAAGCGCAAGAAGGTTTGTCTGTGACGCGGCGGTGATGCTAGTGTTCAGCCCATATTCAGAAAATCTATGCGAACCGGCCCGGCATTCTGGGCCGCAAGGTGCGTCTGCAAAGGATTTTTCTCCCATGCATAAGCTGGTCATGCCTCTCGTCGGCGCGGTTCTCGCGCTGCTGCTCGCCTCCCCTGTCCTCGCCGGTGCCGTCGGCTCCGCCAAGGGTGTCGATCCCCAAGCCCAATCCATTCTCGCCAACGAGGAGCGGACGCTCGTCGTCGGTGCGGATGTGTTCCTCGGCGACAAGATCACCACCGGGCCCAAGGGGCTCGTGCAGATCGTGTTCGTCGACAACACCAAGTTCGTGGTCGGGCCGAATTCGTCGGTGACGATCGACCAGTATCTGCTGCGCGGCGACAATACTGCGAGCAAGGTCGCCATAGACCTGCTCGGCGGCTCGTATCGCTTCATCACCGGCGACAGCCCGAAATCGGCCTATCAGTTGACGACGCCGGTCGGCACGATCGGTGTGCGCGGCACCAAGTACGACATCTATGTCGACGATAGTACCGATCCCGCCACGGTCTATGCGATGGTCTATACGGGCACCGTGCTGCTCAGCGACACCAGCGGCGATACCGAATTGCTCAGCGGGTTCTGCCATATCGGCGTGATCGAGGTCGACGACCCCGAACTGCTCGGCGATTCCAACGCGATTTTCGGCGACGAGCGCGAAGACCTCAAGGGCTGGTTCCGCTTCTCGCTCGACCAGTCGCGCCTGCTGCCGGAATTTCGCATCGGTCAGGCCGGTACCTGCACGCGCCGCCCGCCGGTCGCGCAGACTCCGCCGTCGCTGCTCGATGGTGGATCGAGCTGCGGAGCGTTCGAGGATCTTGGTGACGGCTACTACGGGCCGAACAATTGCGGCCAGTGCCCCGCGGAAACCTACAACAACGAAGGCTATTGCGAATACCCGGGCTAAGGGTGCTTGAACTACTCCGGCCCGGGGCGTCCGGGCCGGCAAGTTGCGTGTCAAAGAGGGTCTCAAATGCGTAGGCTGATCGGTTCACTCGCGGGCGCGGCGCTCGCGCTGTTTCTCGTTACTCCGGTGTTGGCAGCGGACAGTGTTGGCTCGGCAAGGGATGTCGATCCCCAGGCGGAAGCGGCCCTATCCGGTGCCACCCGAACGCTCGTCGTCGGCGCCGATGTGTTCATGGGCGACAAGATTACGACGGGCGAAAAAGGCATCGTGCAAATCCTGTTTGCCGACAACACCAAACTGGTGGTGGGACCAAAGTCGGCGCTGACCATCGATGAGTATCTGCTGCGCAACGACAATACCGCCACCAAGGTCGCAATCGACCTGCTGGGCGGCTCGTTCCGCTTCATCACCGGCGACAGCCCGAAATCGGCTTACGAGGTCAACACACCGACCGGCACGATCGGCGTGCGCGGCACCAAGTACGATGTCTATGTCGACTGGAAAACGCAGATCGCCTACGCCATCGTCTATCAGGGGCAGGTGATCCTGCGCGAGGATGGCGGCGACACGGACCTGCTGACGGGTCTCTGCCACATCGGCATCATCGATACGGAGGAAACCGACCTGCTCGGCGATTCCAACGAGATTTTCGGCGAGAAGCGCGAGGAGCTGAAGGGCTGGTTCCGGTTCTCGCTCGACCAGTCGCCGCTGCTCAACGAATTCCGAGTCGCCAATGCCAGCAGCTGCACGCGCCGGCCGCCGGTGGCCGACACGCCGGAGTCGTTGGTGACGGGAGCTGGTGGCTGTCCGGACGGGCAGTCCCCAAACACTGATGGCGAGTGTCGGCCCAATGATTGATGACTCGCGACGGGATCGAGGAAACGACTGACACGTGAGGCGCCGCCTTCTCCCGACGCTGCTGGGACTCGTCCTTGTCCTTGTCCTCGCCTTCATCCGTGCTGCCGACCCCTATCCGGTGCTGGTGGCGCGGGAGATCACGTTCGATCTCTACCAGCGCGCCGTGCCGCGCACTGGACCCGAAGGGCCGGTGCGGGTGGTCGATATCGACGAGCGCTCGCTGGCCGAGGTCGGGCAATGGCCGTGGCCGCGCGACAAGCTTGCGCTGCTCACGGAACGGCTGGCGCGGCTCGGTGCGGCGGCGATCGGATACGACGTGCTGTTCCCCGAATCCGACCGGCTGTCGCCGCGGCGGCTGGGCGAAAGCATCCCGAACTTCGATGCGTCGAAGCTTCCGGACAACGATGAAATCTTCGCTGCAATGCTGAAGCAGACCCCGGCAGTGCTGGGGTTTTCGTCCTCTTCCGCTGCTCCGCCGCTGACCAACGGCAACAAGGGCGGCTTCGCTATTTCGGGGGATGATCCCAAGCCGTCGCTGCCGTTCCTCAAGGGCGCGGTGGCGCCGCTGCCAATGCTCAAGGATGCCGCGCCCGGTCTCGGCAGCCTCAGTCTCAACAACGACGATGCGGCGCAGGAAGTGCGGCGCGTGCCGCTGCTGTGGACCGATGGAACGGTGCTCTATCCGGGCCTGTCGCTGGAGTTGCTGCGCATCGCGCTC
>JBEBHC010000433.1:0-1137 GCA_040081185.1 Devosia sp. | reverse complement strand
GAGCCGGGACGGCGAGACTCGACGAGGCGCCGCGCAGACGGCTACGACTTCGACGCCACGTAGATCTCGCCGCGCTTGCGGAACTCGTCGCTCTTGTCGGCCATGCCCTGCGCGGCCTCGCGGCGCAGCTGCTGCGTGATCTCCATGCTGCAGAACTTCGGGCCGCACATCGAGCAGAAGTGCGCCACCTTGGCGCCGTGCGCCGGCAAGGTCGCGTCGTGGTAGGCGCGCGCTGTCACCGGATCCATCGCCAGGTTGAACTGATCCTCCCAGCGGAACTCGAAGCGGGCCTTGCTGAGCGCGTCGTCCCAGATGCGGGCGCGCGGGTGCCCCTTGGCGAGGTCGGCCGCGTGGGCGGCGATCTTGTAGGCGATGACGCCGACCTTCACGTCGTCCTTGTTCGGCAGGCCCAGATGTTCCTTCGGGGTGACGTAGCAGAGCATCGCCGTGCCGTACCAGCCGATCATCGCAGCGCCGATGGCCGAGGTGATGTGATCGTAGCCGGGCGCGACGTCGGTCGTGAGCGGGCCGAGCGTGTAGAACGGCGCCTCGGCACACCACTCGAGCTGCTTCTCCATGTTCTCCTTGATGAGATGCATGGGGACGTGGCCGGGGCCTTCGTTCATCACCTGGACGTCGTACTCCCAGGCGATCTTCGTGAGCTCGCCCTGGGTCTTGAGCTCGGCAAACTGCGCCTCGTCGTTGGCATCCGCGATCGAGCCGGGCCGGAGGCCGTCGCCGAGCGAGAAGCTGACGTCGTAGGCGCGCATGATCTCGCAGATCTCGCGGAAGTGCGTGTAGAGGAAGCTCTCCTGGTGATGCGCGAGGCACCACTTGGCCATGATCGAGCCGCCGCGCGAGACGATGCCGGTCATCCGGCCCGCCGTCATCGGGATGTAGCGCAGCAGCACGCCGGCGTGCACGGTGAAGTAGTCGACGCCCTGCTCGGCCTGCTCGACGAGGGTGTCGCGGTAGATCTCCCAGGTCAGCTCCTCGGGACGTCCGCCCACCTTCTCGAGCGCCTGGTAGATCGGCACGGTGCCGATGGGCACCGGCGAGTTGCGCATGATCCACTCGCGCGTCTCGTGGATGTTCTTCCCGGTCGACAGATCCATCACCGTGTCGGCGCCCCAGAGC
>JBEBHC010000432.1:0-1137 GCA_040081185.1 Devosia sp. | reverse complement strand
AGGCAAATTCAACTCGGCACTTGCGGACTACATCGCACCAAATGGCACGCCAGACTATGTCGGCGCGTTCGCCGTGACCGCGGGTATCGGTGAGGAAGATGTCTCGATCCGCTTCAAACGCGCGAACGACGATTACTCCGCCATCATGGCGCAAGCGCTCTGCGATCGTTTAGCTGAAGCCTTTGCCGAAGCGATGCACGCAAAGGTGCGCCGCGAGCTTTGGGGCTACGCCAAGGACGAAACGCTAAACGCGGACGACATGATCGCTGAGAAGTATCGCGGCATCCGTCCAGCGCCCGGTTATCCCGCGCAACCCGATCACACCGAAAAGCGTACGATCTTCGACTTGCTCGAAGCAACAGCGCGTACCGGCATCGATCTCACCGAGAGCATGGCGATGACGCCGCCGTCCTCTGTGTCCGGTCTCTACTTCGCGCACCCGCAAGCTGAGTATTTCGGCACCGGCAAGATCGATCGCGATCAGGTCGAGGACTACGCGCGCCGCAAGGGCTGGGATGTTGCGATGGCCGAGAAGTGGCTGTCGCCGATCCTGGCATACGTTCCGTTGCTGAAGGCTGCGGGCTAGGGAACTTCCGCCGTTCGTCCGGCCTGGGGCCGCAATCGTCGCATCCGGGGTGGCTCCGGTCGCGATCTGGCTGCTAGAACGCCCTGAATCTCTCGGGGACCATCCATGAAACGTCTGATTACGCTCGTCGCCGCGGCGTTGGCGCTTGTCGCCTGCGCGTCGTCGTCCACGCCGCAAAGTGGGGAGCTGCGCGTTGCACCGCTCGCCTACACGATGCGCACCCTGCCGAATGGCTTGCGCGTGTACGCAATGCCGGACCGCGATACGGCGAACGTGTCGGTTCAAGTTTGGTACGACGTCGGTTCAGTCGACGATCCCGCCGGCCGCTCAGGATTCGCGCACCTTTTCGAACACATCATGTTCAAGTCGACGCGCAACATGCCGGAGCAATTCTTCGACCGGCTGACTGAAGATGTCGGCGGCTACAACAACGCGTCGACCTACGACGACTTCACCAACTATTACGAAGTGGTCCCCGCCAACCACCTGCAGCGCGTGCTGTGGGCTGAAGCTGATCGCATGGGCTCGCTCGTCGTCAACGAAGAGAGCTT
>JBEBHC010000431.1:0-1138 GCA_040081185.1 Devosia sp. | reverse complement strand
TGCAGGACTAGAACACCCTGCAGATCCAACAAAGGTGATTGGTATCATTGAAATCGACAACGGTGCCCTCTGTGCATCGGCGAGTAATCGGCGAAAGTGGGATACGTATCATCACACCCTCAATCCTAAAACTCTGACTTCTCCGGAAGACATTATTGCCACATGGGTCAGGGCAGATTCTGCTGCCATGGCAGATGGACTATGCACGTGTCTCTTCATGACTACACCAGAAGAATACGCTGAGATTAATTTTGAGTACTGCCTGCTCAATCCTTCGTACGCAATAAAACGCTCCGCCGGTTTCCAGGCGGAGCTGTTTTAAAAGCGTTCATAAATATTAGGCCTTTGCCTCTGCCTTGATTTTCTCGAGGGCGTCCATGAAGCCGATGCCCGTCAGAGATGATCCATTCACAACACCAACAGAAACTTCATCGATAGACTTTCCTACAACCTGTTCCTGAAAGCCTTCGCTGAAAGCTGTCTGAAGCTTGATGCTTACTTTGTGCGTCGCATCACCCTTGAATGTCGCAGCAGTTACCTTGCCACCATCAAGTGTCACGGAAACCATTACGCTCTCAGCACCTGCTGGAGAACGATATACGCCTGCTGATGCGTATGTACCATTCTTGTATGAACCGTTCATTGCAGCCTCGCTGCTCTCCATCGCTCCCTCTAGAGAGGACGAAGACGATGACTCCATCATGGCGTCAACCGAGGATGAAGATGAAGATTCCATCATGCCGTCTCCGTCAGTTTTGACAGGAGTAGCAGCGTTACAACCAGCAAGGAGAACGCCAACCAAAAGAGGGCTCATTGCTTTGCCAAAGCGCTTCGAGGTGGCAGCAAGATTCTTGATATCGATCATGAGAATATATGGGAAAGAAACAAATCGGTTGCGATACTAACCGCAAGGTTCACACCCTACAAGTGAAGGATTAAGAACATCCTAAGAACAAACGAATCATGTAGAATCCTCATGTGAAAACCCTCTTCTTCAAAGACTCACAAGGATTTCGACAATGGCTCGAAAAGAACCATGCGATAGAAACTGAAATCGGTGTCGGATACTACAAAAAGTCATCAGGTAAAACGGGTATTACGTACAAGCAAGCAGTGCAGCAGGCTCTGTGCTTTGGAT
>JBEBHC010000069.1:0-16979 GCA_040081185.1 Devosia sp. | reverse complement strand
CTTGCCGTTGACGGTCGGTGCATTCTCGCGGATCAGCCCCTGCTTCATGAGCTCGCCCACCACCGCCGGCACACCGCCCGCGTGGTAATAGTCCTCGCCGAGATATTCACCAGCCGGCTGCAGGTTCACCAGCAGCGGCACGTCGTGCCCATACTGCTGCCACTCGGGCAGGTTGAGCTCGACACCTACATGCCGCGCAATCGCGTTAATGTGGATCGGCGCATTGGTGGAACCACCGATCGCCGAGTTGACGATGATGGTGTTGATGAAATTGTCCTTGGTGAGAATGTCGGAGGGCTTGAGGTCCTCTTTCACCATGTCGACGATGCGCAGCCCGGTGCGATAGGCCATTTCGGCGCGGTCGCGATAGGGCGCGGGGATCGCCGCCGAGCCCGGCAACTGCATGCCCAGCGCTTCGGCCAGCGAGTTCATCGTCGTGGCCGTGCCCATCGTATTGCAATAGCCGGTCGAGGGCGCCGAACTCGCCACCAGGTCTATCATCTGGGCGTAGTCGATCTCGCCCGTCGCATACATCTGCCGGGCCTTCCACAGTATCGTGCCCGACCCGGTGCGCTCGCCCTTGTGCCAGCCGTTGAGCATCGGCCCGACGCTGAGGGCGATCGCCGGAATGTTCACCGTCGCCGCGCCCATCAGCATGGCGGGCGTGGTCTTGTCGCAACCGATGGTCAGCACCACGCCGTCGAGCGGATAGCCGTAGAGCACTTCGACGAGGCTGAGATAGGCGAGGTTGCGGTCGAGGCCGGCGGTCGGGCGCTTGCCCGTTTCCTGGATCGGGTGCACCGGAAATTCGAGCGCGATGCCACCTGCATCACGGATGCCGTCGCGCACACGCTTGGCCAGTTCGAGATGGTGCCGGTTGCACGGGCTGAGGTCCGAACCGGTCTGCGCGATGCCGATGATCGGCTTGCCCGACATCAGCTCTTCGCGGCTCAGGCCGAAATTGAGATAGCGTTCGAGATAGAGCGCGGTCATGTCCGGATTGTCCGGGTTATCGAACCACGCCCGCGACCTGAGCTTGCCCCTTGCTCCGCCGCTCGATGCCGAAGTCATTTCAGTCCTCTATCGTAACAATGCGATTTTTCACCCATAGCGCATCGCCGCGCGCGGCGGGTAAGGAAAAACGCGCGTTGCGGCGGAAAACCCCAGCAACGCCGCGCTCTTGTCAGACAGGTCCGGTCTGCCGCGTACTGTCGCGCTCGACCAGTTCGACTGGCACCGTGCTGATCCGCTCCGGCACCGCCTCGGTTCTCAGCCGGGCCAGCAGCATCTGCCCCGAACGCCGCCCGATCTCGTAGCCCGATACCCGTACTGTGGTGAGCGATGGCTGCAAATGCGCCGCGAAGTCGAGATCGCCCAGGCCCGCTACCGCAATGTCCTCGGGTATACGGATGCCGCGCTTGCGCGCCTCAAGCATAGCGCCGACGGCCAGCAGGTCGCTGCCGAAAAAGATCGCATCGCAATCGGGCAGGTCGCGCAGAACGCGCTCGAGACCCTCCATGCCACGCAGGATCTTGGGATCTACGTCCAGGTCCACGACGAGTGCCAATTCCGCAGCTTCCGCGGCGAGCCCGCTGCGAAACGACTCCACCCAGGCGCCGCGATTGGCTTTGACCGCACCGGCATAGGCGATCCGCTTGAAGCGCCGCTTGCCGAAATGCTCGCCCATGAGGCGGCCGATATCGGTCGCCGGCAGCGTCACCAGCACATCGACGGGTTCGGGCTGTGCGGTCCAGGTCTCGACCACCGGGACATTGAGGCCGATCAGCCGCTCGCGCGTCGCATCCGACTGCACCCGGCCGCCGAACACGAATGCCGCTGGCCGGAACGGCATCACCGATTCGACGACCTCTCGCTCGTTCTGCGCCGTTCCGGCGGTCTGTGCGACCAGCATGTGGTAGCCTGAGCCTTCGAGCGCATCGGCGCAGCCCTGCATGGCCGCGGCGAACAACTGGTTGAAGAAGTTCGAAACGAACACCGCGATGACGTTGGATCGCCCCGACCGCAGGCTCGACGCCAGCGAATTGACCACATAGCCGGTCTCCGCCACCGCCGCCGCAACGCGCGCCCGCGTCTCCGGACGGACCAGGTCCGGGTTGGACAATGCACGTGAGACCGTGATGGGCGAAACGCCCGCGACCCGCGCAACATCCTGGACGCGGACCGGACGGTCCCCGCTCCCCTGTCTTTTGATGGTACCCAATAAACATGCCTCACAGTATGCCTGCATACTAATCGACTTGCGGTCGATGCGGAATAGACCGCAGCATCTGTAAGTCTACGGGCCAGTCAGCATCGTCGAAGACCTTGTGCCGCCACCCCCGGGTCTTGAAACAGCCGGCATGGCATGGCCACAGTGCCGGCGCGTACGGGAGAAAATCATGCGCCCAGCGATCCACCTGCTCGCCGCAGCGGCAACCCTCGGCATGTTCACCGGCCCGGCTTTCGCACTCTGCGATCTGTGCAGTGCCTCGGTTCGCCTCGACGACACGCTGGCCAATTGCTTCCTGGAGCGCGCCGATGCGGAGGCCGAAAAACTGACCGCCGCGGGCTCGGCTTTCGTCATCGTCGACCTCTCCGACTGCGAGGGCCGCGGCAGCCTGCCGACCGGTGCCACCACCGATGCTGCACAAAGACCGCTCGATGAGAATTTCATCGCCGATGCAAGTGCCATCGCCTGCCTCAGTGACGCCATCGTCGCACTCGAAGACGGCGCCGGACCGGGTCATGACTTCGATCTCGCGTCGCTCTGCCCCTGATTGCTGGATCGCCGTTCTAGCGCACTGAAAGCCCGGGCAACCGAGGGGTTGCGCGTTAATTTGTTTGGCCATCTGCCTCATTTGAGTCGCTTTGTGAATCAAGATGCGACCTCGGTACGGGGGTGCGTACCGGTCGCTTGCGGGACCGGATTGTGTGTGTGGAGGCAATCATGCCCAATCCCCTGTCCGCTTTGATTCCGGGAAGTCTTGTCCTTCGTTCGGGGCTAGTCGCTGCGACTTTTCTCACCGTACCCCTGCTGGTGACTGCGGCGCAGTCGCTGCAATGCGGATCGCCCGCCCATTGGGGCGCCTGCCCTGAAATCGTCGTCGAAGCGCCGGCGATAGAATCGACCCAGATCGGCCAAGCCGAGATCAAGGTTGCGGCGGTTGAACCGCCTTCGCCTGAACGCGACGCCATGCTCGATGCGACCTTTTCCGCCCTGGAGCCTGCGGCCGCACTCCCGCCGGTGGACAATACACGCCTCGTGGCAGCGGTTGAGCAGCCGATCAAACCTCTCGAGCCTGCCATGCCCGCAACGCGGGTCGTCAAGACCACGACTATTCGCGCCAATACTGCGCCCGTGCTCCAGGACATCGCGCCCTTGGCGCTGGCCGAGGCGCCCGCCGAGACACCCAAGGGCGAAGCGCTGACCGCTATCGATGAAGCGGCCCCAGCAGATGTGGTCGCGGAGCAGGCGGTGGTGGAGCCCGCTGCCAAGCCCGAGCCGGTGAAGGCCGAGCCGGTCGCCAAGGCGAAAGTCGTGGCCAGGACGGAGCCCGCCAAAGCAGTGACGCCGAAGACGAAGAAAGCCGCCGCGAGCAATACCCGCAAGGTTGCAGGCCAGGGCGTCAACGTCCGCTCCGGCGCGGGCAAGTCCAAAGGCAAGCTCTTCGCACTGCCGGGCGGCTCGGTGGTCACCGTGCTGGAAGACGATAAGGGTTGGCTCAAGATCACCGACAGCCAGGGCCGTACCGGCTGGATCTACAAGGACTACCTCGTTTAGGGAGGAGCAGCGCGCTGGCACTGGCGGCAACAGAACCGCCGGGCCGGCCGCGCTTCATTTCCCACTCTCATCGCATCAGATCCCGACATTCACGATTCAGCCTTGCGGGCTGAGCGGGCACCCGGCATCGTCGGGTGGGCGCAAGGGGCGGGAAGCGGCTTTGAAATCTCCTGGACGCGGCAAGTCGAAAGGCGAAGCCGGATTGGACGCAGGCAAGTCGTCTGACGCTCCAAAGCGCCGCCGCACCAGCCGTGCCGCAGGCGGACCAACCATGGTCAAGGTCGCCGAGCAGGCCGGTGTCTCGGTCTTCACCGTATCCGCAGTGATTAACGGCACGTCTGTCGTGAGCGACGATTTGCGGGCCCGCGTCAACGCCGCCATCGTCAAGACCGGTTACAAGCGCAACGCCGTGGCACGCAGCCTCAAGACCGGGCGCACCATGACCATCGGGGTCACCATCGGTAACATCACCAACCCGTTCTACACCGACCTGGTGGCGGTCATTCAGAACGTCCTGCACGCGGCAGGCTATGCGATGATCCTCTGCTGCAATGATGGCAATCTCGACTTGCAGCGCGAGCATGTGCAACTGCTGCAGGATCGAATGGTCGACGGTCTGATCATGACGCCGGTGGGCCAAGACCCACAGCTTCGCCGCGCCCTCGAGAACTTCCCCGCGCCCATCGTACTAGTGGATCGGCTGGTGGATAAATTCGACAGCGACGCAGTTCTGCTCGACAATCGCGCTGCGGTGAGTGCCGCGGTGCGTTACCTCCTGAGCCTTGGACACAAACGGATCGGTTTCGTCTCCGGCCCACCGGATTCGTTCACCGGCCGGGAACGTCTCGCCGGCTTCAAGGAGGCGCTGAGCGAATCCAAGGTGAAGTTCGAGCCGGAGCTGAGCCAGATGGGCGCCTTCCGCATCGAGGAGGCCTACAATGCCGCGCTGCGCCTGCTGATGGCACCCAAGCGGCCCACCGCGATCTTCTCGGCAAACAACCAGATGGCCATCGGCGTAGTGCGTGCCATCCGCGACATGGGCCTGCGCTGCCCACAGGACATCTCGCTTGCAAGCCTCGACGACTTTCCGTGGTCGAGTGCTTTCGAACCGCAGCTGACGACGCTGGCCCAGCCGGTGAGCACCTTCGGCCAGCGCGCTAGCCAATTGGTGCTGGATCGGATCAAGGGTGAATATTCCGGGCCCCCGCGGCGCGTGACGCTGCAGGGTGAACTGAAGATCCGCAAATCCTGCCTGCCAGCCGCCAACGCCTGACCGCCGGTGCTTGACTAAACGTTTATTTCACCGACTATCGTCGGCGTTTGGTGGAGGAATGCATGGCGCCGCGACGCATCAACGGCCGGGTTGAAACACCCTATCTCGACAGCAGGGTGCTGAAGGGCAATCTGCCTGGCGATCCCACCGACCGCATGCTGCCCATCTACCTGCCGCCCGGCTACGATGAGAGCAAGAAGCGCTATCCGGTGGTCTATGTTCTTTCGGGGCACGGCAGCAGCGGCCCGACGATGCTCAACTCACCCGCCTGGGCGGAGAGCTTCCCCGAGCGCCTCGACCGGCTGATCTCGGATGGACACTGTGAGCCGATGATCGCCGTCCTGCCGGACTGCTTCACCATCTTCGGCGGCGCGCAATTCATCAATTCATCGGCGCTGGGCCGGTATGAGGACTACCTTGTCGATGAGATCATTCCCTATGTCGACGCCACCTACCGCACGCTCGCCGAGCGGCAGCATCGCGGACTGACCGGCAAGAGCAGCGGGGGCTACGGCACCATGGTGCAGGGCATGCATCACCCCGAACTGTTCAGCGCCCTCGCCTCGCATAGCGGCGACATCTATTTCGAATACGGCCTCTTGCCCGACCTCGCCAAGATGCACGCGCACCTGCTCAAGGTCGGTGGCCTCGAGGCCTTCATCGACAAAATCCCCGGCTGGAAGCCCAAGGACCATTTCCCGTTCTACTCTTTGCTCGGCATGCTCTGCTACGGCGCCGCCTACGCGCCCAATCCGGCGGCGCATCGCGGCTTCGACATGCCCATCGACATGGAGACAGGGGAGCTTATCGACAGCGTCTGGCAGCGCTGGCTCGCCTGGGATCCGGTACGAATGATCGACCGGCCGGAATACATCGATGCCTACCGTCAGATGAATTACATCTATATCGACTGCGGCCTGTGGGATGAGCTGAACTTCCCGGTCGGCACGCGGATGATGTCGAAAAAGCTCAAAGCTGCCGGCATCAAGCACGATTTCGAACTGTTCTCCGACGGCCATATCGACGTGCCCTATCGCTGGGACGTGTCTTTGCCGCGCCTCGCCAAAGCCATGAGCGCGTAGCGGTCAGATCAAGGGACCTGGCGCGTAGCCTCAGATCGAGGGGTTTGGCGAGGAGCTACGCCGAAGGTGTACCGTGCAGCGTGCACATCACCTTGTGCCCGGCCTCCTGCTCCGAAAGTACTGGCAGCATGGTTTTGCACGCCTCGTGCGCCAGCGGGCAGCGGCTGCGAAATGCGCAGCCGGTGATCGTGCCGATCGGGCTGGGCAGATCGCCCTCGAGGATCTGCTCGACACGCGCGGCTTCCTGCTTCGGATCGGGGATCGGCACTGAGGACAGCAGCGCCTGTGTGTAGGGATGCTTGGGGTTTCTGAACAGTTCGTCCTTGCTCGCGACTTCGACCAGCCGCCCCAGATACATCACGCCGACCCGGTCGGAGATGTACTTCACCATCGACAGATTGTGCGCGACGAAGATGTAGGTGAGCCTCAGCCGCTGCTGCAGGTCCTTGAGCAAATTGACGATCTGACCCTGGATCGAGACGTCGAGCGCCGAGATGGGCTCGTCGCACACCACCATCGCCGGTTCGACCACCAGCGCACGCGCGATGGCGATGCGTTGCCGCTGGCCGCCGGAGAATTCGTGCGGAAAGCGGTGGCGGTACTCGGCATTGAGCCCGACCGTCTGCATGATCGCCCGGACGCGCTCGAGTCGTTCCGCCCGGTTGCCGATGCGGTGAATATCGAGCCCTTCGGCGATGATCTCCCCCACCGTCATGCGTGGGTTGAGCGAGGCATAGGGGTCCTGGAAGATCATCTGCATGCGGCGGGCGAACGTCTGGGCGTCCTGCGACGAGAGCCGCGCGATGTCCTGTCCCTCGAAGACGATGTTGCCGTCCGTCGGCTTGTAGATGCCCTTGATGGTGCGGCCGAGCGTCGACTTGCCGCAACCGGACTCTCCCACGAGTCCGAAGGTCTCGCCTTCCTCCACAACCAGGTCGACGCCATCGACCGCCTTGAGCTTGCGCCCGCCGGAAACGGTGAAATGGGTGCGAACATTCTTGAGTTCGAGTTGCACGCTCATGCGAGTTGCCTCGCGGCGGCATCGAACACCTGCCGCTGCGCCCTCGCCTGTTCATGGTGCAGCCAGCACGCTGCGCGGTTGCCATCGAGCGGCTGGAAATACGGCGGGCCCTTCTCGCGACAGATCTTCATCACGAACGGGCAGCGATCGGCGAAGGCGCAGGCATCGGGTGGATCGATAAGGAGCGGCGGCAAACCTTCGATGGTGCGCAGCGGCGCATCGCCTTCATCGCTGAGCTTGGGAACAGCCGTCAGCAGCCCCAGCGTGTAGGGATGTTGCGGCCGGTAGTAGATCTGCTCGGTGAGGCCTTCTTCGACGATACGTCCGCCATACATCACCGCGATGCGATTGGCGGTTCCGGCCACGAGACCAAGATCGTGCGTGATCAGGATCATCGCCATGCCCAGCCTCTGCTGGATATCGCGGATGAGCCGGAAGATCTGGCTCTGGATGGTGACGTCGAGCGCAGTCGTCGGTTCGTCGGCGACGAGAATGTCGGGGTCGTTGGCGATCGCAATGGCGATCATGATGCGCTGGCGCATGCCGCCGGAGAATTGATGCGGATACTGCTTCATCCGCGTCTCGGGTTCCGGCATGCCGACAAGGTGCAGCAATTCTGTCGTGCGCTCTTCGCTCTCAGCCGCCGACATCCGGTGATGCTGGTGCAGCACTTCTCGGATCTGCGCCCCGATCTGCATCGACGGGTTCAGCGATGTCATCGGGTCCTGGAAGATCATCGCGATGCGCTGGCCGCGAAGACCCGCGAGTTCGCGCTCACCGGCATGGGCAATGTCGCGGCCGCCCAGCTCTATTGTGCCGGCCTCGACCTCTCCCGGTGGGATAGGCGTCAGGCCCAATAGCGCCTGTGCCGTCACGCTCTTGCCGCTGCCGGACTCGCCAACGATCGCCAGCACTTCGCCACGCGCCAGCGAGAAGCTGACATCACGCACCGCCTCCACCTTGCCGGCATAGGTGTGAAACGACACGGTTAGGTGATCGACGGAAAGGACGGTGTCGTTCATCGGCGAAGCTTCGGATCGGTCGCATCGCGCAGCCCGTCGCCGATCAGTTGCAGCGACAGCATCGTGAAGCTGATGGCGAGGGCTGGAAACAGCAGCTGATAGGGATTGTCGCGCATTTCGGCGACGCCTGCCGACACCATCGTACCCCATGAGGTCAGCGGCGCCTGGATGCCAAGTCCGATATAGCTGAGGAAGGCCTCGCCGAAGATCGCGTTGGTGACCTGAAAGGTCACCGCGACAATGATCACGGGCAGGATGTTGGGAAAGAAGTGCTGGCCGATCAGCCGCCAGCTCGACGCACCCATCGATTGCGACGCGATGACGAACTCCGTGTGCTTGAGCCGCAGCACTTCGCCACGCACCAGCCGCGCGATCTCGGTCCACTGCGTCAGCGCGAACGCGACGATGATCGAGCCGACGCCGGGCGTGAGCACAAGCATGAACAGGCTCACCCAGATCAGGAACGGGATCGCGATCATGATGTCGACGAAGCGCATCAGGATCATGTCGACGCGACCGCCATAGAGCCCGGAGAACGAACCGATGACCACGCCGATCAACATCTGCGCCAGCGCCGCCACGAGGCCGACAGACAGCGAGACACGCGCTCCGAGCCATGTGCCCTGCCAGATGTCACGTCCGAGCCCATCCGTGCCGAACCAGTGCTCGGGACTCGGGGCGCGGAACGTCGCCATCAGGTCGGCCCGATCCCACGGCTTGGGCGCGAGCATGGGCACCAGGATCGCGAGCAGCGCGAAAACGACCAGCACCACGATGCCGGCCATGGCGGCCGGATTGCTGCGGAAGCGCCGCCAGACATCGGGCCAGAAGGCGAGCGCCGGACGTCCGACCAACCGGTCGCTCGGCGGCTGCGGATCGGGCGCGAACAGGCTGTCGTCGAACTGCGTCACGACACCCTCACACGCGGATCGATGAAGCCGTAGAGCACATCGACGAGAAAGTTGGTGCCGATGAGGAAGGCGCCGAAGAACACCGTCAGCCCCATCACCAGCGTATAATCGAGATTTTGCATCGCCTGCACGAAGTGCCGACCGAGCCCCGGCACGGCAAAGATCGTCTCGACCACGAACGAGCCTGTCAGCACCATCGCCGCGATGGGACCGAGAATGGTCAGCACCGGAAACAGCGCGTTGCGGATCTGGTGGCGCCACACCACCTGCCACGGCAACAAGCCCTTGGCGCGCGCCGTCTTGATGTAGTCGGCGCTGACCACTTCGAGCATGCTGGCCCGCATGTAGCGCGCGATCGTCGCCATCGTGCCCAGACTGAGCGCGAAGGCCGGCATCAGCGTGTGCCAGAACGTTTCGTAGCGGGCGACGGGCAGCAGCTTCCAGTGCACGCCGAAATAGTATTGCAGGATGCCGGCGAGCACGAAACTCGGTACCGAGATGCCGACGAGCACGAGGACCACGGTCAAATAGTCCAGCGCCTTGCCACGATTGAGCGCGGCGATGACGCCGAACAAAAGTCCGAACACGATAGAGATCGCCATCGCCCTGAGGCCGAGATCGAGCGACACCGGGAAGGCATCGCCGATGATGGTGTTGACGGTGTGGCCGCGCTTGGCGAGCGACAGGCCCAGGTCGCCGTGCAGCAGGTTGCCCATATAGACGAGATATTGCTCGATGAGCGGCCGCTCGAGCCCGTAGTGCTCGCGCAGCCTCAGCTTGACCTCGGGCGTGATGCGCGGCCCCGCGAACGGGTCGCCGGGAACGAGGCGCAGCATGAAGAAGGTGATTGTCGCAAGGACGAACACCGCTACCAGCGCAATAAGGAAACGTTTGAGGATGTAGCGGAGCATTGCTGAAAATGGACGAGGCGGCGGGCCGTTTGACCCGCCGCCCGGGCGCTATTTCTGGATGTCGGCGTAGATGTAGATGATGTTGACGCCGAAGATGGAGAACAGCAAGTCCTTGACATAGGACTGAACCGCGACGTTGCCCTTGTAGTGGATGATCGGGATTGCCGGCCCGATATCCGCGAACAAGGCCTCGGCCTGGCCCAGGATCGTGGCACGGGCCTTGAGGTCGGTTTCGGCATTGGCCTTGGTGAGCAGCGCGTCGAAATCGGCGTTGTCGAACGTGGCGCCCATGTCCTTGGATGACGACACCCAGTAGCCCATATAGGTCGCCGGATCGTCGAAGTCGGGGCCCCAGCCGGCGATGCAGAGATCGAAGCCCAGCGCCGGCTCGAGGAACGTGTTCCAGTAGTTGTTGCCGGTCGCCTGGATCAGGTTGACCTTGAATCCCATCTCCGAGAGTACGCTCTGGACATAGGGCGTGACGAGCTTGGGGTTGGCCGGGTCTTCACTGGTCAGCAGGTCGAGCGGCGGCACATCGCCCACCGAGGCGAAGCCGGCTTCCGACAGGGCCTTGGCGAGATAATCCGCGGATTTGGCCTTGTCGGCCGTGACCGGATGGTACTTGCCCTCGTTGGGCGTCACTTCGCCCCAGGTCGTACCGGGATAGACGGCGTGTGCCGCCGGCGTCTGCACTGTGGCGGGAAGGCCGTTGCCGCCCAGCACATTGTCGACGAAGCCCTGCCGGTCGATGGCGAAGGAGATCGCCTTCATGAAGTTGACGTTGCTGAGCAGCTTCGCTTTCACCGGATCCTGTTTGTTGGCATAGCGGTTGATGGTGATGCCGCGATAGCCGCCGCGATTGTAGGTCTGCAGCAGCCCCGCATCCTTGTAGCCCTGGACTTCGGAATCCGTCGCGGGCGTGTAGATGTCGAGCTCCTGGCTGTCGAACAGGTTGCGCTGCGTATTGACGTCGGGCAGCACGAGGACCTGCACCTCTTCCAGCTTGATGTTCGCCGCGTCCCAGTAGTCGGGGTTTTTCTTGAGCAGCAGCTGGTTCTCGTTCTCCCACTCGGCGAGGACGAACGGACCGTTATAGGCCATGCTGTCCGCCGAGGCGCCGTAGGCGTCCTTGAACTTTTCAAGCAGGTCGGCGCGTCCCGGCGCGGCATAGCTCGAACTGATCAGGCCGAGGAAATACGGCGTCGGATTCTTGAGCGTGATGACCACCGTCTTGTCGTCGGGCGCCGCGACGCCGAGTTCTTCCGGCTTCTTGGTGCCCCCGCGGACATCGGCGCCGTTGAGGATATCGTCATAGATCTGGCTGGCACCCGATGCGGTGAACATGCGCTGGAACGCATGCACGAAGTCGCCGCCCACCACGGCCTTGCCGTCAGACCATTTCGCATCGCGCAGATGGAACGTGTAGGTCTTGCCGTCGGCCGAAATCTCCCAGCTCTCGGCGGCACCCGGCGCGATGTCGGCACCCTTGGAACGGACGAGGGAGTCGAAGATCCCAATCTGCACCGATTGGTGCGCGGTGGTCAGCAGGACGCGCGGATCGAGATTGTCCAGCGCCTCCGCAGTGGCGAGCACGAGGCGCTTGGTTTCCTGCGCGAAGGCGCGGTTGAATGTCAGGCTGGTCGCCGCGACGCCGGCGAGCAGACCGGCAATCGCGGTTCGGCGATTGATCACGAGTGACTTCATTTGATGACTCTCCTTCACCCCGTTGCTCCCGCTCGCGCGGGTTTCCTGTTCGCCCGCCAGCGCGGACCGCTAGATCACGTAGAACTCGGTCTGCCGCCCGCAGAGGGTGCGGCAGCCGTCCTTCGTGAAAATCACCGGCTCCTCGGTGCCGAGCCGCAGCATCTGTCCGCCCCATTCGGGCACGGGACCGGTCGTGCTCAGCTCCATCACGAAGGCACTGTTGTATTCGAGCCCGACCTCGCCACGCGGCAGCTTGGCTTCCTGATCCCAAGGCAGCCCGATGAGCGGGCCGGGCTGATGCAGGAACAGGCCGAGATTGTGTGAATAGATCTTGGGGTCCGGCACGCCTTCGGCGAGCGCCCGTTTCAGCATGCTGCTCAGCATCTGGTTTCCGGTGAGGCCGTGCCTGAAGCCGGCCATGTAGATGTCCTGCAGCCGGTTGTTGTCGGCGAGGCGCGCGGCGAGACCGGGGGAGATGCCGGTCTCGCCATGCTTTGGAACATAAGCGAGATGCTGATGGTCCGAGTTGAAGCGCATGTATTTGATGCCGGTGTCGCAATGGATCACATCGCCCGGCGCGATGGTGGTGATCGGGTAGCGCGTATCGCGCTCATCGCGATGCACCCGGAAGTAGGGGCGGAAGGCGACGTCGAGGCCGATGTCGTATGTATGCTGCCAGTAGTGCCAGACGAGATCGTCGATCGTCGTCACGCCCGGCGTGATGGTACGCGAGGAAAAGCACTCCGCGATCATGTACTGGCCGAGCTCGGTGACCCGCTTGAAATGGATCGCTTCGCGATCGGTCATCGTGCTCGCCCACAGCACGGCGGCTTTTTCGGCGGAAACGAGCCGCTCGCGATATTTCGCCGGCAGCTTGGCGGTGAGCTGCTCGTAGAGGAAATGCGTCAGTCCGCCTGCCGACCAGGCGACGGTGCCGACATTGATGCCGATCGTGCCCGGATCGTGCTGCGCAATGATGTCGAGCAGCAGCGGCCACTGCTTCTCCTCGAGCTGGCCCGAATAGGGGCGCTCGTAGAGGTCCTTGGTATCGACGCCGCTCAGATTGTAACGGCGGATACTTTTGCCTTCCCGCGCGAACACCAAGCATGACAGGATCGGGTGCCAGTTGTCGAACGGGATCATCGTGAGGAACAGCGGATCCGGATTGTCCTCCTGGCAGAGGATCAGCCACAGATCGATACCCGCCGCATCCATGGCGCGCGGAATGATCTCGTCGAGCCGGCCGCGCACCATTTCGGTGATCTGCGACGACTGCTCGCGCAGCGGCAGGATTTGCGGCCGCGCGCCGTTTGCAAACCTCGCAATGTCGGCAACCTGATCCATCACCAACCCCTGAGCACCGCCTGAACGCGCACACCGTCGTGGTGAACGTCAGAAAAAACCGGGCCGCTGTCAATCCTAAACGTTTAGAACAGTGGCGAATGCCTTCACGGCACGGTTGTGCTCACACCACGCTGGTCACCTGCAGCCCCGCGAGAAATCCTTCTTCCAAGGAAACGCCCAGCCCCGGCTCCAGCGAGGGCGTCAGGGCTCCCGCAGTGCCGTAGGAATAGCCGCCGCGCACCGGGTCCACCGCCAGCATGTCGGCGCCATCGAGATCGGCATGGATGATGTTGCGCCGCGCTGAGGCAAGGTGCACCGAAGCGGCCAGGCCGATGCCGCTTTCGGTCATGCAGCCGATCATGCAGGGCAGGCCCGCTGCCTCGGCGACGGCGTTGATCTTGAGCGCGGTGTGGATGCCGGCGGATTTCGCCAGCTTGATATTGAGAAAATCGACCGCCTCGGCGCGCACGAGGCGCAGCGCATCGTGTTCATCGAACACGGATTCGTCCGCCATGATCGGGATGCTGGTGTGGCGCCGGACTTCCGCCAAGCCCTCGATGTCCCATTTGACCACCGGCTGCTCGCAGAACTCCGGTTCGTATTGCGCGATGGCGGCGAGCGCCCGGCGTGCATCGAGCCGACTCCAGCCCTGGTTGGCATCGAGCCGGATCGTGTGGCTCGGACCTAGCGCTGCGCGGATCAACTGGACGCGCTCGATATCGGTCGCGACATCCTTGCCCAGCTTGACCTTGATCACCCGGAAGCCACGCGCCTTGAAGCCCGCGGCACGCTCGGCCATGACCTGCGGCGTGTCGATGCCCACTGTGTTGTCGGTGATGATTTCACGCCGGCCACCGCCAAGCACGGCGAACAGCGGCAGGTTCGCTGCCTTGCCCACTATGTCCCACATCGCCATGTCGAAGGCGGAGCGTGTCGTGGGGTTGAACGGCGAGGCCTGCGCCATCTGCTTCGTGCGCGCCTCGATGTCGGTCGGGTCGGCGCCGATCAGCGTGCGCGCCAGCAGGGCAGCGGCCGCTTGTGCCGTATCGAGCGTTTCCCCGACGACCGGCGTAAAGATGTTGGCCTCGCCGATGCCGGTGTGGCCCGCGTCGGTGTGCATTCGGATGAACAGCGATTCCGACGCCTCGGTTATGCCGATGGCGATGCGAAACGGTACCTTCATGGCCAGGCGCGCCACGTGAATATCGATCCCGGTAATGCGCATCAGCTCAATCTCTCCAACACCATGTCGCCCACCCGGATCGCGTCTTTCCCTGCCGCCGAGGTTACGCTGAGTTCGAGTATCTCATCCTCATACATTCCGCGTCCCAGCCTGAAGCGATTGCCGCCCAGCGGCACGCAGTCGTGCGGAAAGAATTCTTCGAGCACGCAGCACAGCCCGTTACCCGATGCGGTCAACCGGCTGGGGAGGAAATGTGGTGCGTGGATCCCCAGATGCGCCGCGAAGGGCGACGACACCTCGCGCGGTTCGACCCGCCGCCAGGTCACATCCCGCCAGCGCAAAGTGGCGACACCGTCCCACTCGATCAGGCGCGATGGATGTGCCGTGCCCTCGCCGCGCAACCGCCCATCCAGAGCGAAGCGCCGCGCATCGAGCGGCCGAATGCGCAGCGGCGTCAGCCGCTCGATCAGGACAAGCTCGCCGCCTACGGCGCGCAATTCGATGCGCGCGCGGTCAGCAGCCTCGTACCATCCGGCCAGTGTGAGGTGTCGATCGGTCGGCGGCGACAGTCGCGGCGGCGGCGCGGGTTGTTTCCCTTGGCCACGCTCGGCCAAAACCAGCCCTAACGCGTAGCGGCAGAGGCGGATGACGGTCTCGTTCGTCGCGTCGAGTGTTGCCACCATGGCGATGCCGAGCCCCGCCTCGGGCAGCAACACCAACTCGGAAGCATAACCATAGACCACGCCACCGTGGCCGACGGTGCGATGCCCATCGAGCGTGCCGATCATGAAACCTTGCCCGTAGCCCGTCGGCGAACCATCAGGCACTTGCCACATCGCGGCGAGCCGCTCGCGTGACACGATCACTGGGTCCGACAGGAGGGCGCGCCCGAACTGGGCCAGTTCGTCGATAGTCGCCACCAGTCCACCGGCAGGCACACAGCCGAGGTTGAATCGCGGTGCTTCGCGATCGCCCTCCAGACCCCACATCTTCGCCGGTTGCAGCCGCGGACCCGACCCGGCGGAGATCGTCTCGAGCCCCAGCGGCGCCAGCACCTTGGTGGCGAGATAGCTGCCGTAGGACCGTCCGCTCGCCGCCTCGATGCAGGCGCCGATCAGCGCATAGCCCGCATTGGAGTAGCGGAACGTTTCGCCATCCGGCGCGGCCTTGAGGACCGTCTTTCGCAGCGAATTGACGCTGTCGGCGAGAGAGACGGGATCGTCGGAAAGATAGTGACCGCGTCCCGCTTCCCGCGTCAGTCCGGAGCGGTGGCTGAGAAGGCGCCGCAGCGTGACCTTCGCACGCTCGCCTTCCCATTGCGGATCGAACGTCCCGAGATAGCGGCTGACATCGGCATCGAGATCGAGCCGCCCCGCTTCCACCTCGCGCATCACTGCGAGCGCGGTGAACATCTTGCTGATGGAGCCGATGCGGAACTGCGAGCGACTCGTCGGGCAAACCACACCCGGACCGGCGAAATCGCCGCGCTCGACGATGCCACTGGTGTCGAACAGCGCGCAGGAGATCGACGGGATCGCTTTGTCGGCAACCTCGTAGGCGATCGCCTCCTCGAGGAGTGCCCTCACTTCCCGCCGAGCCAGCGGAACATCTGCTCCCAGAAATCAACGTAGGCGTCCCACGCGGTAAAGCGCGGCGAGCCCCAGTGCGGCAACAGGTCTGATGTGAAACAGGCCAGCCGGCCTTGGCCCAGATCATCGACGATCAGCAACGGATCACCGGTCTCCCTGAACTCGAGCAGTAGTGTGCCGCCCTTCTGCTCAACCTTGTTGTAGCCGAGGAAATCCGGCCACTCAGCGGGAAGCCCCGCAAGAATCGGGTGATCGGCGACGGGCTTGGGGAATACGCCCTCGGGGGTCTCCATCCGGTCGTCATGCGTCGCGATCTTGACCGGGAGGAACCGCGCCAGCGGGGAATAGGCGTAGTGCGCCTTGCCGTGAAAGCCGCCATACGCCATCCAGCCGCCCACCATCAGGAAGCCGCCGCCGGCGCGCACATAGTCGCCGATGAGACGCAGCCGGTCGGGGTAGATTTTCCCGGCCAGCGTATCGGGATGCAGCAGGAAGGAATCCGCCGGCGCATCCGAGATGACGATCACGTCGAAAGCCTGCATTGCCTCCAGCGTCGATGGAAAGCGCAACGATACCTCGTGGTTGGGCATGAAGGTGATATCGACCTCCCGGCCCTCGAAGCGGCTGGTGAAGACTTCGAGCGACAGGCTCGCATAGCCCGTCTCGTAGGACGCGAAGCCTTTGAAATGCGTATGAATCTTGTAGACTGTCTCACCGACGAGCAGCACCCTGACCGCGTCCCGCGCCATATTCCCTCCGCTCGCCCCTTCGGCGTCCACCTTAACGTTTAGATTGTTGCCCCGATGGCAGGGCGTTTGTCCAGAGGGTGCGTGAGGCGCGATTGCGCCGCCGACGCGATCAACGAGGGAAATGCGAAAGCCCGGGTTTCCCCGGGCTCGCAACGTCTTCAATCTCTGTGAGATTTTGGAGCGGGCGAAGGGATTCGAACCCTCGACCCTAACCTTGGCAAGGTTATGCTCTACCCCTGAGCTACACCCGCACTCCAAGCCCTTCGCGCCCGCCAATCACTTGGCAGGGCGGCGGCGCGGGCCTATATGCCCAATCGAAGCTGCCTTTGCAACCCAAAACGCCCACGTGCTTACCGGACTGCCGCAAGGCTCCCGAGCGGCCCGTGCGCAGTGAGGATGAGACGTGAAC
>JBEBHC010000068.1:0-17042 GCA_040081185.1 Devosia sp. | reverse complement strand
GCCACCGAAATGGTACAGGTCGTCCTGCCCAACGACGCGAATCCTCTGGGGTTCATGCTCGGCGGCACCGTCATGCACCTGATCGACATCGCCGGCGCGACCCTTGTGCTCATCGTCATCGCACCGCTGCTGTTCGCAACGGCGATCGCCATCAAACTGACCAGTCGTGGACCCGTCCTGTTTCGGCAGACCCGTATCGGCTATCGCGGACGCGCTTTCACCATCTACAAATTCCGCTCCATGTACGCCGACATGTGCGATGAGCCCGGCGATATCCAGGCGATTGCCGGAGACGAGCGCGTGACGCCGCTCGGCCGCTTCATGCGCCGGACCTCGATCGACGAACTGCCGCAACTGTTCAACGTGCTGATTGGCAACATGTCACTGGTCGGCCCCCGGCCCTACGTCCCCGGAATGCTGGCCGCCGGCCGTATTTACCGGCTCGTCGTGCCCTATTTCGACATGCGACATTCGATCAAGCCCGGAGTCACCGGCTGGGCCCAGGCCAATGGTCACCGCGGGCCGACCGACAGCGTCGACATGGCCATTGCGCGGGTCGACCACGACATCGCCTATGTCCAGAACTTCTCGATCTGGCTCGATCTGCGCATCATCCTGGCGACCGCCTGGCGCGAAGTCACTGGTGGCTCGGGCGTCTAGCCCCTATCAATGCGCCTGGGGTCGTCAGTGAGAGTGCACAAGTGCGGATAGCAACCATCGGCGCAGGCTATGTTGGGCTCGTTACCGGGACCTGCCTGGCCGATTTCGGCCACACCGTCACCTGCGTGGACGTCGACGAAAAGCGGCTGGATCTGCTGCGCTCCGGCCAGGTGCCGATATTCGAGCCCGGTCTCGACACCATGGTCAGCGCCAACGCCGCCGCAGGTCGCCTGTTCTTCACATCCGATCTCGCCAGGGCGGTCAGCGAAGCCGAAGTCGTGTTCATCGCTGTTGGCACCCCGTCGCGCCACGGCGACGGCCATGCCGATCTCGGCTACGTTTATGACGCGGCTCGCGCCATTGCTGTCGCGCTCGATGGGTTCACCGCAATCGTGGTGAAATCCACGGTCCCGGTCGGCACCGGCGACGAAGTCCAGCGCATCATTGCCGAAGCGGCACCCGGCGCCGATTTCGAGGTGATCTCCAATCCCGAATTCCTGCGCGAAGGCGCCGCGATCGAGGACTTCAAGCACCCCGACCGCATCGTCCTGGGCGTCGAAACAGACCGTGCGCGCGACATCATGGCCGCGGTCTATCAACCGCTGTTTCTCAACTGGTCGCAGTTGGTGTTCACCTCGCGTCGCAGTTCCGAACTCATCAAGTATGCGGCCAACAGCTTCCTCGCCATGAAGATCACCTTCATCAACGAGATGAGCGATCTCAGCGAAGCGGTCGGCGGCGACATCCAGGATGTGGCGCGCGGCATCGGCCTCGACCCGCGCATCGGCGACAAGTTCTTGAGCCCCGGCCCCGGCTATGGCGGCTCGTGTTTCCCCAAGGACACGCTCGCTCTGTCGCGCATGGCCGAGCTGGCCGGCGTACCCTCACGGCTGGTCGAGGCGACCATCGCGGTCAACACCGAACGCAAGCATGCCATGGCCGCACGCATCGTCCGCGCCGCCGGTGGTGACGTGCGCGGCAAGACGGTCACCCTCTTGGGCCTGACCTTCAAGGCCAACACCGACGACATGCGCGACGCACCGGCCATCGACATCATCCGCCTGCTGCTCGATCAGGGCGCCAGCGTCCGCGCTTTCGACCCGCACGGCATGCCGGCGACGCAAAAACTATTCCCTGCCGTGGCCTATGGCAGCGATCCTTACGACGCCGCGCAGGACGCCGATGTGCTCGCCATCGTCACCGAATGGGAAGCGTTCCGTGCTCTCGATTTCCAGCGTCTGAAGCAAACGGTGCGGCGGCCGGTGCTCATCGACTTCCGCAACATCTATCGCCCCAAGGACGTCACCCGCGCCGGCTTCGAATATCACAGCCTGGGCCGCGCCGCGGCCCACCCCGACAGCGGGCGCCGCCTGCGCATCGTCGGCGAATGAGGGCGCCGATGGAAAATCGCATTCTGGTCACCGGCGGTGCAGGCTTCATCGGCTCGCATTTGTGCGCTCGGCTGCTCGACGCAGGCAGCACAGTCATCTGCCTCGACAACTTCCAGACCGGCAGCCGTCGCAATATCGAACCGCTGCTCAGCCGGCCGGGCTTTACCGTCGTCACCCACGACGTGACGGTGCCGCTGACGGCTGATGTCGACGCGATCTACAACCTCGCCTGCCCGGCTTCACCACCGCACTACCAGGCCGACCCCATTCGCACCATGAAGACCAGTGTGCTCGGCGCGCTCAACGTTCTTGACCTCGCACATCAGCGCGGCATTCCCGTGCTGCAGGCCTCGACCTCGGAAGTCTATGGCGATCCCGACGTCCACCCCCAGCCCGAGACCTACTGGGGACACGTGAACCCCACCGGCCCGCGCGCCTGCTACGACGAAGGCAAGCGCGCCGCTGAAACGCTGTTCTTCGACTATCACCGCGAGCGCGGCACCGCCATCAAAGTCGCCCGCATCTTCAATACCTACGGCCCGCACATGGACCCCGGGGACGGCCGCGTCGTCTCCAATTTCATCAACCAGGCACTGAGTGGCGAGGACATCACCATCTTTGGTGACGGCTCGCAGACGCGCTCGTTCTGCTATGTCGACGATCTCGTCGACGGTCTCATCCGGATGATGCAGGCGCCAGCCGACACGACCGGACCCATCAACCTCGGCAATCCCGACGAATACACGATCAGGCAACTGGCTGAGTTGATCATCGAACTGACCAAATCGCGTTCGCGCGTCGTTCAGCGCGACCTACCCATCGACGATCCGCAGCGGCGACAGCCTGACATCGCTTTGGCCCGGCGGCATCTCGGCTGGGAACCGACGGTCCCGGTTCGCGAAGGATTGCTGCGCACGATCGACTATTTCGCGGGGCTAACGCGCCTGCAGCCAGCCCTCGCGATCTGAGGTTGTCTGGCATGCCGGGTGAAAAAGTCGCGTTGATCACGGGCGCCACCGGGCAGGACGGCGCCTATCTCGCCCGGCTGCTGCTTGACAAGGGTTACGTCGTGCACGGCGTCAAGCGCCGCTCGTCCTCGTTCAACACCGGCCGCATCGAGGACATCTATCAGGATCCGCATATCACCAACGCGCATTTCCACCTGCACTATGGCGACATGACCGATGCGACCAACATGATCCGCATCGTGCAGGAGACGCAGCCGGACGAGATCTACAATCTCGCGGCGCAGAGCCATGTGCAGGTGAGCTTCGAGACGCCTGAATACACCGCGAATTCCGACGGCATCGGCGTGCTTCGCTTGCTCGAGGCCATCCGCATTCTTGGCCTCGAGAGCAAGACGCGCTTCTATCAGGCCTCGACATCCGAGCTCTACGGCATCTCACCGGCGCCGCAGAACGAGCAGACGCCGTTCTACCCGCGCTCGCCTTACGCCGCTGCGAAGCTCTACGGCTACTGGATCGTCGTGAACTATCGCGAAGCCTACGGCCTCCACGCGTCGAACGGCATCCTGTTCAACCACGAGAGCCCGCTGCGCGGCGAAACGTTCGTTACGCGCAAGGTCACCCGCGCGGTCGCAGCCATCCATGCGGGCCGGCAGGAGCGGCTCTATCTCGGCAATCTCGATGCGGAGCGCGACTGGGGCCATGCGCGGGAGTATGTCGAAGGCATGTGGCTGATGCTGCAGCAGGACGCGCCCGGCGACTACGTACTTGCGACCGGCATCACCACCACCGTCCGACGTTTCGTCGAATGGGCCTTCGAGGACGCCGGCATCGTCATCGGCTGGCAGGGCAGCGGCCTCGCCGAACGCGGCATCGACGCAAGAACCGGACGATGCCTCATCGAGATTGACCCTCGCTACTTCCGCCCGACCGAGGTCCACCGCCTTCTCGGCGACGCCTCGAAGGCAAGCGATGTTCTGAACTGGCGGGCAAAGACCAGCGTGCGCGAACTGGTCCGCGAAATGGTGGCGGCCGACATCGCGAACGAAGCGGCCGGGAGCACGTCTCAGCATGGCTGAGCTGTTTGACCTGCGTGGCAAACGCGTCTGGGTTGCCGGAGAAACCGGCATGGTGGGCAGCTCCACGGTACGGCGCCTCGCCCGTGAAAGCTGCGAGATCCTGTCCGCGCCGCGGGCGCAACTCGACCTCATGCGGCAGCACGATGTCGAAGACTTCATCGCGACCCAGCGCCCCGACGCCATCGTCATCGCGGCGGCCCGGGTCGGCGGCATTCTCGCCAACGCGAACGCCCCGGCCGACTTCTTGTTCGACAATCTGGCAATCCAGTCCAACATCATCGGCGCCGCCCACAGGAACGCCGTTCCGCGTTTGCTGTTCCTCGGTTCGAGCTGCATCTACCCGCGGCTTGCCGAACAACCGATCGTCGAGTCGAGCCTGCTCACGGGCCCGCTCGAGCCGACCAACGAGGCCTATGCCGTCGCCAAGATCGCCGGCATCAAGCTGATCGACGCGCTTCGCTCGCAACACGGCCGCGACTACATCTCGGCCATGCCGACCAACCTCTACGGCCCCGGCGACAATTTCGATCTGAAGACCAGCCACGTTCTCCCCGCCCTGATCCGCAAGGCACACGAAGCCAAGCGCGACGGCGCAACCACACTGACGATCTGGGGCAGCGGCACGCCACGTCGCGAGTTCCTGCACGTCGACGATTGTGCCGACGCGCTGGTATTTCTGCTCAAGCGCTACAGTGCCTCCGGCCCGATCAATGTCGGCTCGGGCAGCGACGTGTCGATCCTCGACCTCGCCCGCCTGGTGAGCCGCGTGGTCGGCTTTGCCGGCAACATCGTTCCCGATCCCACAAAGCCCGACGGCACCCCGCGCAAGCTGTTGTCATCGGAGCGTCTCAGCGCCCTCGGATGGCACCCCTCCATCGGGCTTGAGGACGGCATAGCCGCCCTCTACCGTTGGTATGTAGCGACCGAGCGGGAAAGCGCCTGAGCATGCCACCCGCGTCGCGTGCCCTTCGGTTGCTGTTGCTCGGCATCAACTACCGGCCCGAGCCGGTCGGCATCGCTGTCTATTCCGAGGGGCTCGCACGCTGGCTCACCGATCGTGGTCACGCCGTCGAAGTGGTAGCCGGCCAGCCCTACTACCCGGCGTGGGAAGTGCCGCGCGAATACGGTGGCTTTTGGCCCCACGATGTCGAGGCCGGCGTCGGCGTCACCCGCGTCCCGCTCTACGTCCCGAAAAGGCCCAGCGGCGCGAAACGCATCCTCCATCATCTGAGTTTCGCCGTCTCGGCGACATTCCCCGTCCTCGGCCAGATCATCGGCAGGCGCCCGGATATCGTGTTCGTCGTCGCCCCATCCCTGGTCGCTGCCCCCCTCGGCTGGCTGGCCGCGCGGCTGTGCGGGGCGCGCGCCTGGCTGCATGTCCAGGATTTCGAGGTCGATGCCGCGCTGTCGACAGGCTTCATGAATCATGCGGGTTTCGCCACGCGTCTCGCTCGTGGTTTCGAGCGCTGGATCATGCAGCGCTTCGATATCGTCAGCTCCATTTCTCCCATGATGTGCGCCCGTCTGCCCCTGAAGGGCGTCGAGCAGGACCGCGTCGTGGAGTTCCGCAATTGGGCGAGCCTGGAAGACGTGACCCCGCTCGGCAGGCCCTCGCTCTTCCGCGAAAAATGGAACATCAGCACGCCGCACGTCGCGCTCTACTCCGGCAATATCGGTGCCAAGCAAGGCATGGGGACACTGATCGAAGTCGCACGCCTGCTGGTCGACAACCCGGACCTGACCTTTGTGATCTGCGGGCAGGGCCCCGAGCGCGCCGCACTCGAAGCCAGCGCGAGCGACCTGCGCAATGTCCGCTTCTACGATCTTCAGCCGCGCGACCAGCTCGCTGAACTGGTCGGGCTCGCAACAATCCACCTCCTGCCGCAACTGGCCGGCGCCGCCGATCTGGTCTTGCCGTCAAAGCTCAACAACATGCTGGCCTCGGGCGTGCCTGTCGTCGCCACCGCCGACAAGGGAACTGGTCTCGCCGATGAGGTCGAAAGCTGTGGCATCGTCGTGCCGCCCGGCGATGCGACAGCGATGGCCAGGGCCATCGAGCGCCTGATGGCCGACGACGCCCTGCGCCTTGGATTAGGTGTCGCCGCCCGCCAGCGCGCCCTCGAGCGCTGGCACCCGGACGCCATCCTCGCGCAACTCGAGCAACAATTGCTCGAACTAGCCGCCTCTCGGTCCCCCATGACTCCCGCTGCAGCAGCGCCGAGCGAGCGCGCATGAACAAGCGCCCGATCGTCTTCCTGTGGGAGAATTTCGGTCCCTATCACGTCGACCGCGTCGAAGCCGTCATCGACCGCGTAGGCGACTCACGCAAAGTCGTGGGCTTCGAACTGGTAGCTCGAAGCCCGGAATACGATTGGGATGCGTCGAGCTCGCCGCGCTTCGAAAAGCACACCGTTCGCGCCTATGGCGAACCGCTCAACGCCTGGCGCGATTTCTGGGCGCTGCTTGGGTTCACCTTTCGCGTCGGCCGCGGTGAGTACTTTCTTTGCCACTACGACATGCCGGCGATCTTTCTTCTGGCGTGGTGGCTGCGGCTGTCCGGCAGCCGCGCCTACACCATGTTCGAGTCCAAGTTCGACGATCGCCCGCGCCGTGTCGGTATCGAGTTCATGAAGGCCGTCGCCTTCTGGCCGTATGCCGGAGTGCTGTATGGAGGGACGCGCACGCGCGACTACCTGCGCTTCCTCGGCCTGCCCGAAACCCGGCTCCAACCCGGCTACGACACCATCTCGGTGACGCGAACACGCAAGCTTGCCGCCGCCGAGATCGCACCGGCGGGCGTACCGTACCACCAGCGCAAGTTAGTCTCCGTCGCACGCCTCCTGCCCAAGAAGAACCTGCACACCCTGCTGCGGTCCTATGCGCTCTATCGCGAGACCGATCCCGCCCCCCGCGCGCTGCACGTTCTCGGTTCCGGCCCGCTGGAAGCAGAGTTGCGAGCGCTGGCCGATACGCTCGGCGTCACCGAGTCAGTAATTTTCGCCGGCTTCGTCCAGTCCGACGCCGTAGCGCGCACGCTTGCCTCGGCTTTGGCCCTGCTGCTCCCCAGCATCGAAGAGCAGTTCGGCCTGGTCGTCATCGAAGCGCAGGCACTCGGCCTGCCGGTGATTGTCTCCGACAACGTCGGCGCGCGCGATGAACTCGTACAGTCGCAGGTCAACGGCTATGTCCTCGAACCCGCCAACATCGAGGGTATCGCCGCGGCGATGACAGATATCGCGACCGACGAGCGCCTGTGGCAACAGATGAGCCGTCGGTCGCAGGACTTCGTGGCACTGGGCGACACGCCGCGCTTTGCCGAGGGTGTGCTTGCCTTGATGGCGACAGCGGAGGGGGGAGGGCGATGACGGGCCCCTCGGTCAATCTCGCCGTTGCAGGCAAGTTTCACTACTTCAACTATGTCGGCTTGCTGGCCGACGCTGGCCTGCTGAACCGCTTCTACTACTCGCACAAGCTAAGCTCACACGCCGAGTTCAACCTCCCGCCGCAGAGCGTCAATGCCACCGCCAAAGAGCATCTGCTGCAAGGCTCGCGCCGCCTCTTCGGGCAGCGTTACTCGCACATCATCGATCCGTGGTTTGGCGCGCTTTGGGCATGGGAGGTCATGCTGCGCTGGTCCCCTGCCGACCTACTGCATGTGCTCGCTCACGGCCACGCCCTGCCCTTGGTGCATCGCGCCAAGCGCGACGGCGCCAAGGTCATTGCCGAGATGGTCAACACCCATCACGACAACACCCGCCGTGTCTACGAACGCGAATGCGAGAAATGGCGCATCCGCCCAAAGCCCAACAATGGGACTCTGACCGACCGAATGGACCAGGAGGCCGACGCGGCCGACCTGCTGCTGGTTCCATCCGAGCCTGTCCGGCAGTCGTTCGCAGAGCGCGGTTACACCAACATTGCCAAGCTGCCGTACGGCGCCAATTTGAGCCGCTTTTACGCTGCACCAGCACGGGCGCCAGAGCCCGGCGGCCCATTGCGCGTGGTCTGCGTTGGCGGCATTGGCCTGAGGAAGGGACAGCTTCACCTTCTCGAGGCGGTGCGGCAACTCGGCAGCAAGGTGCGGCTGACGCTGGTCGGGGTCGTCGACGACGAAGTTCGCGAACGCATCGCCGACTACGAAGGCACGTTCGACTACATCAAGACCATCCCCAATTCCGAACTCGTCGGCCTCCTGCACGCCAACGACGTCTTCGTGCTGCCCAGCAACGAGGAAGGCATGGCTGTTGCCAATTGCGAAGCGCTCGCCGCCGGCCTCGCCGTCGTCACCACCTATGAGTCGGGGGCTGGCGAAATCATCCGCCACGGCGAGAACGGACTTCTCGTCGAGGCTGGTCAAAGCGACTCCATTCGCGCTGCGCTGGAGCAATTGTGGGGCGACCGGGACCTGGCCGCCCGACTCGGCCAGTCGGCCGCTCAATCGGTTCGCGAAGTCGCCAACTGGCAACATTACGCCGAGGGCCTGATCGAGATCTACCGTGACCTCGCGCCTGCCGCGCGAAGCGCATAGACGACGCAGTACGCCAACGGCACTAGCGCCGCCACGGTGCCGCCCGCGGGCACGCCTGCCAGTCCCACGGCCGGAACCAGCATGTAGCCCAGTACCAGCCCCGCCGCCGTCGTCAGCAGATAGAGAACAGCGTAGCGTGCGTGCTGGTTCACCGACAGGATCAGCACCTCCAGCGTGGTCGCAAGGGCGAGCACTGAAGCCTGTGCGATCAACCACACGAAGAGCCAATGGTCGAAGGTAAACTTCTTGCCCGTCCAGGCCTGGTAGAATGTCTCGCCGCCGATCGCATAAACAGCCACGAGGCCAAAGACGACCGCAGGGGTAACCCAGAGCAGCAGGCGAGCCATGCGCGCGACCCCGACGCGGTCCCCACTGGCATTTGCGTGTGCCAGTTCAGACCACATGGCGCTGCCCGCGATCGGCACGAATTGTGTGATGAGCCGCGTGAAGGTCCTCATCGTCGAATAGAGCGCCACCGCCACCGGCCCGAGCAATGCCCCCACGACAATCAGCGCGCCCTGCAGATAGAGCGCGGTCGAGGCGGGCAACAGCGCAAAGGTCGCCATGAGCCGTGCCAAGGTCTTGGCCTCACTGCGGTCGAACATCGTGCCAAGCAGCCGGAGCCACGTGACCTTCCCGCGCAGGCGGACGACGAGCGCAAAAAAGAATGCCGCATGCACGAGCAGGCTGGCCAATGCCGCAGCCCATGGCCGGCCACCCAGCAGGGCGACCGCCGGAACAGCGAGCATCCCCGACAGCCGGAACGCCGACTGCCAGGTGGTGAGTTCGGCAACCCGTTGCACACTCCGCAGCAGGTTCACCACATGCGAATAGCCGACCAGTAGAACGCCATCGACCAGCAGCAGCCCCAGTGTGAGCCGGGCTTCACCGGCCGGCATCGCGGGCAAGGCGTCCCACATCGTCGCACCGAATAGGGCCGCGGCGACCACCACGATCAACAGCACACCACCGACGGCGACGCCGAGGATTATGAGAGATGCGAGAAACGACCGGCTGGCCGCCGCCGTGTCGCCGCGCGCGCAGGCGGCGTCGATGCGGTTGTGCGCCACCGAAGTCAGTCCGAGATCGGACATGGCGAGATAGCCCAGCACGGTCGACAGCAGCAGCCATTCGCCATAGAGGCCGGGCTGCCATGCATGGATCAGCGCCGGCACAGTGAGCAACTGGACGATGACCGTGCCAACATTGTTGGCGCCGAGCGCCATGCCGGCGCGCAGCAGCCTGCCGGCCCGCAAACTCACCATCGGGGTATCGTCCGGTCGACGGCGCGCCGTGCTCGGGCCCTATTTCCCCGGTAGCGCTTAGCCGCTATTGAAACAGGCCTCGCCGTGCTCCCGGCCGGCGGGCCAACGGGACTCTTCGAATGGCCGTCGAGGCGCCGGAACTGCTGATCTCGTTGGGCCTGGTCCAATTGCTCGTTTGGGCCTTCTGCTGCCTGCAGGTCTATCAGGGCTGGCGCCTTCCCATCTACCATCCGACCAGCGTGTTCCTCGCCTACTATTTCGTCGGCTGGGTCTTGCGGCCGTTCGCCATCGTGACCGCCGGCGGTTCCCCGGTCTGGGACTTTGTCGGCACCGATCCCACGGGGTTCGACGCGGTCTATGGCGCCACGATGGGCATCATGGCGCTGCTCTCGTTCTGCTATGGCCCGATACTGGTCTGGCCCGACATCTACAAGCAACGCGACATCCCCGAGCGCCGGCTCGAAATCGGGGCACCGGCCGGGTTCGCCATCTGCGCGATCATCCTCGTCGTCCTCGGCGCTATCGGTACCTCGCAGGTCGTCGCGTTCAGCACCACCGTCGTCCACAGCTTCAAGACGGTTTATCTCGAGACCGGCGGCCAGGCACTTGTCGGCACCTCGGGGTATCTCACCATGTCCAGCCGCTACCTGCTGCTGATGGCCTGCATCCTGATCGCCATTTATCGCAAGCTTTCGATCATCATCCTCGTGACCGTAGCCTTCGTCGCCTTCCGCTTCTATGTCGGCGCAGGCCGTGCCGAGTTCGTGGCGCTGGTGGCGGTCCTGCTGCTGGTGATGATGGTCCGCGCCAAGATGACCGTGCTGCCCTGGCAGACCATTGTACCGATCCTTGGCCTGTTCTGGGTGTTCGACTTCCTGGGCGGCAACCGCCTGGCTTTCCGCCGCCTTATCGCCGGCGACACATCCTTCGGCGACCTCGTCTCGTCCTATCTCGACAATCGCGGCGACGGTTTCGGGACGTCCGACTTCCAGGAGTTCGATACTGGCGTCAGTACCATCCGAGCGGTGCATGATCTCGATGGCTTCAACTGGGGCGTCCAATATCTGCGGCTGTTCATCTGGCCCATTCCGCGCCAGATCTGGCCTGACAAGCCGGTCGAAACCGACCTCATCCCATTCCAGAGTGTCGGAAATTTTCAGGTCATCACGCGCTCGATGGTAGGCGACCTCTATTCCAACTTTGGCCCCTTGGCCGTCATTATCGGCGCCATCCTGGTCGCGGTCAGTTGCGTGTGGATCTATCGCCGCATGGCCGAAAGCCCGAGCGCGGTTTTCTACATCTCCGCTCTCACTTTCTATTCGAGTCTGCCGATCTATTTCCGCAACTCGTTCGTGCCGGTTCTCTACGAGGTGCTCGTGTGCCTGCCCGCGACGATCCTCATCGTTTGGCTCGGCAAGATCCGCTTCGCGCCCGCCGACCAACCAGTCAAGCCGATTGCCGAGCCGGCCGGTGCGCTCCTGCGCCCAGTTACGGGCTGACGGCTCCCGGGCGAGCATCAGGTCGCTCTCGAAAAATGTTGCCACACCGCATAGCCGTAACGCCGCGTCCACGGCGTGGTGCGTCCGTGCAGAGCCGGTACGCTCCGCCACGCCCCGAGCTCTGGCCGGGAGATCACCCAGTCCTGGATACCGGTACCGAAACCGCGCTTGGGCTGGTTGTATAGAATGGCCTTCTGCTCGTTGTTCAGCAGGTTGGCGTACCAGTATTCCTTCGGTTGGACGGGTCCCGCCAGCACCGGCGCGGCAACGGCGTGTAACGCCACATCGACAAGCGGCGTCCGCAGTTCCACCGAATGCGACATGCTCGCCCAGTCGCTGTCGCGCAGCAGCTGGTTGCGCAAATAGTGCATCGTCTCCCAGCGCCCGACTTCGACCCGCGGTTGCGCCGCGCCGAGCGCCGCCGGCCAGGCCTCCGCGACCGCCACGAGTTCGGCCAGTGCCGCCGCACCCCTGTCACGACCCATCAGGCCCGCGAGTTCTTCGGGGAGGAACAGCGCCCGCTTCAGCAGGTACGTCTCGCTCAGGCTTCCCGTATAGAGCGGCAGCCCGCGCACCTTGGGTGACGCCAGCCCGCTGAGCGGCGCGGTGAGCGCAAAGGCGGCCCGCCGCCAGCCGCTGCGACCGAACAGCCGCGCGATTGCCCCGAACCGGGCATGCCACTGCGGCACGTCGGTAAAGCTCGGATAGCTGCCGAACAGCTCGTCGCCGCCCACCCCGGACAACACAACCTTGAGCCCGGCCGATGCCGCGGCGCGGCAGGCGAGCCAGGTGTTGAGCGCATCGACGCTGGGCATGTCCATCGCATCGAGGAATGCCGGCAGGATTTCCCCAAACTCGGCCCCCGACACCGCAACCACCGAGTGCCGGGCCCCGACGCTCGCCGCTATCGCTGCAGCCGTCTCCGTTTCGTCCGCCGATGCGGGCAGGTCGGGAAAGCGCAGCGTCACCGCCGTGAGGTCCTGCCGTTGATCGGCCATGGTCGCCGCGATCACCCCGGAGTCCAGTCCACCCGACAGCAGCAGGCCCACCGGCACATCGGACAAGAGGTGCGCACGCACGCTACCGCGGATGGCATCGCCGACTTCAGGTACGTCCGGGAGCGGATGACGATAGTTGCTATCGATGGGCGAGATGATCGAAAGCCGCTCGCCATCCCGTCCAATCGCCAGATGACCGCCGGCCGGAAGTTGCGAGATCTCGCGCGACGGCGTCAGAGGTTCCGGCAGCGCCCCCCATAGATAGAACCCCGCCTCGGCCGCAAGGTTGGGCGACAGCGGCGCGACGCGTGCTCGCACCAACGCGCGATAGGACGAGCAGAACCAGACGTTCCCCGCCTCGCGCAAAATGAACAGCGGCTTGATCCCGAACGGGTCGCGCGCCAGGTGCAGCACCTGCTCCTGCCCATCCCACAGCGCCAGCGCGAACATGCCGCGCAACCGCCTGAGGATCGCGGGTCCCTCCGCCGCCCACCCGGCCAGCAGCACCTCGGTATCGCTGCCGCCACGAAACACGGCGCCTCGCGCAGCCAATTCCGCACGCAGCTCGGGCGCATTGTAGATCTCGCCGTTGAATACAATCGTGTAACGCGCATCGGCGGTCTGCATCGGCTGTGCGCCGAGCGGGCTGAGATCCTGAATCGCTAGACGGCGGAATGCGAACTGCACGCCCGCTTCGGCATCGGCCCACGCCCCGCTGCTGTCGGGGCCGCGCTGGGCTATCAGGTGGGAGACACGCGCCAGCGCCTTGCCGGCGCGGTGCGTGGCCTCACTGCTTCTGTCGCGGCTGAGGACACCGGCTATGCCGCACATACAGAGTCCACGATCAGAGCTGACGCCAACCAAACAAGCCGCAAATGCAGGGAACATGATTTCACTGCGCGGTCAATTCGATTACTATTTCGCCGATCCGCCCCTTTTCGCGGCAGCCTTGTGTCCCTGTGGACTTGTTTCGAGTTGTTTCGGACATGAGAATTCTGCGCATCATCCGCTCGGTCGATCCAGCCACGGGTGGCCCCATCGAGGGTCTGCGCCTGAGCGCTGAGCGGATGAACGACATGGGCCATCACACCACGGTGCTCTGCCTCGATCCGCCGGATGCACCTTTCATCCCTGACTTCCCGTTGCCAGTAGTTGCGCTCGGTCCCGCACCGCGCCGCTTCGGGTACACTCCGGCGCTGCCTGCATGGCTGCGCGACAACGCGCGCAACTTCGACGCCGCCATCCTGCATGGCCTCTGGAATTACAGCAGCGTCGGTTCGGCCGGGGCCCTGCGTGCCGCAGGCGTCCCCTACTTCATCTTCGCGCACGGCATGCTGGACCCATGGTTCGGCCAAGCCAATCCCGTCAAGCATGTCCTCAAGTCGCTCTACTGGCGCCTGCTCGAAGGGCCTGCGGCAGCCGGCGCCGAGGCCGTGCTCTTCACCACCGCCGAAGAGCGCGAGCGCGCTGCTCTGAACTTCACCGCACCCGCCTATCGCTCGCGCGTGGTCGCCTACGCCGCCGGTGCGCCGGGGGAAATCACAAAGCGCGAAAGCCAGTCGGCCCGCCGCACCTTGCTCTTCCTCGGCCGGTTGCACCCCAAGAAGGGTTGCGACCTGCTCATCAAAGCGTTCGCCAGCATCGCCCCCGCCCATCCCGATCTCGACCTCGTCATTGCGGGACCGGACAACGTCAACCTCACCCCCTCACTGCGTGCTCTTGCCGAAACGCTTGGAGTGGGCGGGCGCGTGACATTCCCGGGGCTACTCACTGGCACCGCCAAGTGGTCGGCGCTAGCCTCGGCCGAAGCCTTCGTCCTCACCTCACATCAGGAGAATTTCGGTATCGCCGTAGCCGAGGCACTTGCCGTCGGAGTGCCGGTGTTGATCAGTGACAAGGTCAATATCTGGCGCGAAGTCGAAACCACCGGCTCGGGACTCGTCGCACCCGACACGCAAGACGGCGCCCTCTCCTTGCTGACCCGCTATCTCGCACTAACCGATGAGCAGCGTACCGCGATGCGCCGCGCTGCCCGTGACTGCTACCTGCGCCACTTCACGGTCAATGCCGCGGCGCGCGACCTCGAGGCGCTGTTGATGGGCGTCGTCAAGACGCCGGAACGCCAACCGGAACCTGCGCAATGAGCGGCGAAATCCTCGACGCAGCGCGCACGACCCCGCTGACCGGTGGCCCGACCTTCTCGCTCGGCAACCGCATGCGCCGCGCCATCTGGGCTGTCACCTGGCGTCTGTTGGGCACCTGGACTCCCGTTCCGCTGCATGGCTGGAGGCGCTTTCTCCTGCGCCTGTTCGGCGCGCAACTTGCAGCCACCGCGCGCATCTATCCGGGTGTTTCCGTGTGGTATCCGCCGCATCTCACGATGGCCGAACGCGCGACCCTCGGCCCCGGCGTCATCTGCTACTGCATGGCGCCTGTGACGCTGGAGCCCTACGCACTCGTGTCGCAACGCGCGCACCTCTGCACCGGCACCCATGCCATCGACGATGCGAACTTCCAGCTCTACGCCGAGCCCATCACCCTCGGCGCGCGCAGCTGGGTCGCCGCCGAAGCCTTCGTCGGCCCCGGCGTCACCCTCGAAGAAGGCGCAGTGCTCGGGGCGCGCGGGGTCGCAACCCGCGATCTCGAGCCATGGACCGTCTATGCCGGCAACCCGGCGCGGAAACTGCGCCAGCGTCAACGCCCCAATGGCTGAGACCATCGCGGTCATCATCCTCACCTTTAACGAGGAACTGCACATCGCACGCGCCATCGCGTCGGTGAAATCGTTCGCGACGACCATCCACGTCGTCGATTCCAACTCGACCGACCGCACGATCGAAATCGCCAGGAGCCTCGGCGCCGAAACCCGCACGCATCCCTTCATCAATCAGGCCGACCAGTTCCAGTGGGCCGTCGAAACGCTGCCGGCCGGTGCGGACTGGGTCCTACGTCTCGACGCCGACGAGGTGATCGAGCCCGACCTGGCGGCCGAAATCGCCGCCCGCCTCCGCACGCTTCCCGCCGATGTCACCGGCGTGAACTTCGATCGCAAGCACATCTTCATGGGCCGCTGGATCCGCCACGGCGGCCGCTATCCGCTGACGCTTCTGCGCCTTTACCGGTCGGGCAAGGCGCATATCGAGCCGCGCTGGATGGACGAACACATCGTGCTCGACGAGGGTCTTGCCATTACCTTCGCCGGCGGCTTCCGCGACGAGAACCTCAACGACCGCGCATGGTTTATCGCCAAGCACCGCGCCTACGCGACGCGCGAAGCTGTCGCCGTCACCGGAGAGCGTCACGGCTTGTTTCCCTCACGACCAACCGGCCGCGTCGGCTCGGAGCAATTGAGCCGCAAGCGCTCGCTCAAGAGCATCTACAATCGCCTGCCCTACCCGATCGCCAGCACACTTTACTTCCTGCTGCGATATTTTGTGCAGCTGGGATTTCTCGATGGCTGGGCAGGTCTCAACTATCACTTCCTGCAGGGCTATTGGTACCGCTGGATCGCCGGTGCGAAGACCGCGGAACTCGAGGCAGCCATCGCCGACTGCCCCGATAATCCGTCCCGCATCGCCCGCCTGCGCGAACTCACCGGGCTCAAGCTCGAGGGCTGATCACAGAGCCACCGAGTTCGCATCGGCCGGTGTCACCAGCGCTTTCCACGCCGTGAGATTTGCTGGGTTCTGGTCCTTGAATGACCATCCGATACCGGACTTGTAGGTATTGCGGTCGCCGAAGAACTCCACATCGCCCGACGCGTTGCCTTCGGCCAGCTTGTCGTGCGCCTGCAGCGTGCCGGCAAAGCTGCTGTCATAGCGGGTGATCGACCCCTTCGCGACCTGGCTGACGGCCCGGAAGCCTGCCGAACCCGTCCAGGTGAACGCGTCATGGTCCTCGATCCAGTTGAGGTCGCCGCCGCCGTTCTGGCTGATCACCGCACCCTTGAACGAGGTGGCATGCCGCGACCCATCGATCGTCACAGCGCTGCGTGCCGTGCTGATGGTCTGGATACCTGAGCTGAAATTGGAGAGGAACATCGCTCCCACCGACCCACTGGCATCGGTGATCGTTACGTCGGCGTTGCCGGAGTGATCGCCGACGAGCCGCTTGGCGCCGGCGAGAACCGGCGACACGTATTGCGTGGTCACCGCGCTCGGCGTGTTGCCGTTGAGGTTGTCTCGGAACGTTCCGCGTGTGTGGAGGATCGTACCCGGCAACTTCGCATTGCTGCCGTCATGGGCGAACACGCCCGAGACGTTGTCGCCGCTGATATCGAGGTACGCCGTATCCTCGCCTTGGTTGACGCAGTCCGTGAAGGTTGCACCATCGCTTCCGCCAAACGTCGCGGCGACATAGATCACCACCTGGTCCGCGCCACCGGCCTCCTGGCGGTTGCGCCCGCCGATCCAGGTGTCCTCCACAAAGCTCGCGTTCGGCCCGAACAGCGATCCGTGCCGAGAGCCGTGCTTGATCTTGCAGCGTTTCATCGCGGTGCGCGCGCCACTCGAAACGACATTGCCGTCCTGATGGCCCGCGCCCTCCGTCTCCAGATCCTCGATCACACAATCGCTGCCAGTGAGCGACAGCGCCGACAAATACTTCGAGCAGGAATATGCGTGCCCATCGGTTGCGGGATCGACCGTCGAATAGATGT
>JBEBHC010000067.1:0-17048 GCA_040081185.1 Devosia sp. | reverse complement strand
ACCCCAATCAGGTCAACAACGTCCTCTGCTTTCCCTTCATCTTCCGCGGCGCCCTCGACGTGGTGGCGACGACCATCAACGAGGAGATGAAACTCGCCGCCGCGCACGCCATCGCGCGGCTGGCGCATGATCCGGGGCTCGAGGTTTCGCCGACTGGCCAGCCGGCGGTCTATGGGCCGGACCACATCATTCCAAACCCGTTCGACCAGCGGCTGATTCTCCGTATCGCGCCTGCCGTCGCAAAGGCAGCGATGGACAGCGGTGTCGCCAAGCGACCTATCGCCGATTTTGAGGCCTATCGCGATAGCCTCAACCGCTTCGTGTTCCGCTCCGGTCTTGTCATGAAGCCGGTCATCGATCGGGCGGCCGGGCAGGGCAAGCGCATCGCCTTCTCCGATGGCGAGGAGGAGCGCGTGCTGCGGGCGGCGCAGGTTCTGATCGAAGAGCGCATCGCACGTCCGATCCTGATCGGTCGGCCGCAGGTTATCGAGAGCCGCATCCGGCGCTTCGGCCTCACGCTTGTCGCCGGCCGCGACTTCGACAACATCAACCCCGAGGACGATCCGCGGTATCGAGACTATGTATCTCTGTTCCACTCGCTGGTTGGTCGAAACGGTGTGACGCCCGAGACGGCGCGAACCATCGTCCGCACCAACACGACGACAATTGCGGCGCTCGCGGTGAAGCGCGGCGATGCCGACGCGATGCTCTGCGGCTTGCAGGGCCGCTATATCAAGCACGTGCGCGATATTCGCTCGGTCATCGGAATGCAGGACAACGTGCACGACGTGTCGGCGCTATCGATGCTGATCATGCCGCGCGGCGCGTTCTTTCTCACCGACACCTACGTGAACATTGACCCGACAGCCGAGGAACTCGCTGCCATTGCCTTGCAGGCCCGCAGTCACCTCAAGCGTTTCAACATCGAGGCCAAGGCCGCATTGCTGAGCTACTCGAACTTCGGGTCGCGCGATGGCGGCACGGCGTTCAAGATGCGCGAAGTCTATCGCCAGCTCAAAGCCGCTGCGCCGGACTTCATCGTCGAAGGCGAGATGCAGGGTGACCTCGCGCTTAACGAGGACCTGCGGGCCCGATACGTCCCTGAGAGCATTCTGTCGGGCGAAGCCAACCTGCTGATCTTCCCGAACCTCGAGTCAGCAAACCTGTCGATGACCTTGCTCAAGGAGATGACCAACGGTCTCGCGGTTGGTCCGATACTGATGGGGCCGCGTGCGCCGGCCCATATCCTCGCGCCGTCGGTCACCAGCCGAGGCATCGTCAACATGGCGGCGATCGCTGCAAGCGAGTCCGTCGCAGCCGCCCAGGAAGCAGCCGCCCGATGATCAGACACACTGTCGCTTTCAACCTGAAGCACGCCGCTGGCAGTGCCGCGGAGCAGGCGTTCCTTGCTGACGCCAAGAGCGAACTGACTGCGATCGCAGGGGTGCGAGACTTCGAGCAGACCCGGCAGGTGAGCGGCAAGAACCCCTACCGCTTCAATTTTCCGATGAGCTTCGCCGACCAGGCAGCATACGACGCCTACAACGTCCACCCCAAGCATGTCGCGTTCGTACGCGACCGCTGGGAGAAGGAAGTTGCCGAGTTCCTCGAAGCCGACTTCGTCGCGCTCTAGACTATTGGAACGCCGTTTCGGCGAATGACCGGAGCTTGCGCGAGTGCAACTTCTCGGGCGGTTGGTCACGGAGGATTTCCATGGCGCGCAGCCCGATGATCAGATGCCGGTTGACCTGGGTGCGATAGAAGTCCGAGGCCATGCCCGGCAGCTTTAGCTCGCCATGAAGTGGCTTGTCCGAAACGCAGAGCAGGGTGCCGTAGGGTACGCGGAACCGGAAGCCGTTGGCGGCGATCGTCGCCGACTCCATGTCGAGCGCAACAGCACGCGACTGGCTGAGCTGGCGTGTAATCTCGTTCTGGTCGCGCAGCTCCCAGTTGCGATTATCGAATGTGGCGACGGTTCCTGTGCGCATGATGCGCTTGGTTTCGATGCCTTCGAGATGCGTGACTTCCGCCACCGCCTGCTCCAGCGCCACCTGAACTTCTGCCAGGGCGGGGATAGGAACTGTCACGGGCAAATCGGCGTCGAGGACGTGATCCTCGCGCAAATAGGCATGCGCAAGTACGTAGTCGCCCAGCTCCTGCGAGTTACGCAGGCCCGCGCAGTGCCCAAGCATGATCCATGCGTGGGGGCGCAACACGGCGACATGGTCGGTTATGGTCTTGGCGTTGGACGGGCCGACGCCGATATTGACGAAGGTGATGCCGCGCGAGCCAGCCATCTTGAGGTGGTAGGCCGGCATCTGCGGGATGCGCGTGGCGCGCTCACCGGTCTCGCCGCCACCAAGCCGGCTGTTGCGCGTGATGTGCCCGCCCGGTTCGACGAACGCCTCGTAGTCGGGATGTCCGTTGGCCATGTGCTCGAGCGCGATGCGGCAGAACTCGTCGATGTAGAAGGCGTAGTTCGTGAAGATCACGAAATTCTGGAAATGGTCGGCATCGGTGCCGGTGTAGTGGCTCAGCCGGTAAAGTGAGTAGTCGACGCGCGGCGCGGTGAAGTGCGCGAGCGGGTAGGGACCGCCGACCGGGGGAATGAAGGTGCCGTTGGCGATCTCGTCGTCCGTGTCCTGCAGATCGGGAACGTCAAACAGATCGCGCAGCGGGATCTGGAGACCATTGATGGCCTCGCCGTCGAGCTGGTCGTTGGGACCGAGGGCGAAATGGATCGGGATGCGCGTGGTGGACTCGCCCACCTCGATCGCGCCACCGTGGTTGTCGAGGATCACCTTGAACTGCTGCAGCAGGTAGGTCTTGAACAGATCCGGTGCCGTGATCGTGGTCCGGTAGACGCCCGGCGTGTGGAGGTATCCATAGGCCAGCGTTGAATCGGTTTTACCGTAGCTGCGCGAAGTGACCTGCACCTCCGGGTAGAAGGCGCGCACCCGACCCTTGGGGACAATGCCGCGCGACAGCCCGATCAGGTGCTCGCGGACGAACGCGATGTTGCGGTGATAGATTTCTGCGACATAGGCCCAGGCAGCTTCCGGGTCCTTGAATGCGCGCTGAGCCATCGGCTCAGGGGTAATGATGTCCATGTCGTTCCTTGCATTGCCAGTTTCCCGTGGGATTCCGGCTTTGCGCCCGTGATCTATGGGGTTTGCCCCGGCCCGGCAACCCGCATGAACAATCCTCCAGATTCATCACCAATCGGTGAGGGGGCCTTTTATTGCCCAATAGGAGGTCCATCTTTCAAGCGTTCGCCCAATTCTGCAAACGACCCATGCAGGGTGAACCACGAGTAGCCTCCGCCGCAGCCCCCAAGCCCTCAACATGCGGCGGGCGCTCTCCAGAGCCACAGTCGGGAAACCGCCTGTGGCTCTGTTATTTCAAGCTCGTGACAGCTTCGAGACACTCGCGGGGTAGCGTTTTACAGTCGCGTCGAACGACAGTTTGACGAGCTTTTCCAACACCTTGATGTCCACATCCTCAAGCCGCTTCACATACAGACAGCTCTTGCCGGATCGGTGCTTGCCGAGCTTGGCCAGCAGCGCCTCGTGCTTGTCCTTGATCTCCGGGTAGTGGCCGGCGAGATAGATTGAGAGTTCGGCGGCGCGTGGCGAGAAGGCGGCCAGCGCCGTGTCTCCTTCGCGGCCGCTGTCATAGACATAGTGACAAAAGCCGAAGCCGATAATGGTGGGTCCCCACATCTCCGGCTCGGCGCCGCTGATCTTCCGCATCATGTCGATAAGCACATGGCTGTCGGCGCGCTTACGCGGATCCTCGATCCGGGAGATAAACTCCTCCACCGGCACATCGGTCTGCTTCGTCTTGGTTTCAGCCATGAATCCCTCCGCAACGGACGGATGCTAGCCGGGGCGAAAGCCGCTGGCCATATCGCGGATGTTGCTTACGCGAGCGCCCTCCCTTACATCGGCAAATGGCGATGAAGGGGGCAGCCCCGAGTCGTGCTTGCAACCACCGGCCGTTTGGGCCGCAACGAGAGTTTCGCGATGACGACGTCGTTTCACTCCGCCTCGCTGGGCGTGTTCGTTCGTATGCTGACAAACCTGCAGGGCATCATGGCGAAGGCTGAAGCCTATGCCGCTGAGCGGAAGTTCAACCCGGACGTGTATGTCGGTATGCGCCTTGCGCCCGACATGCACAGCTTTGCATTCCAGATCCAGAACGGCACCGACCGGGCCAAGCTATTCGCCGGTCGCGTTTCCGGGGAAGCACCGCCGTCCTGGCCGGATACGGAGAAGACCTGGAGCGAGCTCAAGGAGCGGCTGCAGAAGGCGCTCGATTTCCTCAAGGGCATCGACGCCGGCCGCATCGACGGCAAGGAGGCGGCGATGATCCCGTTGCGCGTGAATGGCGAGAGCGTCGAGTGGGCGGCCGAGGACTACCTGCTGACCAACGCGCTGCCGAATTTCTACTTCCACGTGACGACAGCCTACAACCTGCTGCGCCACGCGGGTGTGCCGCTCGGCAAGCGCGACTTCACCGGCTGAGGCAGCGTGCCGGCCGCCAGGGCGATTGTGGTCACTGCTGGCGGCGTGATGGCCGGCGGTGTGCTGCAGGGATTGCTCGGCGCCGGGATTGAGGTTGCGGAAATCTGGTCGGCCGGCAACCTCGACCACAAGACGACACGGCGCTTGGCGCCGAACTGGCATGTTCGCGCGCTGGCCGAGCGCCACGGTATTGCGCGGTTCTCGCCGCCGCCCCTTAGGCAGTGGGACGGGGTTATCGACCACGTCGCCGGCGTTGGTGCAGACCTGCTGGTGACGGCGCTCACTTACCAGATCGTGCCGGCGCACCTGCTGTTGATGTTCGGCACCCGCGCGGTCAATTTCCATCCGGCGCTGCTGCCGCCCTATCGCGGGCCGACGCCCATCGACGCCATGATGCTCGACGGCACCGCCGACGAGTTTGGTGGCGTCACCATGCATCGGCTCGAACCAAGGGTCGACGAGGGCCCGATCGTCGGCCAGCGGCGGGTGCCGCGACGCGGACGCCACCCACAAGTGTGGCGCGCCCATCTGGCCGAGGCGGCGCGACAACTCGCGAGTGACGAACTTCCGCTCTATCTCGCCGGCACAATCAAGCCTCTCCAGCAGGTGGGCGGCAACCACGCCAATGCCTGGCCCTCAATGAGGATAGGCGCGCAGACTGCACTCGCCGAAGCGATGCATGTCGTTGACGCGTTGGGTGCAACCGGACGAGTGACGGTCGCCGCGGCAGGAGCACGAATTCCTGTCCGGAATATTGCACGTGTCGAGCACCATCATGAAACGCCGGCCCGGATTGGCTGGCGAGAAGTCGCAGTGAACCTCGCCGACGCGCGGGTCACGTTTGGCCGCTTTGGTAGCTGGCAGCGCCTGACGCACGGATTGATCTCGGCGCGTGAGCTTCTCGCTATCGAACGCGATCGCTAGCGTTCGGCGTTGGCCTTGATCCGACGGATGCCGGCGAGGATACGGGCCTCTTCGCTCGGTGACAGCCCGGCCAGCAGGGAGTCAAACAGTGTCCTGCCTTCGTCGGTCATGTGGCGAATACCGGGACAACTTCGTGACGGAGGAAGACCCTGTGCACCCGGCCATCTTTTTCGTCGGGCCGTCGCTCGATCCATTTCTTGGCCTCAAGTCGTTCGAGCAGGGCGCCCGCACCGGCGCGGGCCCATCTGCAGGATATCCGCCAGTGGGTCGCGCCTTCATGTTCGAAGACGTGCATAAGCGCCCACCATTGCGCATGCGTCAGCCCCACCTTGCTCAAGTCTTTGTCGGCGCGCGTGCTGATGAGGCGCGATAGCTCGGCATCAGATAGAGCAGGTCCGAATGCTCGCGGTACAGCGCGTCGGTGAGAGCGAGTATCGCTTCCTTGGGACTCGGACCGTCTGGCGCAATTGTTCGTTTCGGCATGGCGCGCCCTGTGCCTGATCCGAAGCGACTTATGCGCTGCACACCGACAGCGCACCAATTCCCCGAAACGCCGCACCCGTCCCGCCAATCATATGCGCGCGAGTTCGACGTGAGGTCGCTCGTGCCGCGAGCTTCGGTCAAGCGTGCCTAAACCCTCGCACCGTGCTATGCCGACACCACCGGTCCGGTGATACCAGGCACCCAACTCGCGGTGCGTGCAGCACTGAAGAGCAACGACCTCACCTTCATGAAACGGCAGATGCCCAAATGGTCAGAACAGCAATAATCACCACCGCTTTCCTCGCCGCTTCGAGTTTCGCAGCCCATGCCGCCAACTTCGAAGTCCACATGCTCAACAAGGGCTCGAATGGCGGCTCCATGGTGTTCGAGCCGGCCCTCACCACCATCTCCGTCGGCGACACGGTGACGTTCATCCCGACGGATAAGGCGCACAATGCTGAGTCCATACCGGGCATGCTTCCGGATGGTGCCGAAACTTTCAAAGGCAAGATCGGCCAAGAGATAGCGGTGACCTTCACCGTGCCCGGCGCGTACGCCATCAAGTGCCTGCCGCATTTCTCCATGGGGATGGTCGCGCTCGTGGTGGTTGGGGACCTGCCGCCCGCCAATCTTGATGCAGTGAAGGCTGCCACGGTGCCGCCGCTCGCGAAGAAGCGCCTCGAGACGGTCTATACCGAACTCGCCGCGCTACCGCCGGGTCCACCGCCGATGGTGGCGAACTAGGAGTAGCGCTCCTCCTGCCACGGGTCGCCTCGGTTGTGATAACCGCGCACTTCCCAGAAGCCGGGATGGTCGCGGGTTGCAAACTCGATCTTGCGCAGCCACTTGGCCGACTTCCACAAATAGAGGTGCGGCACGACCAGCCGCACCGGGCCTCCGTGCTCGAGCGTGATCGGCTCGCCTTCCCATCTGTGGGCCAACAGTGCCTCGGCGGAGGCGAAGTCCTCAAGCCTGAGGTTGGTGGTGTAGCCGTCGTTCGAAGTGAGCAGAACGTGGGTAACGTCCGCTTTGGGCTGCACAGCTTCGAGCAAATCGTGGGTCGTGACACCGTCCCAGTTGTTGTCGTAGCGCGACCAGGTCGTGACGCAATGGATGTCGCTGAGCTTGTGCGTCTGCGGCGCTGACATCAGATCGTGCCATGTCCAGGTCACCGGGCTCTCGATTTCGCCGCGGATGTCGAGCCGCCAATTCTCCTTGGCGATATTCGGCGTCTGGCCGAGATCCAGCACCGGCCAGTTTCGCACCAGGTGTTGGCCCGGGGGGAGCCGCGCGTCCTCAGGACGTGCGGTCATGCCGGTGAGGAACTTGCCCAGTTCCGCCCAGCGCGACTTGGTTTGCGTGAGTTTAGTGTCGTCGGGCGTGTCGGCCATGGCGAGGTCTCCGCTGATCAACGGAGCATGGGATGGCTGGTTGCCATGTCAATGGGTCGCAATCGGATAATCGGTCATTGCGGGAGCCGGGGAGGCCACCAAATCATTGGTGTCAACAGCTTCAGTCCCCAAGGAGGATCTCCAGATGCTGACCCATGAAGACCGTGAAGCCATCAATGGCCTGTTCGACCGGCTTGCGCAGGCCGAGCGGAAGGCGCCTGACCGCGACGCGGAGGCCGAGGCGCTGATCCGCCAGAATATCTCGCGCCAGCCCGCGGCGCCGTACTACCTGGCGCAGACGGTTGTGGTGCAGCAGGAGGCGCTGAATCAGGCGGAGCAGAAGATCGCCAGCCTCGAGGCCCAGCTTGGTCGCGGCAGTCGCGACAACGCGCGCCAGGATCAGCGCCAGCGCGGCCCGTGGGATCGTGATCCGCAGCCGGCCTATGGCGGGGGATTCCTCGCCGGGGCGGCACAGACGGCGCTCGGTGTGGCCGGTGGCGTGTTGCTTGGCTCGATGATCGGCTCAATCTTTTCGAGCGGGGCGGCGAACGCGGCCGAAGTTCCGCCCGACCAGAACGGCGAAAGCGGTGACAACGACACCGGCGACAGTAGCGATGCCGGTAACACCGGAGGCTTCGGCGATGGTGGCGGCTTCGACGGTGGCGGGTTCGATATGGGCGGCGACTTCTAGCGCCATCGAGACAACGGACGATGCGAGGGCGTGGCTTTGGCCGCGCCCTTATTGTTTGTAGTAGAAGATGTTTCCGCCCGCCTCGAGCACGTAGTGCATGTTGGTGTAGGGGAAGGTCAGCCCGGCAGTGTGGAAGAACTTGACGTTGCTGCCGAGACCACGGTGTCGCTCACCGCGCAAGACTCGATCGGCGACGCTGCGCGCAAGCTTCAGGCTCTTGCCCTCGCGCATGGGTTTCCAGAGCACGCCCGGCGCGAACTGGTTCGGCTGCCCGACGACGCCGCAAACACTCTTGGGGTATCGCGGGTCGGCCATGCGGTTCATCACCACCGTACCGACAGCTAGCATGCCCTCCGCACTCGAGCGGATGGACTCGAAATACATGACCCGCGTCATGCACTCCTTGGCACCGAGCATGGCGAACGGCGACATCGTCGCGCAGCCGGCAAGCAGCGGCATCGTGACCGCAAAGGCGGCCAAAAGACTGGGGAAACGCAACAACCCTGACACTCCGGAACGCAGAACTCATCGGGAGTGCATCGACAATGCAGCACGGGCCTTAAGATGGCGTTGAGCATGCCGGAGCGGCGATCCGCCTTGCAGTAGGCGCTGCACTGACCATATCCACCAGCATGAACGATACCGACAGCAGCAACGACCCGCGCTTCCATCGCCTGTTCGACAGGCTGAGCCGGAAGTTTCCACCAGCAGGGCGCTTCCTGGAATGGATACGACGGCCGTCGGCACGCCTCGTGCGCATTCCCTTGGCACTTCTCCTAATGCTGGGCGGCGTCTTCAGCTTCCTGCCGGTCCTCGGCATTTGGATGCTGCCGCTCGGGCTGCTGATCCTCGCGATAGATATCGTCCCGCTGCGGCGCCCGGTGGCGAACACCGTGGTGCGCGGCTGGCGCTCGATGAGCAATCTCGGCCGCTGGTGGCGCGACCGCAAGTCCCGCTAGTTCTGGTTCCTTGCCGCAGGCTGCTTGCACCGCAGCACGGTGAAGGTGGCGTTCTTGCGGTTGAGGTAAACCATGTCGATGCCTTCGCCTGTGGGTGCGAAGATCGGGCGCATCTGGATATTCTCGTTGGCGGTTTGACCCTGCGACGAGCAGGTGAGGGCGGCAGTGAATGTGCCGTTCTTGTTGTCGGTAAAACCGTTGATGTCGCAGCCGTTCTCGGCGCCTTCGAAGCGCGTTTCGCTGATCGTGATGGCGCCCGGTCCGGGCCCCTCGCACTGCTTGAGGTCGACGGCCCACTTGCCATAGAGCGGATCGAGAAGGCTCGCCTCAGCAGGAGCAGCTGCCGGTGCGGCAGGCTTCTCGGCGGCGGCCTGAGGAGCGGCGGCCGAGGCTGACGAGCTTTCAGTCGCGGGCGGAGCGCTGCCGGAACAGGCGGCCAGCACCAGAGGCGTGGCAAGGACGGCGAGGCGGAGGAGTTTCATGGTTGACCCGGTATGACGCTCGAAAGGTCCGGAATCATTCCGCAGCAATTTGGTTGCCTCGTGGCGCGTCCCCAGATTTCGGCGCTTTCCACGAAAAAGGCGCGCCCCGGGGGACGCGCCACTGATCGTCTTACTCGGCGGCGACCGCCGCGCCACGCTTGGGGAGCACCCAGTTTGGCCGCACCCAGTGGCAGGTGTAACCGCCTGGATGCTTGATCAGGTAGTCCTGATGCTCAGGCTCGGCCTGCCAGAACGGACCGGCGGGCGCGACTTCGGTGACCGCCTTGCCCGGCCACAATCCTGAGGCGTTGACGTCGGCGATGGTGTCCTCGGCGACCTGCTTCTGCTCCGGCGACATGTAGAAAATCGCCGACCGGTAGCTCATGCCGACGTCGTTGCCCTGCCGGTTCATCGTCGTCGGATCGTGGATCTGGAAGAAGAACTCCAGCAGCTTGCGGAACGTGGTCTTGGTCGGATCGAAGACGATCTCGACAGCTTCGGCGTGATTGCCGTGATTGCGGTAGGTGGCGTTGGGTACATCGCCGCCGGAATAGCCGACGCGGCTCGAAATGACGCCGGGCTGGCGCCTGATCAAATCCTGCGCGCCCCAGAAGCAGCCGCCAGCCAGAATGGCCGTCTCGGTGGTCATCACATTCCTCCGATCGTGTGTGATGGCGCAGATATAGGCGTCCGCGGCGGGTTTCGCCACTCACGGGAACCGGCGAACGCCGTCACTTGGGCGTGACGGTCAGTCGAGCGTCACTCGCAGACCGGTGAGCGGCGCACCGGAAATGGTCGTCGTCCAAGTATCGCCCGGCATCGCGGGCATCAGTTCGGTAAGTGTGCCCGTAGTGACGATTTCGCCGACTGCTACGGGCGTGCGATCGGGGTGATCGCCGATCTCGTCGACGACGGCCTGCAGCGCGAGGATCGGGCTGCCAAGCGCGTTACTGCCCTTGCCTTCGCGTAGGATGCCAGCCTGGTTACCGAGCGTAATGGTGAAATTGCGCAGCATCTCGCCCCAGCCTGCGCGATCGTCAGAGATGTCCACCCACGGTCCGGTCCGGTAGCCCATGTGCATCCCAAAGGCGCTCGCCGCGTCAGCGCCCTTTACCCACCAGTCGCCGTAGGGGCTGTAGACGAACTCGAACCCGTGACAGACGCTGTCGACGCAGTCCAGCAACTGCGCCTCGCTCATGCCCGGCTCCGGCTTTCGCGCTATGTGCAGAGCGAGCTCGGGCTCAATGCGAGCGAGCGGAAATCGGCCGAGGCTGACGCGACCTCTGCCGTCAGGCAGCTCTTCCACGGTGGTATCGTACATGAAACCCCAGGAGGGGCCGGTTGCGCCCGTAAGGTGGTAGGTGGCGCGATTGGTGCCGCCGATCTTGCGGCCGACAACACGCTCCCCGCGCGCCACGCGGAGGTCCCGAATGCGATGGGCGAGGTCGTAGCCCTGATCCAGCGTGAAGCCCGGATACTCGACCGTCGGTCGGTCGAGCTGCTTTTTCGTGCTGAATGTTTGAAGAATAGTCCGCGCGAGTTGGTCGAGATCGGGTTGCATGGCGACAACCTAGACTAGTCCGAGCCTTTACGCACGGTCTCGACCTTCAGCGTGCCCGCAGGCAGGGGCTTCAGCAATTCGCCCTCTGGCTTGGTGAGGTAGAGCCACGCCGACCAATCCTCCGGCCGCAGCACGCAGACTTGGCGATCGTGATACGGCTCGATGTCGGGTCCAGGAGCTGTTGTCAGCATCGTAAAGCTTTCGGGGATGTCGCCCTCGGCCTCGTGCCACAGTCCCGCGATACCCATGATGGGGGACCCGTTGAGCGTGAAGCGATGCTTGGCCTTCGGGTATTTGGTTCCGGTGAACTCGAAGAAGCCAGAGAGGATCACCACGCACCGGCGCGACTTTTCGAAATGCCGGCCGTCCGACTTGAAGTTGAACACGGGTGGCGCGCCTTTGCGAGCGCCCGGCCAGCCGAACCGCATCTGCCGCAGAGCCGCGCCATTTCCAGCTGCCACGAGCACGGGTCCGAGATCGCCAATCTTGATGTCGTCGGCCTGCGGCAGGTCGCCGGGGGACTCCGAGTCAGAAGCGGACAAGTGAGAGTCGCGCATAGCCTTCTGATAGGCGGCTCGAGTGACGTGCTGCTCGTAATCGTTGCACATGCATGCGCCTCGCGAGTGTGATGTTGGCGAACGCCCGGAAGCTGGGACGGTTCGCCGGCTCGCCTGAATTGAGTGGATCGAATAGACTATTCGGAAAGCGGGAGAGGCCGGATGAACGCGACATTTTATCAGATTTTGGGCAACAACCTCGTCGCCAACATCACCAATTTCACGGTCTGGTTCGCCATCACGTTCTGGGTCTATCTCGAAACCAAGTCGGTCTTCGCGACCGGCATGATCGCAGGCATTTACCTGATCCTCACGGCATCGTTCGGTATTTGGTTCGGCAGCCTCGTCGACCACAACGCCAAGAAGCGAGTAATGCTCGGCTCGAGCCTCGTATCCCTCAGCTTTTACGCCATCTCCCTCGGTGTGCTGGCAGGAGCGCCTGAACCGGTCATGCGCGATGTCGCCAGCCCATGGCTCTGGGGTTTCATCCTTCGTCATGTTCGGCGTGATTGCGGGCAACATCCGCTCTATCGCGTTGCCGACACTGGTGACCGTGCTGATCCCCGAGGATGTGCGCGATAGGGCCAATGGTCTCGTCGGAATGGTCTCGGGCATCGGATTTCTCACCACGTCGGTCATTTCCGGTTTCCTCGTCGCTTGGGGCGGCATGTTCTACACTTTGGTTTTCGCTCTTGCCCTAACGGGGCTCGCCTTCGCTCATTTGCTTTTCGTGCAGGTAGACGAAAAGGTTGGCGAGACTTCCGGCGGGAGCAAGTCTGGCGAAGAGGGCGCTACAGCGGAGCCAAAGCGGGTCGACATCGCTGGTACGATCCGCGTGATCGCCGGCGTGCCGGGGCTGTTTGCGCTGATCTTCTTTGCGACGATCAACAACTTCCTCGGCGGCGTGTTCATGGCGCTTCTGGACGCCTACGGACTGTCGCTGGTTTCGGTGCAGGTATGGGGCCTGCTGTTCGGCGTGCTCTCGTGCGCGTTCATCATCTCGGGCATCGTCATCGCGCGGACGGGCCTGGGTAAGAACCCGCTGCGGACGTTGCTGCTGGTGAACTGCATCACCTGGGCCGTGTGCTGCGTGTTCACCGTGCAGAGCTCGATCTGGCTGCTGGCGAGCGGCATGTTCGTCTGGATGCTGCTCGGCCCCTTCGCCGAGGCAGCCGAGCACACGACGCTGCAGAAGGTCGTACCCTACGAGCGCCAGGGCCGGGTGTTCGGCTTTGCCCAATCGGTCGAACAGGCGGCGTCGCCGATCACGGCATTCCTGATCGGACCGCTGACGCAGTTCATCGTGATCCCGTTCATGACCGACGGGAAAGGCGCAGACTGGATTGGAGGTTGGTTCGGCACTGGACCGGCCCGCGGCATCGCGCTGGTCTTCACGCTTGCGGGCGTCGTCGGCCTGATCGTCACGATCATCGCCTTTAACTCGAAATACTATCGCCAGTTGTCGCAGGCTTACGCCAAGGCGCCGGACACGCCACCAGAGGCATCGGCAGCCGCCTAAAGCAAAAGGGCCCCCGGTCGGGAGCCCTCGCTTAGTCGGATACTGGCTAAATCAGCCGGTCGCGCCGTTGAGCTTGGTGCTGATGCGGCCGAACAGGGCGGTCAGCGAGTTACCAAGGGTCGTGGCGGCGGCGATGATGCCGACGGCGATGAGGGCGGCGATCAGACCATATTCAATGGCCGTGGCGCCGGATTCGTCGCTTACAAAGCGCTGGATGGACGTCATTTGAGAGGCTCCGTGGGTTCTGGTCCGTGATGCTCAAAGCAAGAACGCTGCCCACGGAATATCCACACTATGCCCGACCGATCTTAAGGAGTTATGCGAGCCATTCGAGCAAAAGCGACGAATGTCTCGCACGTTCTGTTCAGGCCGGCTGAGCCTGCGCCAGCGAGCCATTTTCGCTGGTTTTCGTCGGTGGCGGGAAGGCAAGTGCCATCCCCGCGGCGACCAGCCCGATGACGGCCGATGAAATGTAGAGCCAGTGGTAGCTGCCGTACGTGTCGAAGATCCAGCCACCTGCGACGGGCCCCAGAGCCATGCCGAAGCTCGACACCATAGTTGCCGCACCGAGCACGGTGCCCATGATGCGCTGGCCGAAATAGTCGCGCGCCAGTACCGAGTAGAGGGGCATGACGCCGCCATAGACGATGCCCAGCACCACGGCCATGATGTAGAAATGCTGCAGCTGCGAAACGTAGATGTAGGCGTAGATGCCGGCAGCCTGTAGGGCGAGGCCGGCGACAATGACGCGGCGCGGTCCAAACCTGTCCGAGGCCATGCCGAACACGATTCGTCCGAACAGGCCCGCAATGCCCTCGACGCCGTAGACGCTGGCCGCCGCGAGCGGAGCGATGCCGCAGAAGGCGGCATAGGCGACCGTGTTGAATATCGGCCCCGAATGTGCGCCGCAGCAGAAAAAGAATGTCGCCGCGAGCACGATGAACTGCGGCGTGCGCAGTGCGGCCAGCGCGGTCGAGAAGGGTGTCTTCGGCGGCGCCACGTCGGTGTTGGCAGCCGGGGCCGGTGTCTCGTCGGCCATAGGCGCGCGGCGGATGAGCAGGCTCGCCGGCACAAGAATGATCAGCGCGCCGATGGCGATGCTGAGCATGGCGAAGCGCCAGCCGTAGCTCTGCGTCAAGATCACGGCGAGTGGCGTGAGAACCATCGGCGCCACACCGCCGCCAACCGACACCAGCGCGACCGCGAGACCGCGGTTCTTGTCGAACCAGCCGACTGTGGTGGAGATCAGCGGAGCGAAAAATGCGCTGCCTGCAGCGCCGACGAGACCGCCATAGGCGAACTGGAAGACCAGCAGGTTCGGTGCCTGGCTGGCGATGACGAGGCCGAGGCCAAGAAGCACCGACGCGATGATGAGGACCGGACGGCCTCCGATCCGGTCGCTGATGGCGCCCCAGAAGAAGCCGGCAATACCCATTGTGATGAAGCCGATGGTCATGGCGCCGGCGATGCCCGCGCGCGCCCAGCCGGTCTCTTCGGCCATTGGCGTCTGGTAGACGGGCAGGGCGAACAGCGCCCCCATCGCGACGCACGTAATCACTGCGCCCGCGGCGACGACGACCCAGCCATAATTTCTTGTCATTCCCGGCTCCTCTCCGAGGTCACATTGTGACTGCTTGACGAACGGGATGCGAGCAGATCGACAAAAGCGCGCAATAAAAAAAGGCCCCCGCTTGGGGGCCTTTCTCGAACTCCGGCTTACGCCGGAATGGCTCAGAGAGCCTTGAGGTTGGTCGCGGACTGCTTGCCGTCGCGGCCGGTCTCGAGGTCATAGGAGACCTTCTGGCCTTCGGCGAGGCTGGACATGCCGGCGCGCTCGACGGCGGAGATATGGACGAATGCGTCCTTACCGCCGGTGGTCGGCTGGATGAAACCAAAGCCCTTGGTGGTGTTGAAGAATTTGACGACGCCTTCGGTCATTTGAGATCCTCTGAAAGGCGAATTCCGGCGGCGACATGCCTGCCGGCGACGTTCGTTTTTCTCAGGAGATCAAGGACCGGTTTTTGCCGGGCCGTCTGACAGCACGAGACGGTAGCGAAGCGTATGGCGAACCAGATGATCTACTTTCGTCCAAAAATCAAGAGCCAGCCGCGGCAAATTGTATCGCCGCCCGCAAACAGAACTCGAGATTTGTGGAATGCCGATTTAGTCGCCGCCCGCGCCTACTCGGGGCTGAGATCGCCCTCGGCGACGACGCGCTCGAACTGCTCGGATTCGCTCCGCACCCGGTAGAACAGCGAGCCGCGGCCCTCGTAGGGCAGGAGCGAGACGACCGTGCAGAAGGCAGCCGCGCGCGAGATGATGTTGCCGCCATTGCCCAGATGCAGGCGCTGACCGATGTGGTAGCGGTGCGCCGGCTTGGCCAGCGTCGGACGCGCTACGGTACGCGCTGTGGCTGGAACCTCAGCCTCGGCCGGTGGGGGGCTGGCCGGACGTGCCGGTGCTGCACCACGCCGTTTCCCCGACGCCCCCGATTTGGGCGGGACGGCGATGCTTTTTGTACCAGACACGGAGATTCCTCAGGCGGAGACGTGCCGCCGGAGGGCACACTAGCACAGGAGCAGGCAAATAGCTTGAGCGCAGAATCCCGTGAATTTCACGGAAAAACTACGATCCAGGCTCCTAGCCACCCGGACGGGGCGCTTGAGTGGAGGCAATGCGTGCCTGAAAGTCCGTTGTGGTGTTGCTGTGTGGGAAGGACTCTGCCGGCTGGGCCACCCCAAGGAACGCGCACAGCTTCGGCCAGCCCTCGCTCGTCTGGTAGATCAGAAGGCGTCCGTGCGGCACGTCGCGGATGACGGCGGCGTTGTGCTCCTCGAGCACGGAAATGGCGTGTGCCTCGTCGATCCGGCCGCCGAAGATCTTGTCCTTGATGACGGCGCGGCCGAATGAGGCCGGATCGGCCGCCTCTCCCATTCCGGCGAAAATCGTCGCGCGGGCGCTCTTGTACCATTCCTCCGAGTTGCGGACCGTGAGGATGATCTTGCTCTCGGGGTAGTAGGCCATCAGTTCGCGCCAGAAATAGGCGGTCGGCCAGTCCACGGCCGATTTGTATCCGGCATAGACCTCGTCCCAGTTCACGGGCTCGCCGCGGCCGGCGGCGCGAAACCACGCCTTCTGCTGATCGGACCGGTTCACGTCCTCCATGTGGTGGCAGGGGTCGAAGCCGAGCATTTCGAGCGCCAGGTTGAACGAATGCGTGCCGGTGCGGCCGAAGCCTGCGCCGATGACGGACAGAGCCATTGATGCCTCCTCAGGCCGCGGGCGGGGCGGCGGCTTTGACGTGGTAGCAGAAATTGCAGTGCCCATCGCCCGCCATGCAGGTGGTGGTGCGCTCGAGCTTGAGGCCGAGTTCGTCGGCCATCGCGTAGTCACCGTCGCAGATGAGCAGCTCGCCGAGGTCGCGGGCGCCGATGCGCTCCATGAAGGCGGCGTAGTCGCAGTGGGTGACTTCGTTGCGCAGCGTCGTGCCGGTCTGCTCGACGGTGTGGAACTCGTAGCGCACGCCTTCGCCGAAGCCCGCGAACTCCGCGGCGAGGGTGGGGATGTCGAGCAGGTTGCCGCGCTTGGCGACCATTTCGCGGTTGGCCTTGTCGAGTGCGGCGCGGACGAGGCGGTGGGCTTCGTCGCGGCCGAGGGCTTTTTCCATGGCGCGGACGAGGGGGATCTGGGCCTCGACGGCCATCGTGATGCGCTCGAAAGGTGTGAGGCGGGGCATGGACGCAGGATAGCGCCGCTGTGGCCGGGGGCAAGCGCGCGCAAATCCGGCCGGCGCCTTAAGCCAATTTTCGCGGCTTGAGGGGATGATGGCGGCATGTTTGGTGTCGATTACGCGCCGCGCAGGTGGCTCGACTGGGTGGGAATCGGCGTGACGGGCGGCGTGCTTGTCGCGCTGGTCGGGCTCGGGCTCTACGGCTCGTTCCTGGGGTTCCTGCAG